>NZ_JBSFKO010000070.1:0-29379 GCF_053598575.1 Streptomyces sp. NPDC001100
CCGAAGGCAGCCTGAGCCAGGAATCCCCCAGCTTCAGCTGGGGGAGGATGTCAATACAGCTGCCGTCAGCCGTCTGCTCCGAGGACTCAACCGCATCATGCCCCCTGTGGTCGTGGAAGTGGAGAGTAGGCCATCCGCCGTAGCACCAAGGCACGGGTTCCGCTGCGGTCTCGTCGTCGATGCAGGCCTGGGTGGCGTGCGCGGCTCTTCGGGCGCGAGGGTGCCGCCAACGAGGCCTGCGCCTCACCGGCGTGCTGACCCCTCCGCCCGTCCGTCCATCGCGCCAACTATCCGTTGTTCGCGCCCAGTTGATGCTCGTAGGCGAAGATCACGACCTGCACCCGGTCGCGGAGCTGCAGTTTGGTGAGGATGCGGGTGATGTGGGTCTTGACGGTGGCCTCGGTGAGGAAGAGACGTTCCGCGATCTCGGCGTTCGAGAGGCCGGCGGCGATGAGGTGGAACACCTCCCGTTCGCGGGCCGTCAGGTGGGCGAAGCGCGCGCCCGCGTCGTCTGCGCGGGGCCAGGGCGCCATCTGGGCGAAGCGGTCGACGAGACCGCGGGTGATGCGCGGGGTGAGGACGGCGTCGCCGGAGGCCACGGCCCGGATCGCCGCCTGCGGTACGGCGGGTACGACGTCCTTGAGGAGGAATCCGCAGGCTCCGGCGCGGAGGCCTTCGAAGGCGTATTCGTCGAGGTCGAAGGTGGTGAGGATGAGGACGCGCGAGGCCGTGCTGGAGGTGATGCGGCGGGTCGCCTAGATGCCGTCCATGACCGGCATCCGTACGTCCATGAGTACCACGTCCGGCTGGGTGCGCCGCGCGAGTTCGACCGCCTCCGCGCCGTCGGCACTCTCGCCGACGACGGCGATGTCCGGCATCGTGTCGAGGAGGCTGCGGAAGGCCATGCGGACGAGCGACTGGTCGTCGGCGAGCAGGACCGAGACGGTCATCGCGGTTCTCCCAGTTTCAGTTCACCGGAGACGGCCCATCCGGAGCCGGTGGGTCCCGCCCGGAGGGCGCCGTCGAACATCGCGACCCGTTCCCGCATTCCGGTCAATCCGTTGCCGGAACGTGCTTGGGCGCCGCTTCCAGGGGACCGTACCGCCGTCGTCGGTGACGCTGAAGCCGACCAGGTCACCGCGGCACTGCAGGACGATGTCCACCGTCGACGCGTTCCGGGCGTGTTTGACGACGTTCGTGAGTGACTCCTGGAGGATCCGGTAGACCGTCGTCTGCGCCTCCGCGCTCAGGGACTCTCTGGGTCGCCGGTCTCGGTCAGCCGGACGTCGAGGCCGGTATCGCGGATCTGGTCCACCAGGGCTTTGAGCGAGCCGAGGTCCGGCTGCGGGGCCCGTTCGCCACCGTCGTCGGCCCGCAGGACGCCGAGGAGCCCGGCGCATTCCGGCGGGGGACTGCCGACCGGTCGACGCGGCCTGGAGCATCTTCCCGCGGGCGCCTTCCGGATCGGTCGCCGTGGTTGCGGCCGCGGCTTCGGAGAGCGCAATGACGACGACCAGGCCGTGGGCGACGATGTCGTGCATCTCCCGCGCGATGCGGGTGCGTTCGACCGCCGCGGCGAGCTGCGCCTGCTGGGCGCGTTCCTGTTCCGGGCGCTCCGTGCGGTCCTCGATGGAGTCGAGGTAGCGGCGCTGCGCCCGTACCGTGGTGCCCAAGAAGAACGCTGCCGCGCCCAGCCCGCTGAGGATGACGAAGGAGTCGTTGACACTCGCGGCCGGGGCGAAGCGCACCGCGACCACGACGACACCGAGTTCGAGGGCCGCGGCGGCGCCGAGCGAGTGCCGCAGCCCGCGGTGGGCGGCGACCGTGTAGAGCGCGACCAGCACCGCGAACTCGGAGAACGAGACCGTACCGAGCGCCCAGGTCGCCATCGCCACGGCCCAGCAGAACCAGAACACGGCGACCGGAGCGCGGCGGCGCAGCAGGAGGGGGCAGATCACCGCGATCGCCAGTACCCAGTCCAGTAGGCCGGACCGGTTGTAGAGCAACCCGTGCGACGCGGCGACGGCGCACAGTACGGGCGGCCCGAGGAGTAGGACGAGCGACAGCGAGGGGCGGTCCCGCGGCAGTCGGCGCGTCGGCTGGAGGCGCTTCACCGAGCCGGCATTACGGAAGGGCGGCGCCGGGGGCGTCGATCGAAGGTCTTACATCCGCCGGAAAGTGACCACCATTGTCCGATGTGCCTGTCCCCGCGGCGCCTTTAGCCTCGCGAAATGAGAACACGACCAGCCGCCACGGTCATGAAAGTACCGGAGATCTCCCGCGTCTTCTGGATTGCGAAACTGTGCACCACCGGATTCGAGTCCTTCTCGGACTACGTCTTCTTCAACGACTCCATCGGACAGCATCTCGCCATGTTGCTGGGGCTCGGTCTACTCCTCGCATGCCTGGCCGTACAGATCACCACGAGGAGATACATTCCGTGGGTCTATTGGCTCGCGGTGACGGCGGTCAGTATTTTCGGCACGATGTCGGCGGATTTCCTGAACAAGGATCTGGAGATGCCGCTCTACGCCTCCACGCTGATGCTGGTGGCTGTCCAGGCCGGCGTTTTCGCCGCCTGGTACGCCACACAGCGAACCCTGGACGTGCACAGCATCGACAACCGGCTGCGGGAGCTCTTCTACTGGTTGACCGTGCTGTGCACCTTCGCCCTGGGAACAGCCGCAGGCGATTTCGCGGCCGTGACCCTGGGACTCGGCACCCTGGCCGCGTCCTTTGTTTTCCTGGGTATAATTCTGATTCCGGCGGCGGGCTATCGCTGGTTCGGTCTCAACGAAGTCCTGGCATTCTGGTTCGCCTACACCATCACCCGCCCCCTGGGCGCCTCCGTCGCGGACTGGCTTTCCGTACCCGTCCCTTATGGGGACGGACTTCAATGGGGGACCTGGCCCATCAGCCTCGTCCTCGGGATTCTCCTTGCGGGAGTCGTCGCGCTGATCGATTCACGACACCGCCGAACCACCCCGGAAGGCGAACCCGCACGCTTCCACCCCGCCGGGACGCGTCAGAGTTCCGGGCGGTAGCCGTGCCGCCGCAGTCAGGATGCGTTCAGGTGACCGATGGCAGGGTCACGCCCCATGACCTACGAACTGTCCGAAACACCGGAAGCCGAACGGAAGGAGCGTCGGTGCCCCGCCCTGCCTCTGGCGTAGTCACTGCGGCTGGGCGCGCGACTGTGGGACCTCGGTGGACGGACTCACGAGCCCGGGTGTCCGAGTCGGGCGCGTCTGGTAGTCGCGCGACATGACGTCACCCGGCCGGAGGGCACCTCCGGCCGGGGGAGGCGAGCGGGGGGCGAAGGGCGTCCTGCTCGGTGGGTGGGCCGTGACTTTCGCGCCCAGGAGCAGTGATCGTGCCCTTCGGGCCGATCGTGCGCATGGCCACCGCCCACGTGGTCGTCCCTGGATCGCCGCCCCCCCAGCCTGCGCCGAGTTCTCTGTTCGGTTGCCCCCCACCGGCTCGGAAGCTAGAAGGTGACCTCGATGCGGGCGGTGCTGATCGTCATCGGCGTTCCGGTCACCGCGATCAGGTACATGCGCCGGTGCGCGCCGGGCAGTGCGCGGTGGCCGCCGGGCGGTCGTAGGACGTATACGGCGGTGGTGTGCGGGGCGAGGGTGGCGGGGCCGGAGGTGATGGTCCACCAGTTGGAGGCGCCCTGGCCGACGCGGCTGGCGAAGTGCGGGGTGAGGGCGGTCCCGGTGGTGTTCACCGTCCGAACCGTGACGGAGGTGACGGCGGGGTGGGACCGACCGGTGAGGTGCGGGGTGAGCGCCATACGCAGCGGCGGCGGGCTTGCGGCGGCGACGCAGGCGCACAGCAGTGCCGGGGTCAGCAGCGCCATCGCCACGGTGGCCTTGGCGGGGCGGCCGGTGACGCGGGGGATACGGGGCTGCCAGGCATGGGCCAGGGCCGCGGCGGGGACCGTCGCGGCGGCGGCCAGCCACAGCGGGGTCATCATCAGGAAGTAGCCGTCCTGGGAGCGGGTGGCCAGGTAGAAGGACAGCCAGGGCAGCACGGTCAGCGCCGCTCCCAGGCGCCGGACGAACAGTAGGGTTGCTGCGAGCAGACCGATGAGGAGCAGCTCGCTGGCGTAGGAGTAGTAGTCGAGGCTGCTGCTGCCGTCGGTGAAGTAGTAGGAGATGCCCATCAGGCCCTGGCCGTGCAGGATCGCCTTCTGCGTGAGGGGCAGCAGTAGCCCGTGCAGCCAGGCGGAGAAACCCTGCGCGGCGAAGTAGGCGTTGACGGCGGCCCACGTCAGGGCCGCGACGCCGGCGAAACGGGCCACCACGGCCGTCGCGGAACGGCACCCGAGCTCGCCGCGCCGTACCGCGTACAGGCCGATCAGCAGGAACGGGGCGAAGAACCAGGCCAGTTGCTGGGCGGCGCAGGCGGCGCCCAGGCACGCGCCCCGTAGCACACCGCTGGCTCCCAGGCGTCCGCCCGCTCCGGTGGTCGGCCAGTAGACCGCCACCGGGATCAGCAGGGCCAGGGCGACGATCGCCGGGTAGCCGGAGCGGGCGTAGCCGGGGAGGATGCCTAGGCCGAGGCACACGGCGGTGGCCGCTGACCGCCAGGGGGCGGGCAGCAGCAGCCACAGCGTGACCGTTCCGGCGATCAGCGCCCCCGTGGTCACCATGGTGGCCGCTGCCGACGTGTGCAGGAGGGCGTGGACCGGTGCGGTGAGCAGGGCGGTCAGTGGTGGATAGCCGTATGTGTAGTCCGCCGAGCCGGACATCGTCTTGGTCAGGCCGGAGTTGGACGTGCCGAACAACCAGGGCCAGGGCTGTCCGTAGACGGGGCGGCCGTGCGTGATCTGGTCCGCGGCCTGCGCGGTCAGTACGCCCTCGTCGGTGCCGATGTGGTTCAGCCAGTAGCCGCAGACCACCAAGACCACCGCGAGGACGAGAACTGCGGCGTCCACCCGGACCAGGGCGCGCCGGCCTCGAACGGTGAGCGCGAGTACCCCGCACGCGAGGATCCCGGCGTAGCAGACGGAGATGACCGCGGCGACGGGCGGATGGGTGAGCATCGCCTGGGTCCAGGCCGAGCGGGTGCCGATGAACAGGCTGATCGTGCCGATCAGCGTCATGCCCCGGTGCCACTGCTGTGGGTTGTCCACGTCGTTGGACGCCCGTGCTTGGGCGGCGGCTTGTGGGCGTGAGTCGCGCCGCAGCACTCCGGTGTCAACGGTGTGGGCGGCCGTATGCGCCTTCTCCATACTCAGCTACTACATCATGTAGGAGAGTGGCAGGCGCTCCAAGTTCGGCCAGATGAGGTGAGAGCCTCATAAGAAAGCGGTCCGATGTTCAGAGCGTCCGCTTCCACCATGCGCGCGACACCATCGCGGAGCATCTTGTGAGACCCGTCCGCACGCCGGTGCCCGAGGGGCCGTCGAGGATCTCGTAGGCGGAGCGCTTGCGTCATCGAATGCGCAACTGCTGTGCGAGGGCCACTTGTCGGACCGCAGGCGGCGGAACATCCGGTGATGTGCAAGGAGGCTGTGACCGCCGAGATGGGGGTGATCGCGTGCTCCGGCCGGGCCAACGTGCTGCTGCCGGAGGTGACCTTCCCCGAGACGAGCCTTGAGGCGGAGTTGTTGATCGCGCCCCGGGCCTGACGCGGCCGGGACGCACCGAAAAGGTCAGTGGATCTGCAGCACGATGGTGTGTTCCTCGCGTACGGCCTACAGGAGGCAGGCCGAGGAAGCCGCCGGTGTAGACGACGCCGTACTGCGCGACACCGGAGAGGTCCGGGACCCGGGCGGCGCCGGGCTTGACGTGGAAGTGGTCGGCGGTGGCCTTCCTGGCGTAGACCTTGCTGAGTCCGCTGCGGTTGTAGGTCTTGGCGAAGGCGGTGGCGGTCGGAGAGCCACAGGACCATGGCGTCGTCCACAGCGTATGTCACCAGGTCGGCGGCGCCGGGGCTGTCCAGCAGCGGGCTGTCGTCGGTGCGGGTGAGCGCGCTGGGGTCAGTGGGCGACTGGCCGTGCTTGGCGGAGAGGGTGATCGTGGTGCTGCCGGTGAGGTGCTGCTTGGCGATCTCGCCGGTCAGGCCGCCTCAAACGGAGCGGGAACGGAGCAGGAGGCATTCGAGTGGAAACGGCAACGACCTACCAGAGCGTGCGTCGTTTGCGGATGGGCAGGACGCTCAGGGCCATGACGGTGCCGTCTCCCTGGAACGAGATTGGGTCGATTCATTTCCTGGCTTCAAGGGAGTTGCATCGTGTGGGGCGGAGCGGCCAGCGCTTTCGACCCGTTGGGTAGGCATTTCGTACCGCAGTGCCACGCTCGCCTGCGGGAATCCCATGAGGATCAGCCCGCTCACCCAGGCGAAGAGCAGGCGGTGACCCGGCGGAATCGCGTCGAAGTACTCCTGCATACGGTCCATGTCCCATGGTGATCCTTCCGCGGCAGCCCCCGCTGCGGCTCGGCCGGTGGCGCCCGAGCGTCGCGTGGCTGATCGGGGCGGATGGAGAACTGGAACGCGAGTATCTAGGGTCAGCACGTGGCTTTCATCATGGTGTGCGAAGACGACGCGGCGGTCCGCGGCATCCTCAAGCGCGCCCTGGAGCACGACGGCCACACCGTCTCCGTCGCCGCCACGGCCGACAGCCTGCTGCGGCAGCTCGCTCCGGCGCCCCAGCTGGTCGTCCTGGATCTCGGGTTGCCGGACGCCGACGGTCGCGATGTCTGCCTGGCCCTGCGGGCTCGCGGCGTGGACGTGCCGGTGTTGATGCTCACCGCCCTGGACGGCCTGCATCACAAGGTGGGCGGCTTCGAGGCCGGCGCCGACGACTACATGACCAAACCCTTCGACATCCCGGAACTGCTGGTCCGTGTCCGGGCGCTGCTGCGCCGGGCCACCGTGGCGTCCGCACCGCACGAGGTCGTCCTCGATCCGGCGAAACACGTGGTGACCTACGATGCGGTGAGCATGAGCCTGACCCCGACCGAGTTCCGGCTACTGGGCCGCCTGATCGCCTCGCAGGGCGACGCGGTACGCCGCCACGCCCTCGTCGCCGCCGGCTGGCCGCACGGGGCCCAGGTCAGCGACAACACCCTCGACTCCTATGTGCGCCGGCTGCGGACCAAGCTCGGTCCGCTGGGCGTGGCCGAGCGGCTGGCGACCGTCCGCGGCGTGGGCTACCGATGGCAGTGACGGGATTCCGCCGAAGCGTCGTCGCGCTCACCGTGCTGATCGCCACCGCGGTGGTCGCGATCCTGGTGGTGGTTTCGCACGTGCTGCTGAGCAGGGTGACGGATGCCGACGCGCACGATCTGGCCCGTACGCGCGCCGAGGCGGTCGCGGCGAACGTCAGCGTCAAGGACGGCCGTGTCGTGCTCACGGAGAACAGCAGCGAGGCGCTGGACGAGGTCGCCTGGGTGTATGCCGATGGCCGTCTTGTCGACGGGAACGTGCCGCCGAGCGTGGTCGGGCGCGTCGAGGAACTGGCGGACTCGGGTCGATCGCAGACCGCGACCGTCGGCGACTACCTCCTGTTCGCGCGGCCGGTTCCGACCGGCGGCCACCACGTCATGGTGATCGTCCGGGTGGACCTCACCCCCTACGAGACGTCCGAGCAGCGCAGCCTGACCTTGTCGCTGATTCTGGGCGGTCTCACGATCCTCCTCGCCGGCGGTGTCGCGCACCTCGTGGTGCACCGCGCGCTGCGCGTCGTGCACGAGATGGCCGCCCTCGCCGACGACTGGGGCCATCACGAGCCCGGGCGCCGTTTCAACCTCGGAGTCCCCCGTGACGAGTTCGGGGAACTGGGACAGACCCTGGATCGCCTCCTGGAGCGGGTCGACAACGCGCTGGCGGACGAGCGCCGGCTCACCGACGAGATCGCCCACGAGCTGAGGACACCACTCACGGTCCTGCGGGGCGAGGCGCAGCTGGCGCAGCTGTCCGGCGAGCCGGTGGTGCCGGAGGTGGTGCTGAGCGAGGTCGACCGCCTCAACGCGGCGATCACGACGATATTGCGCGCAGCGCGCGCACGGACGGAGGAGGGGACCCGGTGCGATCTGCGCTCCGCAGCGCAGCAGGCGATCGGCAGCCGCGCGGTCGAGGTCGCCTTCCCGGCGAAGCTCGAGGTGGCTTTGGCGCCCGACGTCGCCGTGTCACTGCTGTCACCCCTGCTGGAGAACAGCCTGCGGCACGCGAAGTCCCGTGTGTGGATCACCGCGCGCAACCAGGGCGAGGCCATCGTGGTGGATGTCCTGGACGACGGCCCGGGGTTCGATCCCGCTGAGGTCGACCGGGTCTTCGAAGCGGGCGTGACCGGCGGCGGCGGGTACGGGCTGGGGCTGCCGGTGGTCCGGCGTATCGCCGCCTCGGCCGGTGTGGAGGTCCGGGCGATCGCGGACGGCCGCGGTCATGTCGAGGTGACACTCCCGGCCGCGAAGGCGGCCACGTAGTCAGGTTGCTTGCAGGTTCCCTCCGCAAGCCTCCCTGCATGACAACGACAACAGAAGCACGCCCACGCAGCGGGCGCCTCATGCTCAACAAGGTCCCCGAGGTCACCATCTGGTTCTGGGTGATCAAGATCCTTTGCACGACCGTCGGTGAGAGCTTCGCCGACTGGATCAACATGAAGCTGGGCGTCGGCCTGGTGAACACGGCCTGGATCTTCACCGCGGTGTTCGTCGTAGTCCTGGCCGTCCAGATGCGACTCAAGCGGTACGTCCCGTTCCCGTACTGGCTGACCGTCGTCGTTGTCAGTGTCACGGGCACCTTGTACACCGACATCCTCACCGACCAGCTCAATGTGCCGCTGTGGATCAGCTCCGCCGTGTTCTCGGTTCTGCTCGCCGTGGTCTTCGGCGTGTGGTGGCTGCGCGAGCGCACCCTCTCGATCCACTCGGTCACGACGCTTCCGCGTGAGTCGTTCTACTGGCTCGCGGTTCTCGTCACCTTCGCGCTCGGCACCGCGACCGGGGACTGGACCCTGGAGCTCACCGGCTGGAGCCCGGGCGCCTCGGTGATGCTGCCGCTCGGCCTCATCGCGGCGATCACGCTGCTGTGGAAGTTCGGCGCGAACCCGGTGCTGTCCTTCTGGCTCGCCTACATCCTGACCCGCCCGCTGGGCGCGAACATCGGCGACTGGCTCGCCTCCCCGAAGGTCGCCCAGCCGGGCGAGCCGACCGGCCTCGCGCTGGGCACCTTCACCACCAGCCTGATCTTCCTCGGCCTGATCCTGGCCACCGTGGTCTACCTGACGGTGACACGCTCGGACGTGACCGAGACCTACGAGGCCGCCCACGCCACCCACGCCACCGGCGACCTGCGAAAGGAGCGCTTGGGTCTGGCCGGCTTCGGACTGCTCGCCGTCGCCACCATGGGCCTGTTGGTCTGGGCCCACAGCCAGCCGCACACCGGCCCGGCGCCGGAGGCCGACAACACCTCCGCCGTCCAGATGGCTCCCGGCCAGGCGGTAAAGAAGTTCCCGCCCGCCAAGGTCGCCGCGCTGAAGAACCTCGCCTCGACCTCGCTCAAGGACGCACGCTCAGGGAACGCGAAGGGAGCGCACACGGCCGCCCAGTCGCTGCGTGACCTGTGGGACGCCGACCAGGCATCGCTGCAGCCGCTGGACAACACCGGCTGGACCTCCATCGATGCCCGGATGGACAAGGTGCTGGGGACCTTCGGCATCGACCACTCGAATCCGCCGATGCCGCCTGCGCAGCAGGAGAAGGAACTGAACGCCCTCCTGACGGACATGGGCTGACAGACACCCTGCGCCCGGCGACGGGTCGAGTGTGCGGGGCCGCGCCGAGAACCGCGCGGCCTGGGCACCCGCCGACGAGCTGTGGTCGGTGCAGGCGGCCGCCTGTGTCAGCCCGGGCCTGTCCGCGGACTCGCGCGGGCGGTCGAAGCCTGCGTCTCAATGGCTTCGGCCGCCCGCTGTTCCTCCAAGCTGATTGAGGACAAGGCGTTTCACGAAAGGCGGTGTCCGATCCCGCGCGCCGTGCCGATGGTCAGCGCGCTGCCGGCCTCACGCAGCTTCCGCCGCAGCCGGGTCAGGTACTGGTCAAGCGTGTTGTCACTGACCTGGGCACCCTCCGGCCAGCCCGCCGCGACCAGTTCGCGGCGCCGAACGACGCTCCCGCCCGCGGCGACGAGTGCGGCCAGCAGCCGGAACTCCGTGGGGGACAGGGCGACGGTCGTGCCGTGCACGGTGACGCGGTGGCCGACCGCGTCCAGAGTCAGGTCTCCGGCCGTTATAGCCGCGGCCGGTGCAGCGCGCTTCACGGACGCACGCAGCCGGGCGGTGAGTTCGGCCAGATGGAAGGGCTTGGCCAGATAGTCGTCACCGCCTGCCGAGAACCCCGACAGCCGGTCCGCGAGCTGTTGCCGGGCGGTCAGGAAGATGACCGGGGCCAGGAAGCCGTTGGCGCGCAGCGCCTGGCACACGTCCCGACCGTCCGCGTCGGGCAGCCCGATGTCCAGGACAACCGCCGCGATGTCGCTGGTGGCCAGCCGCAGGGCGGTGGCACCGTCGGCGGCGAGGACGGGCTCGAAGCCCTCCTCGTGCAGCCCACGGCGCAGCACGTCCAGCAGCACGTGATCGTCCTCGACGACCAATATCTTGTGACGCATGGTCTCCCTCAGGTGCTCCGGCCGGACGGGTCGTGTCCGAGACGAGTGATTCGAGCGGCCCGTGGACCATGGCCGACGGACACGCCGCCGGGCGGCCGGCGACGAGTCGCCGCGGCACCGCTCCGCGTGGAGCGCGCCAGAGTCACCGTGGTGCCGTGCCCCAAGGGGAGCGCTCATCCACTGGCAGCGCCCCTTTCCCTCGGACCACCTGACGCAGGGGAACGGGCGGATACGAATGACTACAAGGGTGTAGACGTTCGACGCACTGTAGACGATCGGCGAGTGGGAGGCGTTCCCGGGCTTGTGCGCCGTTGCCTGTTCGTCGGCTCGGCGGCGTCACGCTGTCCCGGCGGACCAGGACAAGCAAGGTGAAAGTGGCCGGGGTGCTACCGGTCAGGAAGAGGCCTGGGTGTCAGCGGCTTTTCTCGTTTGCGGGCCAGGGCATCGTGTCTCACGATCCTGGCCTTCCACGGCCGATGGAAGGCGAAGCCGGACTAGTCGGCGAGGCCGCTGCGGTAGGCGTGAATGACGAGTTGGACGCGGTCGCGGGCGTCGAGTTTGGTCAGCAGTCGGGCGACATGGGTCTTCACCGTGCCCGCGCCGATGTACAGCCGTTCGGCGATCTCGGCGTTGGTGAACCCTTCGGCGACGAGCAGCAGCACTTCGTGTTCACGGGTGGTGACGGCCTCGGGCAGACGCGGTCGTTCCTGGCCCTGCGGTGGCTGTGCCGGCCTGTTGACGTATGCCGCGATCAGCCGTTTCGTGACGCGTGGCGCGAGCAGGGCCTCATCCTGGGCGACGGTGCGGAGGGCGGACTGCAGGTCAAGGGGCGGTGCGTCCTTCAGGAGGAAGCCACTGGCCCCGGCGCGCAGTGCGCCGAAGACGTACTCGTCCAGGTCGAAGGTGGTGAGCATGAGGACACGGGCGTGGCCGGCGGTGGTGATACGGCGGGTGGCTTCGATGCCGTCCATCTTGGGCATCCGGACGTCCATCAGCACGACGTCGGGCCGGTGTTCGGGGCGGCCGCGACGGCGTCCCGTCCGGTTGCGACGCTGCCGATCGTCTCGAGGTCCGGGGCGGTGTCCACTATTCCCGCCAGGCCGATGCGGATCAGCTGCTGGTCGTCGGCGACCAGGAACTCGGATGGTCACGGCCGCTCCCGCTCGTCGGCGGTGGGCTGTGGGCCGTCTACGGGGATGCCGGCCCGGACCCGGAAGCCGCCCGTCGTGGTCGGCCCCGTCTGCAGGGTGCCGCCGTAGAGGGCGAGGCGCTCACGCATCCCCACAAGCCCGTGCCCGGAGCGGCCCTGGACCGGCCGGACGCTGCCGTCGTCGATCACCGTGAGCGTCAGCTCGCCGGGTCCGTACGCGACGGTGACGTGCGCGGCGCTCGCGCCCGCGTGCTTGACCACGTTGGGCAGTGCCTCCTGGACGATTCGGTACGCGGCCGCCTCCAACCCGGGGGGTGCTTCTATCTGTCAATCCCCTCGCAGTGTGGAGACGATCTATGCGGCCAGTCCCTCGGCGAGGGTGGCTCGGTATTCGCGTTCGTAGTCGATCGGGCTTTTGAACCCGCATACCCTGTGTAGCCGCCTGGTGTTGTAGAAGTCGGTGATCCAGGTGGCGATCCTGATCCGGGCCTCGGTGCGGGTGGTGAAGGTGTGCCGGTGGACGTACTCGACTTTGAGCACACTGTTGAACGCCTCGCTCACGGCGTCGAAACAAGATCCGACTCTGCCCATGGACTGGGTCACGCCCAGTCGCCGGCAGGCCCGGCGAAAGCGCCGCGAGCACTACTCGCTGCCCCTGTCCGTGTGCATGATCACGCCGCGGACGTTGCCGCCCCCGGTGGCCGCAGCCATGTTGAGTGAGGCCACCACCAGCTCGGCATCATGACGTGCCCCCATCGCGTAGCCGAGCAGCCGCCAGGAGAACAGATCGATGACGGTGGCGAGGTAGAGCTTGCCTTCGCCGGTGTCGATCTCGGTCAAGTCGCCCGCCCGGACAAGGTCCGGTTCCTCGGCGGTGAAGTCCCGGCGCACGAAGTCCGGGGCCGCCGCCCGCTTCCCGGGCCGGGTCAGGCCCCGGCGCCTTCGGATCTTCCGTCCGGCCAGGCCGAGTTCGGCCATGAGCTTGGCGACGGTGTTCACCGACACCCGCCAGCCCCGGCGGATCAGCTCGATGAACACCTTAGGTGAGCCGTAGGTGCCGCCCGAGCCCCGGAAGATCTCCTCGATCTCCTCCGCCAGACGCTGCCGGCGCATCTCCCGCGCCGCGGTCGCGCCACTTGTAGAACCACGACTCCGACACCCCAAGTGCCCGACATGCGGTGCGGTACGGAATCTTCTGCTCGGCCTTGCAGCTGCTGATCACCCCGACCGCCACGGCCGGGTCCGCGTCAGCTACTTCACCCACAAGGCCACGAATCGCTTGCACACATCACGCTCCATCTCCAGCTCGCGGATGCGCTTGTCCTTCTCCCTGGCCTCGGCCCGCAGCCGGTCCAGCTCCGCGCGGTCACTCTCCCGCAGCCGACCACCGGGCGACGCCTCGGCCACCGGCCGGTCCGACGATGGTGACCCGTTACGCCTCGCCCGCGACACCCAGCTGTGCAGTGTCCCGGAATGGATGCCCAGATCCGCAGCCACCTCCGGGATCGACTTCCCGGTCTCCATCACGATCCGTACCGCCCCCTCGCGGAACTCCGCATCGTAGAGGCGCTTCTTGGATGCCATGACCCCAACTATCCCTCCGGTCACGGTCTCCACAGCAGGACGGGAACCTCACCCGAGCCGTCCTCCAGACGCGCGAAGTAGTCCGGCGTATGCGAGACCCGGCGTTTCTCCCCCTGCCATGTCACCCGGAACGGCTGGGAGGCCAGCCCCCACCACCCTCCGGTCATGGTCAAGGAGCATGGCCCGGTCCCGCTCCAGCCACGACTCGAACCTCACCAGCGACTGCGTCGTCGCCGCCCAGTACCAGCCCGTGAAGTGCCGCTGCCCGCGGTACGACGTGAACCGCCGTACCGGGAGCACCGACTCGAACCGAACCCGGGACACCGCCTCCAGCACGGACTTCCGCAGCCCGCCGCCCTCACCGTCAGCCCACTCGACATCGACCAGACCCAGATCCATCGCCACCCCCGAGCTCCGCGTACCCGCCGAAACGACCGTGACAGGTACCACGAGAAACCCGACCAGGAAAATGAGATCAAACCCCACGGACGAGGCAAACGCCGTCGCTCAGCGCGCGACGCAATGAGAATCCGCCAGCACGAATGAGAAGCAGTGAGAATCCGACAGGCTCAGCGCGACAGGACAGGGAGTCTTCTCATGGGGTCGTCCTTCCGGCCGGACAAGGGTCACGGCGAATGAGAAAGTGACAATCGAAATGCGAACCTAGGTCGGTGACCCGCGTACGCGCCTGCGGTCCGGGTGGTTGCCTCGGGGCGCGACAATTCGAATCCCGAACGTCTGGAGGTCTGTGCGTCCTGTGAAATCCGTGGATGAACGAGACACGAAGCGCACGGACCTTTCCCCGCTGCTTCGGGAGGTCGCCAGATTCGGTGCTGTCGGTGGGCTGGGCGTCGGGGTGAATCTCGCCGTGTTCAACCTCTGCCGAGCGGTGACGTCTCTGCCCGTGGTGCGGTGCAGCGTCATTGCGACCAGCGTGGCAATAGTCTTCAACTACCTGGGTTTCCGGTACTTCGCCTATCGGCACCGCGACCCGCAGGGGCGTGCCGCGGAGTTCGCGCTCTTCTGTTTTTTCAGCGTTGTCGGCCTGATCATCGAGAACGGGGTGCTGTACGTCGCGACGTACGACTTCGGCTGGGATTCGGCCCTTCAGAGCAACTTCTTTAAGGTCATGGGGATCGTGTGCGGGACCCTCTTCCGCTTCTGGTCCTACCGAACCTGGGTGTTCCGGGTACGGCGCTGAGGGCCGCGGCGAGGCGAAGGAGCGGGGCACCGCCGCTACCCGCAGTCGGCCGTGCGGGTTACTCGATGCCGGCGTCGACGACAGCCCAGTGCCCGGCCGCGGCGGACAGCGAGGGAAGTGCAGTGTTGTGCCGATGGGCACGTCGCGCCGTGAGGCGCGGGGGTGGGAGAGCGGTCATGAGATGGGGGCGATGTAGGCGTACACAGCACCGTCCAGCCGTACCAGCGCCCAGCCGCAGGAGTAGGACGGCGACCGGCATCCGGTGGGCCGTCCGGGCGATGGTCGCGGCGTTGATGCTGGCGTTGGGGCCCTGGGTGCCGGCGGAGGCGAACCCCGCGTTGAAGGCGATCGGGATGGCCGACGACCCGGTGAGCAGACACGGCGGGCGTACGCCCTCTCGGCTAGCGCGGCGGCGGTGCGCTCCCAGTCCTTGTGGGCGGCGGTGGTGCGCTGGATGGTGTGTGCCAGCACCGCGTACTGCACGGCCAGATGCCCGGTCAGGCCCAGCGCCACCAGCGTCACGGTGACCGGGCGCCAGGCTCTGCCCAGCGCGGTGACGAGCCGTGCGAGCGCATCGGCGACCGGGATGGCCAGCAGTGCGTAGGTGGGCAGCAGGAAGCGGGGCGCGGCGTATCCGATGAGGAACAGGTACGGGATCGCCGCCGTCACCGCGCAGGCCGATGGCAGTGCGGTGGGCGGCGTGCGTCGGCCCCGGACGGCCAGCCCGATGGCCGCCAGCACCGGCAGGGCGAGCCACCAGGCCGTCACCGCCGGGGTCGGCCTCGCGCCGGTGCACGGGCGGCACAGCGAACGCCCGCCCAGACCGCGCAGTTGTCACCGATGGCGACGTGCCAGCCGAGACCGCCCTGGATGTCGGATCCCTCGGACAGCCGCCGATCCAGGTCCCCGAAGCGGACGTATGCCTCTATCACCCATTCGGCTGCCCCGGCCGCCAGCCCGCCGGCCAGAGCGATGAGCCGCCGCCCGTGCCATCACCGGCGAACAACTACGAGGGCGAAGAGCAGCGGCAGGCTCACCCTTACCGCGTCCGTGGGCTGCATCCACGCCATCAGCAGGGCGCTTGCCGCCAGCCCCCACACCGGACCACGCCGGGTGCGGTCGGTCTGGGCCTGAAGGAAGCAGCCGACGCCTGCCAGGGCGTCGACCGCCACTCAGTAGTTGGGCATGGTCTGGGCACCGTAGAAGTCGGTCACCCACATGCTCGCGAACAGGGTGCCGCCCAGCGCGAGCATCCGGACCGGGAACAGGCCGCGCCAGGCGCGCAGCGCCAGGAACAGCCCGAGGCCCGCCAGCAGCGCCAGGTAGAGCCGCAGGAGCGGGGTGGACGACGACCGTCCGGCGACCGGTGCCACAAGCAGCGAGATGCCGCGGGCGCGCGGGGCGCTGAAGAACGACGCCGGGGCGTGGGAGCTGACCTGGCTGACGTAACACCGACTCGTTCCAGCCCAGCCCCATCCCCGGCCGTACGACCACCCACTGGACAGGGACGAAGGCGCCTGCCACCGTTGCCAGCCACCAATGGCCCCTGCGGTCCCGTCCCGCAGCCGGGCCGAGCGGCGACTCATGCCCGTTTATGCGGTGGAATCTAACGGTCTGCACGACTCTCGTCATCGTCCGTCCAACAGCCCCGACAGTCGGTAGAGTGGTCGTTACCCTACAGTTTGTAGGGTCACTTGCAGGAGCCGTATCAAACATGGTCAAACTGGCGCGCACACCCCAGGAGCGCACCGCGGCGGTCGACGGGGTCCTGCCGCGCAGGGGACGGATCGTGCCGCGGCTGCCCATCGACAGTCAGGGCGGCCGGTTCCGGAGAGCGAGTTCCTCACCATGCTGCGCGCCACCGGCAAGACCCCGGCGCCCGGAAACCCGAACCGTACGCCGTCGAACGAACAGCGCAGGTCATGCGTCAGCTCCACGTACCCGAGCCCGCCGGCCCGGCTTCCCGTCGTCCCCGTCCACGCCGGTGACCCCGGCCTCCCTTCGAGGTGAACCTCCACGGTGACCGCACACCTCTCGCCCTCCGGCCTCCGGCAGCACCCACCCACGGACCGTGTCCCCTCCCCGGCCGGGTCACCGCGCCCACGCACCCGGCTGCGCAGGGGCGCGGCCTCGGCCACGGTCTGGTACCTGCGGCTGATGGCCGTGCTCAACCTGGCCGCGGTGGTCTCGGTGCCGTTCCGTGACGAGGTCCACGAGCACAACGTCGGTGAGTACTTCACCCCGTACCTGGCCACCGCCGGGCTCGTCTCGGCGGTGCTGGCGCTCTTCCTCGCCATGGTCATGCGGCGCCGCAAACGGGCCGCGTGGATCTTCAACCTGGTGCTGGCGGGCGGACTGTTCGCGCTCTATGCGCTGGCCATGACCCAGGAGGCGTACCGCGAGCACGTCACCAACTGGGGCTCCCTGCTGCTCACCGGCCTGTTCGTGGCCGCGCTGCTCCTGGGGCGCGGGGAGTTCACGGCCGTCGGGGACCGCTCCAACCCGAAGCTGGCCCTCGTCGCGGGAGCGGGCGGTCTCCTCGTCAGCGGCACCATGGGCACACTGCTGGTCGCCGCCACCAACAAGCTGCCCGGCGCCACGACGGCCGACGAGATCGCCTACACCCTGCTGCGCGGCATCAGCGTCGGCCCGCTCGCCGACCGCATCGACGCCGTGCACGCACCGCGCTGGGTCGACGTCCTCATCAACATCCTGATCGCGTCGACCTTCCTGCTCGTCCTGTACGCCTGTTTCCGTGCCCCGCGCGGTCGCGCCCTGCTCGGCGAGGACGACGAACAGCGGCTGCGCGCCCTGCTGGCCCGGCACGGTGAGCGGGACTCCCTCGGCTACTTCGCGCTGCGCCGCGACAAGGCCGCCATCTTCTCCGCCAGCGGCAAGGCGGCTGTCACCTACCGGGTGGTCGGCGGCGTCAGCCTGGCCTCCGGCGATCCCATCGGCGATCCAGAGGCGTGGCCCGGCGCCATCGACGCGTGGCTGGCAGAGGCCCGTCAGCACGCCTGGACCCCGGCGGTCATGGGCGCGAGCGAGGAGGCCGGCACCATCTACGCCCGGCATGGGCTGGACGCTCTGGAACTGGGCGACGAGGCCATCGTGGAGATCGCCGACTTCACCCTCGAAGGACGTGCCATGCGAGGGGTGCGGCAGGCGCACAAGCGGGTGCATCGGGCGGGATACACGGTGCGCGTCCGACGCCACGAGGACATCACGGACGACGAGATGGCGCTGCTGATTGACAAGGCCGACCACTGGCGCGACGGGCCGACCGAACGCGGCTTCTCCATGGCACTGGGACGGCTCGGCGACCCCGGCGACGGCCGCTGCGTGATGCTGGAATGCCGCGACGCCGACGGTGAACCGCGCGCCCTGCTCAGCTTCGTCCCCTGGGGCGAGCACGGCCTCTCCCTGGACCTGATGCGCCGGGACCGCGCCTGCGAGAACGGCCTGATGGAGTTCATGGTCGTTGAACTGCTGTCGCGGGCAAAGGAGTTGGGCGTACGGCGGGTGTCGCTGAACTTCGCCATGTTCCGCTCGGTCTTCGAACGCGGCGCCCGTCTCGGTGCGGGCCCGGTACTGCGGCTGTGGCGCTCGATGCTCACCTTCTTCTCCCGCTGGTGGCAGATCGAGTCCCTCTACCGCGCCAACGCCAAGTACCGGCCCGTGTGGGAGCCCCGCTTCCTGCTGTTCGCCAAGAGCGGTGACATCCCCCGCATTGGCCTGGCCAGCGCCCGCGCCGAGGGCTTCCTCACCCCGCCACCGCTGCCTGCCCTCCGGCGCGGCAGGCGTTCCTCCGCCCCGGAGGCAGAACCGGACCCGGCAACCTCCAGCTCGTAAGGCGGCTCCCCAGCGGGGACGTCTGGCGGGCACCGGCTGCGGACCTGTCGAGCGTGACGCGCTAGGACACCGCGGGGGACGCGGGCCGCGGTCTGGCGACGACCCGGTTGGCGGCTGTCTTCTGCAGTAGCCCGTAGGCGAGCACCGGCAGCAGCAGGTGGGGTTTGTCGGGCAGCGAGGTCGTGATCAGTACCGCGCTCGCGCTGCTGTTGTTCATGCCGCAGGCCAGGGTCAGCGACGAGGCTACCGGGGCGTCCAGTCGCAGGACCCGGGCGGCTAGCCGGCCCAGCATGAAGGACAAGACGCACACCAGCGCGGCCACGCCGAGGGCCGCGGCGAACAGCAGCGGGCGCGGTCGGGCCAGGAAGGAGCCTAGGGCGCCGCTGGCGTTGACGTAGGTCAGGACCAGCGAGCCGGCCAGGGCGGCGGGCACCACGGCCCGCAGGAGACGGCTGTGCCACGGCGGCGGCAGCACGAGCGCGCACAGGAGACCCGAGGCGCAGGGCAGGACAACGGCGGCGAGGGTGAATCCGCTGTGGGCGGAGCCGCTCGTACTGGTGAGCGTCCGTGCGTAGCCGCCGCTGAGCAGCGGTGCCAGGGCCGCCAGCAGGAGTGGTGTGGTGAGGGGGCTGAGAAGGGTGGAGCCGAGGACGAGCCCCACCATCGTCGGTTGGTCGCCTTCGCCCTTGGCCGTCCATACGGTGGCGCCGGCGGCCACCGGCATCGCCACGATCAGGATCATCGCGGTGAGCAGTCCACTACCGCCGTCGGAGTCGGGCGTGCCGCGCAGCAGTAGGGCGACGAACGGCACGACGAGCAGCGGGATCGCCAGATGCAGTGCGAGTCCGGCCAGCATGGCCTTGGGGCGCCGCAGCGTGCGTCCGAGCGCGCGCACCGGTACCTGGAGCCCGGCCGACAGGAGCACCAGGGACAGCAGGAGCGAGGTGGTGTGCAGGGTCAGGTGGGCCGGTCCACCGAGCGGGACGGCGTGCGGGCGGCGTAACCACAGGCCGAGCCCCGGCAGGAGCAGAGCGGCGGCATAGGAGACGAGGACGGCGCGGCCGAGCCGACGGCGCAGCCAGTTCGTCGCACGGTCAACAGGTGAGTGGGAAACAGCGGGAGCGTTCACGGCGGCCTTCTTCCGACACGAGGGCAGGAGCGGGACGGGACGCCGGTATGTGCGGGTGGGGCAGATGCGTATACATGAGGGCATCCTTCTCGGAAGGTACGTGTGGGGCTGGTGATCAGCACGCGCAGTCAGGATGCGTTCAGGCGACCGCTGGGCTGGCGGTCCCGGCCCGCACCCTCACCGCCTCCGCCTCAACAAGGTTCCCGAGATCACCCTGTACTTCTGGGTGATCAAGGTGCTGTGCACCACGGTCGGCGAGACCGCGGCGGACCTGCTCAACGAGAAGGCCGGGCTCGGCCTGACCGGCGTCTCGGTGCTGATGAGCGCGCTTCTCGCGGTCGTCCTGGTGGTCCAGTTCCGCACCACCGCCTACCGCGCGGGCGTGTACTGGCTCGCCGTGGCCCTGATCAGCGTGGTCGGCACCCTGATCAGCGACAACCTGACCGACAACATGGGCGTGCCGCTGGAGACGACCACCACGGTGTTCGGGATCGTCCTCGCCGTCGTGTTCGTCGTCTGGTACCGGCGGGAGCGGACCCTGTCCATCCACAGCATCGACACCACCAGCCGCGAGTCCTTCTACTGGCTGGCCGTGCTGTTCACCTTCGCCCTCGGCACCGCGGCCGGCGACCTGGTCTCCGAGCGCATGAACCTCGGCTACTGGCTCTCGGCCGTCCTGTTCGCCCTGGCCATCGCCGCCGTGGGCATCGCCCACTTCGCTCTCGGGCTGGACGCGGTGTGGAGTTTCTGGATCGCCTACATCCTCACCCGTCCGCTGGGCGCCTCGATCGGCGACTACCTCTCCCAGCCGGCCGGCGACGGCGGCCTCGGTCTCGGCACGGTCGTCACGAGCGTCCTCTTCCTGGCGGTCATCCTCGGCCTGGTGGTGTTCCTGACGGTGACCCGCAAGGACGTCTTCGACCGCGAGCCAGTCGCGGGGCAGGCGATCTGAACAGCGGGGGAGGCGTTCAGGAAGCGTTCAGGAGTTGATCGGCAGAGTCGGACACGACGGCCGTCCCCCACGGCTCGGCCACGCGTCACAGGGCGCCTGTTTCCTTCACGGGAACGGGCGCCCTTCCACACCCCCCACACAGAACAGGAGTGTCCGACACCTTGGAGATTCCGGAAGCCCTCACCGACACCGACGTCATCCGCACGCGTCAACGGACCGTTGCCGCCGCCAAGTCGGTGACGAAGAAGCTGCCCGAGGTCACCCTCGCCTTCTGGATCATGAAGATCGCGGCGACGACCCTGGGCGAGACCGCCGGTGACCTCTTCGCCCAGACCCTGAAGCTCGGCTACTTCCTCACCACGATCGTGCTGTTCGCGATCTTCGTGGTGACCCTGGTCGTGCAGTTGCGTTCTCGGCGCTACAACCCGTTCTTCTACTGGACGGTCATCCTGTCGACCAGTACGGCCGGCACCACGATGTCGGACTTCATGAACCGCGACGCCAGCACCAAGTACCTTGCGAACGGCGCCACTTCACTGGGCTGGGGACCGCAGGGCCTCGGCCTGGGCTATCCGGCCGGCGCGGCGATCCTGATCTCGATCCTGGTCGTCATCTTCGCCGTGTGGAAACTGACCGGGATGACGTTCGTCATCCGGGACATCGTCAGCTTCCGCGGAGAGGCGCTGTTCTGGTCGGCGATCCTCGTCTCCAACACCCTCGGCACCTCCATGGGCGACTTCCTGTCCGACAGTTCGGGCCTCGGCTACGCCGGCGGGGCCGCCCTCGTCACCGGCGCCCTGCTGGTGCTGCTGGCCCTGATGAAGGCGCCCGCGGTCCCGAACGTGCTGCTGTTCTGGATCGCCTTCGTCCTGACCCGTCCCCTCGGCGCCACCGCCGGCGACTTCCTCACCAAGCCGACCGCCAAGGGCGGCCTCGACCTCGGTACGGCGGGCTCGTCGGCCGTACTGCTGACGGTCCTGGTCGGACTCATGGGCTACGCCCACGTCCAGGAGCGTCGGCGCCCCGCCCCGCGACCTTCGTAGGACGTCGCCCGGCCAGGGGCGTCATCGGCCGGTCGTCGTGAGCAGTGCGGAGGTGTCCTGCTCGGCGGGTTGATTCCGGCTTTCGTGCTTTCGTGTCCAGTGGCGGCGACCGTGTCCTCGACCGTTTCTCGCGGGACGGTCGTGCGCACGGTCGCCGCCCGCGGCAGCCGTGCGGGGATCGCCGAACCTCCGGCCGGCGCCGAGTTCGCCGTGCGGCTGTCCCTCACCGACTCGGGGCTCACACGGTGATACGGACTCTCCTTCTTGGGGAAACCCATGCCTGCTTGGCGAAGACCCGACCACCCATTCCGGGTGTGTTCACAGATGCGCCGGTTCCGGTACACAAGGCGCGACTCTGATGGGCCCGGCACCCGCAGTCCGCCCCGAACACCCGGGAGAAACCAGATGTCCAGACGCCACGTCAGGCCCGCAGCCCTCCTCGCCGCGACCGGAGTTCTCACCGGGGTGACCGCCGCCCAGCCCGCCGCGTTCGCCGCCTCCCA
This sequence comes from Streptomyces sp. NPDC001100, assembly GCF_053598575.1. Lineage (NCBI taxonomy): Bacteria > Bacillati > Actinomycetota > Actinomycetes > Kitasatosporales > Streptomycetaceae > Streptomyces > Streptomyces sp. NPDC001100. The sequence continues at coordinate 22,035 of NZ_JBSFKO010000070.1, forward strand.
CCACCCGGCCGCCACCCGGCACGTCCTGCTGGTCTCCGTCGACGGACTGCACCAGTCGGACCTGGCCTGGTACATCGCCAGGCACCCGAAGTCCGCGCTGGCCCAACTGGTCGGCGGCGGCGTGGAGTACACCCATGCCGCCACGACCACGCCGTCCGACTCCTTCCCCGGCATGGTCGCCCAGGCGACCGGCGGCGGTCCCGGCACCACGGGCGTCTACTACGACGACACCTACAACGCCGCGCTCCTCCCGGCAGGAACCACCCGCTGCAAGGGCGTCGAGCCCGGGGTCGAGGTGGACCTCACCGAGGACCTGGACAAGAACCAGGCCTCCATCGACGCCGGTCAGGGCCTCGCGGGCCTGCCGGACAGCATCCTGTCGATGACCGGCCACCCGGAGAGCCTGATCAACGCGTCGAAGCTGCCCGTCGACCCGAAGACCTGCAAGCCGGTCTACCCGCACTCCTACCTCAAGGTGAACACCGTCTTCGAGGTGGCCCGCCAGGCAGGTCTGCGCACCGCATGGTCGGACAAGCACGCCGCCTACGAGATCCTCAACGGCCCCTCGGGCACCGGTGTCCAGGACCTGTTCACCCCGGAGATCAACAGCGACGCCCTCGGCCACGCGGCCGGCAACGACTGGACCACGGACAACCAGGCCACCGAGCAGTACGACGGCTACAAGGTGAAGGCCGTCCTCAACGAGATCGACGGTTACGACCACAGCCGCACCCACAAGGTCGGCACCCCGGCGATCTTCGGCCTCAACTTCCAGTCCGTCTCCACCGCGCAGAAGCTGCCCGCCTCCGACGGCCTCACCGGCGGCTACACCGCCAAGAACGTCCCGGGCCCGCTACTGGTGAAGAACCTCGACTTCATCAACACGGAGATCGGCGCCCTGACCGCCGAGATCGACAAGCGGCACCTCGCCGACAGCACCACCGTCATCCTCTCCGCCAAGCACGGCCAGTCGCCCACCGACCCCGCCGCTCTCACCCGCGTCGCCGACGGCCCGCTGCTGGACGGCCTCAACGCCGCCTGGAAGAAGCTCCACCCCGGCGCCGCCGACCTGGTGACTCACGCGGTGGACGACGACGCCATGCTGCTCTGGCTCTCCGACCGTTCCCCGGCCGCCACCGCCTTCGCCAAGAAGTACCTGCTCGCACAGAACGGCACCGGCACCGACATCAACGCCAAGCCCAAGACCTACACCCACAGCGGACTCAGCAAGGTCTACGCCGGCCGGGCCGCCGCCGACCACTTCCACGTCAAGCCCGGCGACGCGCGGGTCCCGGACCTCTTCGGAGTCGCGCAGTACGGCGTCGTCTACACCGGCGGCACCAAGAAGATCGCCGAGCACGGCGGTGGCCACTCGGACGACCTCGCCGTACCCCTCGTCGTCTCCGGAGCCTCCGTCCCGGCCGGCGTGCGGGACTCCGCACACGTGCAGACCAAGCAGATCGCCCCGACGATCCTGAGCCTCCTCGGCCTCGACCCCCGCTCCCTGCAGGCCGTACGCGAGGAACACACCACCGTGCTGCCGGGCCGCCGGTCGGTGAACTGACTCTCGCCCGCCGCGGCCACGAGGTACGGCAGTCAGGTCAGGCTGCGGCGGGCGACGGCGAGGAACTCGGCCTTGAACGGTTGCAGACGGTCGGCCAGACTCCCTTCGTCCCGCTCGTGCCAGACCTCCTGGTTGAGGGCGCGGGCATAGGCAGTCGTCGGTGCGTGCAGGATGGGGGCACACAGCAGCTCGACCCCCTTCTCGGCTATCCGCAGACCGTCCATCGCAGGCCTGGCCGCCACGTACCGCTCGTCGCCGATCTCCCACCGCGACGGCCGCGCATGCGCCATGCCGTCGGCCTCCAATGCGCATCAGACGAACTCCTGCGCGGTCCTGATCCGTTCGGCACGCCGCTCCTCCGCCAGAGCCGCAGCCCGTCTCTGTTCCTCGGCCCGTCGCCCGTCCACCGGTACGTCGGCCACCGTCCGCAGGTGAAGGCCATGCACCCGCCCGGACGGCGCCCCACAGCTCGGGCACGCCACCATGTCCGCCGGTGTCCGTGCTCGCACCAGGATCCGCTCGCCTTCGTCGGTCACGTCCACGATGACCAGAGGCAACAGCCCCGAGAACACCACATCTACAAGCGCGTTGACATCTCGCACATGAATGTCGACGACCTTGGCAACCTTCCGCCACCAACGAATGTGAGACAGGACCGTTAGATTGAAGCTCCCTGTGTGACATGGGCCTTCTGGTGTGAGCGATCGAGCGACCCCGGACGAACGTGTTCGGAGCCGAGCTGTACCCCACGCTGCGAGAGAAGGCTCCGGCTCTCCTGCACTTCGTCGCTCTGATCTCTGCAACTTCGTAGATCCAGTGTCCAGGGTGTCCACGACCAGGGGGAAACCTCCGTTCGTCCAAGCGGGAAGAAGGGGCGACACGACCGCGCCCTGTCCACCGGGCGCGGTCGTGAACGTCTGTACCTGTGTGGGGAGTTGGCTCTAAAGGGCGGCCGCGGCGGCGTGCAGGTTCTTTGCGGCCAGGGCGAGCCCCTCGGCCTGTGAGTAGGCGGCGTCCTCGTGCTCGATGTTCACGGCCATGTCCGGGTCGACCTCGGCGAGGGCGCGCAGGAACTCGGTCCAGTAGGCGACGTCGTGGCCGATACCGACGGCGACGAACTTCCACGCCGGGTTCTCGGGCCAGGAGTTGCACCAGAAGCCGTAGCCGGTGGGCACCTTGCCGGGTGCGTCTGCGGGCACGCGGGTGAACGACGTGTCCAGCACGCCGCGGATGTCGGCTCCGGGGCAGAGCATTGCGTCCTTCGCGGCGGCGTGGAACACCAGCGGGCCCAGCCACTTGATGGAGGCGACGATGTCCATGCCCTGCCACATCAGGTGCGAAGGGTCCATCTCCGCGCCGACGTTGGTCGCGCCGGTCGCGTCGACGAGCCGCTTCAGGGTGACGGGGGAGAAGACGAGGTTGTGGGGGTGCATCTCGATGGCGACCCGGACGTCGTTCTCCCGGGCCAGCGCGTCGATCTCCTTCCAGAACTCGACGGCCACTCCCCACTGGTAGTCCAGGACGTCCATGTAGACGCCGTCCCACGGATTGACCACCCAGGAGGGGTACTTGGCGTCCGGGTCGGAACCGGGCGTGCCGGACATGGTGACCACGTGCCGCACCCCGAGCAGCCCCGCGAGGCGGATCGTACGGCGCAGGTCGTCGGCGTGCTTCGGGCCGACCCCGGGGAGCGGGTTGAGCGGATTGCCGTTGCAGTTGAGGCCGGTCAGCTCCATCCCGCGCTCGGCGAAGGTGGCCAGGTACTCCTCGCGCGCGGTCGCCGAGGACAGCAGCAGGTCGACCGGGCAGTGCGGGGAGGGGATGAATCCGCCGGTGTTGACCTCGACGGAGGTCAGGCCGTTCTCCTTGAGGATGTCGAGGGCCTCGGTCAGTGGGCGGTCGTGCAGACAGGCGGTGTAGGCGCCGAGCTTGAGGGACATGCGGGTGCCCTACCTTTCTAGTGGGTTCGAAATGATCATTCGTAAGATCAGAGGGACCCAGGGGTTCTGGGTATGGCTGTATGCGGGACGCCCCGATGGCTCAAGGAGCTTGGCCGCCCCGAGCCCCGCGACGACTCGACCGCCAATTGGGAGATGCGACTCGATCGCTGTGCAGGGCAACGTCGGCGAGGTCGTCTGCTGGGCTGTGAGAGCGCGGGGAGTTGGCGGAGGTGACCGTGCCCCGGATATGGGCCGGAGTGGACATCGGCAAGGAACATCACCACTGCGTGGCCATCAACGCGGACGGTGAACGGCTGCTGTCCCGCCGGGTCCTGAACGGCGAATCCATCCTGCTGGACCTGATCGGCGACGTCCTTGCCCTCGACGAGGACGTGCTGTGGGCGGTCGACCTCAACAGTGGCGGCGCAGCCCTCCTGATCGGCCTGCTCCTCGGCCACGACCAGTCGATGGTCTACATCACCGGCTCCTTGGATGGGTGCGGGTGGTCAGACGGCGGGCGGGACCGTGACGGCGGCGCCGCCGTCCTGCGAGGACTCGACGATCGCGCGGATGATCTCGATGGTCCGCAGTCCCTCGGCGAACGAGGCGCAGGCCGGCAGTGGGTCGGCGACCCCCGCGACCTGGTCGAGGAACGCACGGGCCTGGTAGGTGAAGTTGTCGGCGTTGCTCGCGCCCACGCCAGGTGCCTCCATCGGCACCCCGCCCGCGAAGTACGGCAGTTGGGGCCCGGCGATGATCTGCCGGGCACCACGGGTACGGGCGTCGGGCTGGGCGTCGTCGAAGAGGTACTCGGCCGGCCGGTGCTGGTCGAACGCGGCCCGTCCGCCGATCCCGAGCACGTCGAACGCGAGCCCGTTGGGCAGCCCGAAACCGGTACGGGTCACGGAGAAGGTACCGACGAGCCCGGACTCGAAGCGGGCGGTGAAGGACGCGGTGTCCTCGTTCTCCACCTCGCCGAACTCGTCCGATACGGGAGCGGCGTTGTGCCCGACGACCGCGCCCAGCGGCAGCGGACGCTTCGCGATCTGGGTGGACAGCGTGGCACCGGAGACCGAGGCGATGGGACCGGCGACGTACTCGGCGGCGTCGATGACATGAGAGCCGACATCACCGAGCGCGCCCGAACCGGCACCGCCCTTGAAACGCCAACTCAGCGGCCCCTTCGGGTCGGTGGCGTAGTCGCACCAGTAGCGACCGCTGAACAGGGTGAGGTCACCCAGTTCGCCGCGCCGTACGTGGTCGCGGATCGCGGCGATGCCGGGGGAGCGGCGGAAGGTGTAGCCGACGGCGGTGACGACATCGGCGGACCGCTCCAACTCGGCCATCGCACGGGCGTCTTCGAGGGAGCCGGCGAGCGGCTTCTCGCACAGCACGTGCTTCCCGGCGGCGACCAGCGCTTCGGCGATCGGCCGGTGCAGCGCGTTTCCTACGACGATGCTGACGGCGTCGATCGTCGGGTCCTCGGCGACGGCCTCCCAGCTCGGCAGCGCCTTGTCGAAGCCGTAGCGGCGGGCGGCGTCTTCGGCGAGCGCGGTGTTGGCGTCGGCTATCGCGGCCAGCCGGACTGGGGGCAGGCCCGCTCCGAACACGGTGTTGGCGTTGCGGTATCCGGCGGCGTGGCTGCGGCCGGCCATACCGGCTCCGATCACCGCGACGGACAGGGGCTTGGCGGAGGAGGTCATGAGGTGTCCCTTGAGAAGAGAGGTCAGCTGGAGGTGGGTAAGTTGAAGCCGGCGGTGACCTGCTGGGCGGGCCGCGGTCAGCGGGTCGTGACGACCTTGGGGCGGGTGTAGAAGCGGATGCCCTCGGGGCCGTGGATGGGGGCGTTGCTGATGGGGGATTCCCTCCAGCCGCCGAAGGAGCAGTACGACATCGGCACGGGCACCGGCACGTTGACGCCGATCATCCCGACCTCGACGTTGCGCTGGAATCCGCGTGAGGCCTCACCGGAGGCGGTGAGCCAGGCGGCGCTGTTGCCTGCAGTACGGCTTGGCGTCGACCACGGCCATGGCTTTGTCGAGCGCGCCGACGGTGCCCGGCAGGCAGTGGTTGTCGACCTGATGGGAACTCGCTCCGGCGCCGCTCAACTCGACGGGCACGTTCTCCTTGGGCCCGTACCGAGCGGAGAGTGAGCTCCGCTCGGTACGGGCGGCTGGCAGTGCGAACGTCCTACCGTGCGCACTGCTGATCAGGGCCTCCGACGAGCGCGACAGATACGCGGAGTCGGAGTCGGTGGTCGAGGCGAAAACGTCTGTCCGGCTGGTGAGTTCGAAGGCCGAGCCGTCCGTGGTGACGGTGCGGGAGCCCGTCAGCGGCAGGACCAGGAACTCGCAGTCTCCGGTGGACAGGGAGTGCGCCTCGTTCGGCTTCAGGGGCAGGGCCCTGAGGCCGGAGTGTCGATGGCACGTGCTCGCACCGCTCACAGCAGGGTCACTGCCTTGTCGACGGGCCGCCTCGGCGCCTGAGGTGATGGTGACCGACTTGGTGACCACGACCGAGGGGTGCTTGCACTGGGCGGCGGCAGAGGCGTCGGTCGGGCTGCCGCCGAGGTACCTGCCGAATGAGGAGCCCTCTGCCAGGCCCACGCCTGTCCGGAGCGGAAGAACGTCCACTCCCGCACGGCCCACGGTGAGCACTTCCGACGGCATTTTGCGATTCCCTTCGCTTCGAGGACTCCAGTGGGGCGGTCTGCTTAAAGCGCTTTAAGAGCGCTTACGACGGAGTACTGTGCCCACGCTGAAGCGCCATGTCAACGGTTTGCTGCGACGATGCGGCGAGGTACTCGTCGATCTTCGCGCGCATGAACAGCGAGGATTCCTTTGCTCGTTCCTCCCAGGCGAAGACGCACGCCGTGAGGGTGCCGTCGAAGTCGCTTTCCCGCAGGGCCCGGAACAGCTCGCCGAAGTCGACCTCGCCCTGGCCCATGTCGAGATGCTGGTGGATGCGGGCGGTGGTGCCGGGCGGGTTGAGGATGTAGCGGTTGCCGGAGGATGCGGTGTGGTCGAACGCGTCGGCCAGGTGGACATGGGTGAGCAGGTCACCCGCGTGCCGGATGATGCCGGGGGCGTCGTCTCCGATGTGGAAGGTGTGCGGGGCGCAGTAGAGGAAGCTGACGCTCGGGTGGTTGATGCCCCGGATGAAGTCGACCGCTTGGTGGCCGTCCTCGATGAAGTCGTCCGGATGTGGTTCCAGGCTCAGCCGGATGCCCTCCTGCTCGAACAGTGGCAGGAGTTCGTCCATCGACTTCCAGAACTGGGCCTCGCTGCGGTCAGGTTCCTCGGGCCGGCCGTTGAACTCCGAGACCATGCTGTCCACGCCCAGCTCGGAGGCTATCTGGATCGACCGCTTCCAGTAGCGCACGGCGGCCTGCCGGTCGTCCTCGTCGGGGCCGGACCAGCGGAACAGCGGCAGCAGGGAGGAGATCCCGACGCCGGCCGCGTCCAGCGCCTTGCGGAACCTACGCACGGTGGCGTCGTCCACCCGGGGGTGCCGGAAGAACGGGATGAAGTCCTCGCGGGGTGAGAGCTCGATCCACTCGTAGCCCAACTCTGCCACCACGCCGGGCAGTTCGAGCAGTGGGACATGGCGGATCATGTACGGGTCGAGGGCGATCTTCATGAGGGAATGCCTTTGGGGGTAGGGGAGCGGGGGGAGTATTTGACGCCGCTGTTCGCCCGCGCGGGGATACGGCTGGTGTCGTTGTCAGTGGGCGCTTCCAGCCGGGGCCGTGACGTCCTTGCCTCCGGGTAGCTTTTCGATGTCGATGCCGCGGACCTGGGACAACTCGTGCTTGAGTGCGGCGAGTTCGGTGCCGCCGGCC
>NZ_JBSFKO010000071.1:0-28286 GCF_053598575.1 Streptomyces sp. NPDC001100
GGGTCTGGGCAAGGTCTGGGCGAAGCTCCCGGTCGTCCGCGACCACAACTGGCTGAAGTAACAGCCAGAAGTACGCCATGGCCGGGGTACCTCCGCACAACAGCGGCGGTACCCCGGCCCGTTGAGCGAGTTCGGCCGAACCTCAACGGGGACGGTCGGCGGAGACGAGCAGCAGTCCGGTCACCAGGTCCGGTTGGATGCGCACGACGTAGTCCATCGTCTGCCGTACCCAGGGCCGCAACAGCTTCTGATACCGGGCCAGTTCGCCGGTTTCCGTCACCAAGTGGGCGTAGCCCGTGACCACCACGCTCCAGCCGAGGTGGGTCTCGGGGTCGATGTCGTCGGCTTCGTACGCGACGACGACCCCCGAACCGCCGGCCTGGAGGGCACGCGAGGTCATGGCCGCGCCCTCGTGGGTCCCGATGACGATGACCCCGTCCTCGACGATGTGGTTGACCGGACGGATGGTCGGCAGCGCATGCTGAGTGAAGGCGATCCTTCCCATGGGCACGCTGCCCAGCAACCGCAGGGCCTCTCCCGTGGTCGTGGACAGCCTCCGTACGGGTTCGTCACTCACTGATCGGTGTCTCCGGCTGACGGCCCACCGGGGGAGATGCGGCCGATGGACAAGGCGGTTAGGGGCTTGAACAGCCAATGGAACGGCGCCGGGGCGGGATCCGATAGGGCCGATCGGCCTGTTGCCGTCGGCCGACCGGCCCGTAGGCGCCCGGCCCGGCACACGGGCGGTGGGCGCCGCCGAGGCGGAGGACGACCCTCTTGGCCGCCCGACGACGCCCCATGGATGTCACGACAGCACCGCAGCGGCTACGGAGTGGGTTCCGGCCGGTCCTGTTGCGGACTGTCGCCCGGCCCGCCGCGCCACGGAGGCGGGGCCGCGGACCGGCGGGCCGTGTCCGAGCGGTGTGCGACGCGCTCCATCCGGCCGCGCAGCCGATCCTGCAACCGGTCCGCGAGCTCGTGCGCGCTCGCCTCCCTGGCCTGCACGACCAGGAGGTCGTTCCCCACCTGGACCTCGGCCCTGGCCGACCAAGGTTGCTCGACGTGGTGCGCGGCGGCCCTGGCGATCCGCACCTCGCCGTGGCTGCCGACAACCTCCGGCCGGTCGAACAGCACGGCCAGTTTGGCCCGGAGGTAGGCGACGGACTCGCTGTCGACCTCGCCCTCGGTCCGCACCTGCACGACGGTTGTCGCGGGGGCATGGCCGCCGGTGTCTCTTGGGGTCATCTGCTCCACTCCTTTGATCGTTTGCCAGCGACTCCAGACTGGCCCCGGCACCGGCTCCGGCCCAGTGCCACCCGGCCCGTGACTGGGGCCAGGGGTCCCCTTCCGGTGCCGATCGATCGGAATTCCCGGAGCCAGGGCACTACGGAGGCTTGATCCCATGTCATCGGCGGCCTTCCACCGATACCGTGAGACATGACCGGAGGGGCCGACCCGCGGTGTGGTGAAGGGATCTGGAGGATCACCGGTGGCAAGCGCTGAGGATTCCCGGGAAGCCCGTACACGGCTGCCGCAGCTGAAGCTGGACGAGCTGCTGGAGGAGCTCCAGGCCCGGCTGGACGCGGCCCGCGGTACCCGCGACCGGGTGCACAGCCTGCTGGAGGCGGTGCTCTCCGTCGGCAGGGAGCTGGAGCTGGAACAGGCCCTGCACAGTATCGTCGAGGCCGCCGCGGTTCTCGTCGACGCCGAGTACGCGGCGCTCGGCGTGATCACCCCGGACGGAAAGGCCCTGTCGGCCTTCCACACGGTCGGCGTCACCGAGGCGCAGATCGCCCGCATCGGCCCGTTCCCGGAGGGCCACGGCATTCTCGGCGAGCTGATCCGCCGTCCCGAGCCCCTGCGGCTCGTGAAGATCTCCGAGCATGCCGCCTCGTACGGATTCCCGCCCAACCACCCGCCCATGAACACCTTCCTCGGCGTGCCGATCCGTGTGCGCGACCAGATCTTCGGCAACCTCTACCTGACGGAGAAGCGTGCCGGAGCGCAGTTCGACGACGAGGACGAGTCCGTCCTGTCCACCCTGGCGGTGGCGGCCGGTGTCGCGATCGACAACGCCCGCCTGTACGAGGAGTCCCGCCTGCGGGAACGCTGGCTGCGGGCCAACGCGGAGATCACCCACACCCTGATGTCCGGCGACGCCCGCACCAAGGTCCTCGCCATGATCGCCGAGCGGGCCGGCGAGATCACGGGCTCCGCCCTCGCGGCGGTCGCCGTGCCGATGGAGGGCACCGAGAGGCTCGCCGTCGAGATCGCCGTCGGCATGGACGCCGAGGCGCACCAGGGGCTGATCCTGCCCATGGACCGCAGCCTGATGGGGCTGGCCTTCTCCGGCGTCGCTCCCGTCACCAGTTCGGACGCGAGCAATGACAGCCGTATCTCCCCGGAGCCACGGCGCTTCGAGGGACTCGGCCCCGCGGTGGCCGTGCCCATCGGCTCGGGTGATGCCGGTGTGCGCGGCGTGGTCCTGCTGGCGCGCGAAGCCGGGCGGCAGCCCTTCACGGTGACGGAGACCGAGACCTTGCAGGCCTTCGCCGCACAGGCGGCCGTCGCGATGGAACTGGCCGAACGCCGACGGGACGCCGAGGAAGTCGCGGTGCTCCAGGACCGCGACCGGATCGCCCGTGACCTGCACGACCTCGCCATTCAACGACTGTTCGCCACCGGCATGACCCTTCAGAGCGCGGGCCGCTTCATCGACCACGCCGGGGCCGCCGAGCGCGTGGCACGGGCGGTCGACGACCTCGACGAGACCATCAAGATCATCAGGTCGACGATCTTCGGCCTGCGGGCGCGTGACGACGGCGCCGGGACAGGGCTGCGGGCCCGTGTCGTGCGCGCGGTCGGCGAAGCCGCCCCCGTGCTGGGCTTCGCCCCCAGCGTGCGGATGGAGGGGCTGGTCGACACCGACGTGCCGCGGGAGATCGCCGACCAGGTGATCGCCGTACTGACCGAGGCGCTGACCAACGTCGCCCGGCACGCGCGGGCCGGCCGCGCCGACGTCGCCCTGGAGACCGACGGCCGCGAGGTGCGTCTGACGGTGACCGACAACGGGGTCGGTATTCCGGCCGAGGGGCGTCGCAGTGGTCTGCGCAATCTGCAGGAGCGGGCTCAGGAGTTCGGCGGAGACCTGGAGCTGAGCCGTCCGGAGGGCGGCGGCAGCACGCTGGTGTGGAGCGTCCCGGTGGCGGGGGAGTAGCGCAGCCCCTCTCCATCGCCGTGCTCCCGGTCGGCGGCCACAATCCCCGGCCGGGACCCGAGAGACCCTGTCACCGGGGCCGTTCGGCCTCTGCAGTTCGTCCCGCCGTACGACTGAGGTGGAGGTGACGGACCCGGAGAACGGCACCTGGGATGTGCGATGGACGCTTCCACCAGCTCGGCGACAGCTCTGCGCGCGGCACACGAACGCTTCGTGACGGTGCATGGAGCGGTGCCCCACGTACGTGACCTGGTGGCCGCGTCGTGGCACCGCTGCGAGATGCACGGCGTCTGTCCCGACGGCAGCCGGCTGCCGCCCCTGCACACGGCCTCCGCGGAACTGGCCACGTACCGGCGCTCCCATCCACTGGCCACGGTCGTGCCCCTGTTCCGGGAACTGCTCGGGGCCGGCGCAGCCGACGACGGGCACGTCTTCGCGGTCGCCGACGCCGACGGCACCCTACTCTGGGTCGAGGGCGACTCCGCGACCATCGAGCGGGGCGAGCGGATGCACTTCGCCGAAGGGGCCGTCTGGTCCGAGACGCGGGCCGGGACCAACGCCCCCGGCACCGCGCTGGAGTTGGGCCGTCCCGTCCAGATCGTGACCGGCGAGCACTTCAGTTCCGCCGTGCACGCCTGGTCGTGCGCCGCCGCCCCGGTCCGCCATCCCGCCACCGGACTCGTCCTCGGCGTGGTCGACCTCTCCGGCGGCAGCACCATCGCCACACCCCCGGCCCTGGCCGCCGTACGAGGAGCGGCCCTCGCCGCCGAGGCGCACCTCGCCCGGACACTGACCGCACCGGTGAGCATGCCGGACCTGGCCGGACGCGGCGACGACATACGGCTGAACGTGCTCGGCCGGGACAGCGCCCTGCTCGAATGCGGTGGACGGGTGCTGCGGCTGAGTCCGCGGCACAGCGAGATCGTGCTGGCGCTCGCCCTGACCGGTCACGGAGTGACGGGTGACCGGCTGGCCGTGGAGCTGTCCGACCGCGAGGTACCGCCGTCGACGCTGCGGGCCGAGATGACCCGGCTGCGTGCCGTTCTCGGCCCCGCTCTGCTCGGTTCGCGGCCGTACGCACTGCTGCGCCCGGTGCGGACCGACCTCGGCGAGATCTCCGACCTCCTCGCCGAAGGGCGGGTGGCGCAGGCGCTCGCCCACTACCCCGGGCCGTTGCTGCCGCGCTCCGACGCGCCGGTGGTGGTGGAGCAACGGCGTTGTCTGGAGCAGCAGTTGCGCGGTGCCGTGCTCGGCAGCGGCAACCCCGAGCTGCTGCGCCGCTGGGTGGCCGCGGACTGGGGCACCGACGACGTCCCCGCATGGTCGGCACTGGCGCACGCCTTGCCCGGCGGATCGCCGCAGCGGGCCGCGGCGGCGGCCCGCGCCCACGCGCTGGACGTCGAGAGCGGCATTCCGCCGCAGGTCGCACGTCATGCAGCGGTGTTGCAGCGTTCGGGTTCCTAGCGTGTTGAGCATCACCACGATCGTCGTGATGAGAAACCCGAGGGAGAGGGGACGGTCATGAAGTACCAGCCTCCTGGCCGGGCGGGCAGCCCCGTGGACGTCGCGCCCCGCTACGAGAACTTCATCGGCGGCAAGTGGCAGGCACCCACCACCGGTGAGTACTCGCCCAACCTGTGCCCCGCCACCGCCGAGCCGATCTGCGAGGTCCCGAAGTCCGGACCCGAGGACATCGAGCTCGCCCTGGACGCGGCGCACGCCGCACAGCCCAAGTGGGGCGAGGCGTCCACCGCGCAGCGCGCCGCCGCGCTCAACGCGGTCGCCGACGCCATCGACGCCCACCGAGAGGAACTGGCGATAGCCGAGAGCTGGGAGAACGGCAAGCCGGTCCGTGAGACCCTCGCGGCCGACATTCCCCTCGCGGCCGACCACTTCCGCTACTTCGCGGCGGCGATCCGTGCCGAGGAGAGCCAGATCACCGAGATCGACAAGGACACGGTGGCCTACCACTTCCACGAGCCGCTGGGCGTGGTCGGCCAGATCATCCCGTTCAACTTCCCGCTGCTGATGGCCGCGTGGAAGCTGGCCCCGGCGCTCGCCGCCGGCAACGCCACGGTGCTCAAGCCGGCCTCGCCGACCCCGTGGTCGATCCTCAAGCTGATGGAGGTCGTCGGCGACCACCTGCCGTCCGGCGTCCTCAACGTCGTCAACGGGCCCGGCGCCGAGATCGGCAAGGCCCTCGCGACCAACAAGCGCATCGCCAAGGTCGCCTTCACCGGCGAGACCACCACCGGCCGCCTGATCATGCAGTACGCGGCGCAGAACATCATCCCGGTCACGCTGGAGCTGGGCGGCAAGTCGCCGAACATCTTCTTCAACGACGTGGCCGCGAAGGACGACGACTTCCTCAACAAGGCCGTCGAGGGGCTCGTCCTGTACGCGTTCAACAAGGGCGAGGTCTGCACCTGTCCCTCGCGCGCCCTCATCCAGGAGGACATCTACGAGGAGTTCATGGGCCGCTGCCTGGAGCGCATCCGCGCCATCAAGCAGGGCGACCCGCTGGACACCGCGACCATGATCGGCCCACAGGTCTCCAAGCAGCAGATCGAGAAGATCGCGTCGTACGTCGAGATCGGCCTCAAGGAAGGCGCGGAACTCCTCGTCGGCGGCCACCGGCCCACCATGGAAGGGGAGTTCGCGAACGGCTACTTCTACGAGCCGACCGTCCTCAAGGGCCACAACAAGATGCGCGTCTTCCAGGAGGAGATCTTCGGACCCGTCCTCGCTGTCACCACCTTCAAGGACGAGGCCGAGGCCCTGGAGATCGCCAACGACACGCTCTACGGCCTGGGCGCCGGCGTGTGGAGCCGCGACACCGCGCTCACCTACCGGATGGGCCGCGCCATCAAGGCCGGCCGGGTCTGGACGAACTGCTACCACCAGTACCCCGCGGGTGCCGCGTTCGGTGGCTACAAGGTCTCCGGCATCGGACGCGAGACGCACAAGATGATGCTCGAGCACTACAGCCAGACCAAGAACCTCCTGGTCAGCTACAGCGACAAGCCGCTCGGGCTGTTCTAGAGGAGCGCAGAGACATGCCCGGAAAGGTCGATTACGGCACTGTCGGGCGCGTCACCGCAACGCGTGCGGCGCGCAAGGCCATCGCGGCCCTGCGCGCCACCCGCGGCGAGCCCGTGATGTTCGTCCAGTCGGGCGGCTGCTGCGACGGCAGCGACCCGATGTGCTTCCCCGGCGGCGAATTCGCCCTGGGAGACGGGGACATGCTCGTCGGCGTGGTGGAGGGCTGCACCTTCCATGTGAACGCGGACCAGTACGAGGCGTTCGGCCGCCCCTTCTACGTCCTGGACGTGGAACCGGGCACACCGGGCGGCTTCTCCCTCGCAGCCGGAGACGGGCTGCATTTCGTGACCCGGGTCAAGGCGGCCCGGTGCGGAACCACTTGAGGAGCAGATCATGAAGGCGGCAGTCGTCACCGACTTCGGGAAGCCACTGGAGATCCAGGACCTTCCCGTCCCCGAGCCCGGCCCCGGCCAGGTGCTCGTGAAGATGGAGGCCTCCGGCCTCTGCCACACCGACATCCACGCGGCGCACGGCGACTGGCCGGTCAAGCCGCAGCCGCCGTTCATCCCCGGCCACGAGGGCGTCGGGCCCGTCCAGGCCGTCGGCGCCGGTGTCTCCCACGACCTGATCGGCAAACGGGTCGCGATCCCGTGGCTCGGCTCGTCCTGCGGCACCTGCCGCTACTGCGTCTCCGGCTGGGAGACCCTCTGCGAGAGCCAGGTCAACTCCGGCTACTCCGTGGACGGTTGCTACGCCGAGTACGCCGTCGCGCACGCGGGTGCGATCGTCCGGGTCCCCGACGGTGTGTCGTCCTTCGACGCGGCACCGCTGACCTGCGCGGGCGTCACCACCTACAAGGCGATCAAGGTCGCCCGGGTCACACCGGCCGAGCGCGTCGCCGTCTTCGGCATCGGCGGCCTCGGCCACCTGGCGCTCCAGTACGCGCGCCTCGTCGGCGGGTTCGTCACCGCCGTCGACCTCGAACCCGACAAGCTGGGCCTCGCCCACCAGCTCGGCGCCGACCTGACCGTCAACGCCCGTACCCACGACCCGGTCGACGAGATCAAGAAGGCCGGCGGCGCGGACGTGGCCGTCGTGCTGGCCGCCGCGCCCAAGGCGTTCGAGCAGGCGTACCGGTCGCTCAACCGCGGCGGACGACTGGTCATGGTCGCCCTGCCCGCCGACAACGCGTCGATCAACGTGCCGATCTTCGAGACCGTGCTCGGCGGGATCTCCGTCATCGGCTCCATCGTCGGCACCCGTCAGGACCTGTCCGAGGTGTTCGCGCTGCACGCGGCCGGCCGCACCAAGGTCATCGCCGAACCGCGGCGCCTGGACGAGGTCAACGACTCCTTCGACGAGGTCCTCGGCGGACGGGCCGAAGCACGGCTCGTCTTCGAGTTCTGAGTTCGTCTTCGCGTTTCGACCCCGGCAACCCCGGAGTCACAGGGAGAGGCAGCAGATCATGGGAACCGTCACCGTAGGAGCCGTACGGGAGAGGGCCCCCGGTGAACGCCGGGTCGCGCTCGTCCCCGAGGCCGTAACCCTCCTGCGCCGGGCCGGAATCGACGTCCTCGTCGAGGCCGGTGCCGGGTCCGGCGCCTGGTTCACCGACGCCGAGTACACCGAGGCCGGTGCGACCGTCGTGTCCCCGGAGGAGCTGTACACACGCGCCGACGCCGTGCTGTGCGTCGGACCGCCGGACCCGGAGAGCGCCGGGGCGCTGCGCACCGGGCAGACCCTGATCGGCCTGCTCGAACCGCTCCGCCATCCCGCCCTCGTCGAGGAACTGACCGGGCGCGGGGTCCGTACGGTGAGCCTCGACCTGCTGCCCCGCACCCTCAGCCGCGCCCAGTCCATGGACGCGCTGACCTCCCAGGCCAACGTCGCCGGCTACAAGGCGGCGGTCCTGGCCGCCGACTCCTACGACCGGTTCTTCCCGATGCTGACCACCGCGGCGGGCACCATGCGCCCGGCGCAGGTCCTCGTCCTCGGCGCCGGAGTGGCCGGGCTCCAGGCGATCGCCACGGCCCGCCGTCTCGGCGCCGTCGTCTCGGCGTACGACGTACGCCCCGCGTCCCGAGGGGAGGTGGAGTCGCTGGGCGCCCGGTTCCTCGACATACAGACCGCCCAGGCACCGGAACCGGGCGCCGAACAGACCGGCTATGCACGGGAGTTGACCGAAGAGGAGCAACAGGCGCAGCGGGCCGCGCTGGACGGGCACATCGCCCGCTCCGACATCGTCGTCACCACCGCCCAAGTGCCCGGCCGCAAACCGCCGTTGCTTGTGAGCGCCGAAGTCGTCGGGCGGATGAAGCCCGGCTCGGTCGTCGTCGACCTCGCCGCGAGCGAGTTCGGCGGCAACGTCGAGGGCACCGAGGCCGACAAGACCACCGTCCTCGACAACGGCGTGACCCTGATCGGCGCCGGCCGCCTGCCGTCCGCCATGGCCACCGCCGCGTCCACCGCCTACGCCCGCAACCTCGTCGCCCTCCTGCGCCACCTCGCGCCCGACGGCGAACTCGTCCTCGACCCGACCGACGAGATCACGGCCGCCCTCATGGGCGGAGCAGCTCAGACAGGAGGTGCATCCTCATGAACAACCTCGACCTCCTCACCGCGATCACCGTCTTCGTGCTGAGCGTCCTGGTCGGCATCGAGGTCATCAGCAAGGTCCCCGCGACCCTGCACACCCCGCTGATGTCGGGTTCCAACTCGGTGCACGGCATCGTCGTCATCGGCGCCATGCTCATCGCCGCCGAGTCGCACACCTGGCTCGGCTATGTCCTGGCCTTCGTGGCCATGGTGTTCGGCGCCATGAACGTGGTCGGGGGCTACGTCGTCACCGACCGGATGCTGGAGATGTTCAAGGCCCGGCCCACCGCAAAGAGCAACGAGAAGGCGGAGGTGTGACCGCCATGGACACCGTCTCCAACGCCGTCCACTACGTCTTCCTGATCGCCGCCGCCTGCTTCGTGCTCGGCCTGCACCTGATGAACCACCCGCGCACGGCCCGCCGCGGCAACACGCTCTCCGCCGGGGCCATGGCCGTCGCGATCGGCGCCACGGTGTGGCTCGTCCTGCACGAGAACCGGATCACCACTACCGGCTGGCTCGTCCTCGTCAGCGGCGGTCTCGTCGGCGCCGCACTCGGCCTGTGGGCCGCGCGCGAGGTCAAGATGACCGCGATGCCCCAACTGGTCAGCCTCTTCAACGCCGTTGGCGGCGGCGCGGCTGCCCTCATCGCGGTCAACGACCTCCTCCAGGCCGACCATCCGGCAGCGCTGGGCGCACGCGTCTCACTGCCGGGCGCCCTGGACATCGTCATCGGCGCGGTCACCTTCTCCGGCTCGCTCGTCGCGGCCGGCAAGCTCCAGGGCGTCGTGTCCGGCTCCCCGGTCGTGTTCCCGGGGGCACGCCTGCTCAACGTGCTGCTCCCGGCGTCCTTCGTCGTCGGCACCGCCTGGCTGGTGCTGGCCCCCGACTCGCCAACTGCCCTGTACGGACTGGTCGTCGTCGCCCTGCTCTTCGGTGTGACGATGGTGCTGCCCATCGGCGGGGCCGACATGCCCGTCGTCATCGCCCTGCTGAACGCCTTCACGGGGTCGGCGGTCGCCATGGCGGGCTTCGTCCTCGACGAGACCGCCCTGATCATCGCGGGCATGCTCGTCAGTTCCTCGGGCGGCATCCTCACCAAGCTGATGGCCGACGCCATGAACCGCTCCATCATGAACATCGTGATCGGCGGCTTCGGCACCGGCGACAGCGCCCCGGCGGCGACCGGATCCGGTGCCCCGGCCCAGGTGCGCGCCGTCTCCGTCGACGACGTGGCGATCCAGCTCGCCTACGCGAGCAAGGTCGTCTTCGTCCCCGGGTACGGTCTCGCCGCCGCCCAGGCACAGCACGAACTCGGCGACCTGGCCAAGCTGTTGACCGGGCACGGCGTCGACGTCAGCTACGCCGTCCACCCGGTGGCCGGCCGTATGCCGGGGCACATGAACGTGCTCCTGGCGGAGGCGAACGTGCCGTACACACAGCTCAAGGAGATGGACGAGGTCAACCCCGAATTCCCGCAGGCCGACGTGGCGTTGGTGATCGGCGCCAACGACGTCACCAACCCGATGGCCCGCCGACCCGGCAACGCGATCTCGGGCATGCCGATCCTCGACGTCGACAAGGCGAAGAGCATCGTCGTCATCAAGCGCTCGATGGGCCACGGCTACGCGGGCGTCGACAACGAGCTGTACACCGACCCGAAGACCGGCATGTTCTTCACCGACGCCAAGAAGGGACTGACCGAACTGAAGGCGGCCGTGGGCGAGTTCGTCGGCTGACACACCATGAGAGGGGCCCCGCGCTTCAAGCGCGGGGCCCCTCTTCTCTTCTCACGGCCGCCTTCTCACTCC
Source organism: Streptomyces sp. NPDC001100 (assembly GCF_053598575.1). Taxonomy (NCBI): domain Bacteria; kingdom Bacillati; phylum Actinomycetota; class Actinomycetes; order Kitasatosporales; family Streptomycetaceae; genus Streptomyces; species Streptomyces sp. NPDC001100. The sequence continues at coordinate 10,666 of NZ_JBSFKO010000071.1, forward strand.
TCCGGCACCATCTCGATCGCCCCGCTCGGGCACTCGGCCACGCACAGCCCGCAGCCCTTGCAGTAGTCGAGGTCGATGGTGAACCCCTTGCCGGGGCCGAGCTTGGTGATCGCGTTGTCCGGGCAGACGCCGTAGCAGTTGTCGCACTCGAAGCAGTTCCCGCACGACATGCACCGCCGGGCCTCGAACAGTGCCGTGGACTCGTCCATTCCCTGCACCACCTCGTCGAACGTCGAGACGCGCCGGGCCATTTCGAGCCGTGGCCGCATGGAGGCGGGCGCGTCCGCGTAGTACCAGGTGTTCAGGTTCTCGAAGTCGGCCGGGGCGTGTTTGGTGCCCGGGTCGTACGAACTCCCGCGCAGATACGCGTCGATGTGCCGTGCCGCCTTCTTGCCGTGGCCCACGGCGACCGTGACCGTGCGGTCGGCGGGCACCATGTCGCCGCCGGCGAAGACGCCCTGATGACTCGTCATCAGTCCGTCGGCGACCTGGACCATGCCGTGGTCGACCGCCAGATCGGGCACGTTCTTCAGCAGGGTGAGGTCGGAGTCCTGGCCGAGGGCGAGGACCACGGTGTCGGCCTCCAGTTCCTCGAACTCGCCCGTGGGCTGCGGGAATCCGGTCTGGTCGAGTTCCATCCGCTCGATGGTGAGGTGCCCCTCGTCGGCGTGCTTGATGGTGGAGAGCCACTTCATCCGCACGCCCTCCTCCAGGGCTTCCTCGACCTCGATGTCGTGGGCCGGCATCCGGTCCCGGTTGCGCCGGTAGACCACCACGGCGTCGGTCGCGCCCAGCCGGCGGGCGGTGCGTGCCGCGTCCATGGCCGTGTTGCCACCGCCGTAGACCGCGACCCGCCGTCCCAGCAGGGGCGGGCCCTCGCCCTCCATGCTGCCGAGAAGGGCCACCGCGTCGAGGATCTTCGCGCTGTCGCCGGCCGGGATGTAGGTGCGCCTGCCGATGCCCGCGCCCACGGCCAGGAACACCGCGTCGAAGCCCTCGTCGCGCTGGGCGGCGAGCACGTCGTCGACGCGGGTGTCCAGTTCGAGGGTGACGCCGAGAGCCACGATGCGGTCGATCTCCGCGTCCAGGACCTCGCGCGGCAGCCGGTAGCGGGGGATGCCGTAGCGCATCATCCCGCCGGGCTGCTCCTGCGCCTCACGGATCGTCACCTCGTGGCCCAGCAGCCGGAGATGGTAGGCGGCCGACAGTCCGGCGGGGCCGGAGCCGACGACCAGGACGCGTTTGCCGGAGGTCGCCGGGGGAGCCTCGACGGTCCAGCCCTGCTTGATCGCCTCGTCGCCGAGGAAGCGCTCGACGGAGTTGATCCCCACGGCGTTGTCGACCTGGACGCGGTTGCAGGCCGTCTCGCAGGGGTGGTAGCAGACCCGGCCCATGACGGCGGGCAGCGGGTTGTCCCGCATCAACTGCCGCCAGGCGGACTCGTAGTCGCCGCTCTCCGCGTGGAACAGCCACTGCTGGATGTTCTCGCCGGCCGGGCACGCCTGGTTGCACGGCGGCAGCCGGTCGACGTACTCGGGACGCTCGGTCCGCCAGGCACCGGTGTGGTTGGCCAGGCTGGAGCCGACGTCCAGGGTGATCGCGAACGGTTTCTCCTTCACGGCACTGCCTCCTCGGCGAGCAGCCCGAAACGGGCGATGTTGCGGTCGGCGGTCCGCTGGAGGTGGGCGATCACGTCCGTGCGCACCTCGGGCTTGAACAGGTGCGCGTACCGCTTCTGCGGGCGCAGGTACTCCTCGACGGCGACCCGTCGCCGGATCGGTGTCACGTCCGTCACCTCGCCGTCCACGGCCTCGAACACCGGGAACAGGCCCGTCTGTTCGGCCAGCCGCGCGATGCGCACCGTGTCGTGGGACGCCGTGCCCCAGCCCAGCGGGCAGGGCACCAGCACGTGCAGATAGCGGGCGCCGTGCATTCCCATCGCCCGGTGCACCTTGGCCTCCAGGTCGCGCAGACCGGCCACGGTCGCGGTGGCGACGTAGGGAATCTCGTGCGCCATCGCGATCAGCGGCAGGTTCTTGCCCTGCCCGAAGGGGGCGCCGGGCTCCTCGCCGACCGCCTGGGTGGTGGCCGTGCGCGCGGCCGGGGGAGTGGCACCGGAGCGCTGCACGCCGGTGTTCATGTAGGCCTCGTTGTCGTAACAGACGTACAGGACGTCGTCGTTGCGCTCGAACATGCCCGACAGGCAGCCGAGTCCGATGTCGACGGTGCCGCCGTCGCCACCCTGCCCGACCACCCGGATGTCGGTGCGGCCCTTGGCGCGCAGCGCGGCGGCCACGCCCGCGGCGACCGCGGGTGCGTTGCCGAACAGGGAGTGCAGCCAGGGCAGTTGCCAGGACGTTTCCGGATAGGGGGTGGAGAAGACTTCCAGGCAGCCGGTCGCGTTGACCGCGATCACCTTGCCGCCGGCGGCACGTTGGGCCGCGTCCAGGATGTAGCGGGCGCCGAGCGCCTCGCCGCAGCCCTGGCAGGCGCGGTGGCCGCAGGTCAGCGCGTTGGCGCGGGCCGGGTCGGCCTGGTCGGACTGCAACTCGGGCCCCAGCAGCCGGTTTCCGGCGGCGAAGCTGCCCACTTGATAGAACTTGACCTGTGGTGCGGCGCTCATCGGTTGCTCCCCACATCGCGCAGGATGTTCTCCGCGGACGGGCCCGACCGCCTGGTCTGCGCCATCCGCGCCAACTCCCGCTCCACCAGCTCGGTGTTGAGGTCGAGGAAGGTCAGCGGCTCCAGACGCCCGGCGACCGCGTCGTCGAACAGCCGGTGCAGCGACTCCTTGGTGATCGGCCGCCCGCCGAGCCCCGCGATCACGGTGTGGCCGTCGAGCTGGATCCCGGACAGCGCGGTGCGTACGTTCGCCGACACGATCCCGCCGATGCCGACCGCCAGCGCCCGCTCCAGCACGACCACTTGACGGGCTCCGCCGAGCACGGTCCGTACCGCGTCCAGGGGGAAGGGCCGGAACGACGTGATGGCCATCGTCCCGATCCGCACCCCGCGGTCCCGCATCTCGTCCACGACGTCGCACACGGTGCCGAACACCGAGCCCAGCGCCACGACGATCGTCTCGGCGCCCTCGCAGCGGTACGGATGGACCAGCCCGCCGGAGTCACGTCCGAACACCTGCCGGAACTCCTCGGCGATCCGCGGTATCGCGTCCAGCGCCTGCATCTGCTTGGCGTGCGCCAGATAGCGCACCTCGGTGAAGGCGTCCGGACCGACCATCGCGCCGATCGACACGGGCTCGTCCGGGTCCAGGACCTGACGCGGCTCGTACGGCGGCAGGAACGCGTCGACCTGGGCCTGCTCCGGCACCTCGATCCGCTCCCAGGCGTGGGTGAGGACGAAGCCGTCCATGCACACCATCACCGGCAGCGACAGCTCCTCGGCCAGCCGGAACGCCTGCGGATGCAGGTCGGCGGCCTCCTGGTTGTCACGCGCGTACAGCTGGATCCAGCCGGAGTCCCGCTGCGACATGCTGTCGCTGTGGTCGTTCCAGATGTTGATCGGCGCGCCGATCGCCCGGTTGGCGACCGTCATCACGATCGGCAGGCCGAGCCCGGAGGCGTTGTAGAGCGCCTCCACCATGTACAGCAGGCCCTGGCTGGCGGTCGCCGTGTAGGTACGGGCACCGGCCGCAGAGGCCCCGATGCACATGGACATCGCGGCGAACTCCGACTCGACGTTGACGTACTCGCAGGGCTTCAGCGCGCCGGACTTCACCAGGCGGCTGAGCTCCTCGACGATGTGCGTCTGCGGCGAGATGGGGTAGGCCGCGATCACTTCGGGGCGGCAGTACGCGACGGTCTCCGCGACCGCGCGCGAGCCCTCAGTCTGCTTGAGCATGCGCTTGCTCCTCCCGCTGGGCGGTGCTGACGTGGTCGTACGCCTCCCGGGCGGCGGCCGCGTTCGCGGCTCCCAGCTCGCCGGGGAAGCGTTCCTGGATCGCGGCCGTGAGCGAGTCGATCGACACACAGCCGGTGAGTGCGGCCAGCCCGCCCAGCAGGACGGCGTTCGGCACCGGCCGCCCGAAGTGCCGCAGGGCGAGGGCCGTGGCGGGGACGGTCAGGGCGCGGCCGGGTGTGACGACGTCCGAGATGCCCAGGTCCCCGATGGGAAGCGGTGAGTTGACCAGCAGGCTGCCGCCGGGGCACAGCCCCTCGAAGACGTTCACCTGGTGCAGCAGCGTCGCGTCCTGGATCACCAGCGCGTCGGGCCGCATGACGGGCTCGCGCACCCGGATGGGCCGGTCGTCGATCCGGCAGAACGCCATGACCGGCGCCCCCGTCCGTTCCGACCCGAAGCTCGGGAAGGCCTGTGCGTGGCGGCCCTCCAGGAACGCGGCCACCGACAACAGCTCCGCGGCCGTGACGGCACCCTGACCGCCGCGGCCGTGGATGCGTACCTGGAACATGGCGTACTCCCTCCGGACGGGTCTACTCCTCCGTCGTATCCCGGGGACGGGCGGACTCCGCAGGGGCCGAACGTCCCTGTACAGGGGCCGAGGGGGCACGGTGACGCCGTCCGGTGGGCGAGGACGGGCAGACCGCGTCCCGGTCCGGCCGGGGGAGGCCGGACCGGGACGCGGTGGGGGTCACTCGTGCGGGACGATCGCGACCGGGCAGCGGACGTGGTGCATCACCGCGTGGTCGACCCGTCCGGTGTGCGCGCCGACCTTGGCCGGGCGGTTGCGGCGGCCGACGACCAGCAGACCGGCTTCCGTGGTCGCCCCCTGGATCAGGTGCGCCGCATGGTCGTTCGCCACGACCTCGTGGACCTCCACCGTCGGGTACTTCTCACGCCACGGTCCGAGGACCCTGGTCAGCTCCCGCTCGGCATCCTCCTGAGCGGTCGTGTTCTTCGCGCCGGGCCCGGGCGAGATCGACTGCGTCCACGCGTGCACCGCACGCAGCGGTGCGGACCGCAGCGCGGCGCTCTCGAAGGCGAACGCGAGAACGTCGTCACACGTACTCGCCGTGTCGACGCCCACCACCACCTCGCGGTACGGCGCACGGGCCGACGGCTTGCCGTCGGGGCCCGGCATCCGCTCGCGCGCGGGGGTCTCGTCGGCCCGGACCAGCACGACCGGCCGGGTCGCGCGGGCCACCGTGGCCAGCGCCACGGAACCGGCCAGGAACCCGCCGAATCCGCTGAACGCGCGGCTGCCGAGCACCAGCAACTCACCCTCCGAGCCGGCCGCCACGAGGGCGTCGGACGCGGGCCGGGCGATCTGCTCGGCACTCAGATACACCTGCGGATACCGCTCGTTGACCCTGTCCATGGCCTCGCGGAGAATCCGCCGCGACCAGAACCGGGGCGCCTCCAGCTCGGGCAGCGTCGACGGTTCGGGCGCCGCCGCCTGCCACGCGTGCACCAGACGCAGCGGCACACCGCGGCGCAGTGCCTCCCTCGCCGCCCAGTCGGCGGCGGCGAGGCTCTCGCGTGAACCGTCCAGTCCTACGACAACAGGACGTAGCACGGTCAACACCTCCCTGGATCGGTGGCCGCGGGCCGGTCCGCGAACCCTTTACCACCAGCGTCGTCCTGACGGGACCGCCGTAGGAGAGCCCATCGGGGCCCAGGTGGGGACCGTTCGGCCCATGTGTCCGGTGCTGCCGTCACCGACGCTGAAGGTGTCCCGTGACAACGCCGGAGGACACCATGCACAGCACCCCGCACATCGTCAGCGATGTCATGACCCGGACCGTCGTCGCCCTCGGGCGCGGGGCCGGGTTCAAGGACATCGTCAAGGCCATGCAGCAGTGGAAGGTCAGTGCCCTTCCCGTCCTGGACGACGAGCGGCGCGTGATCGGTGTGGTCTCAGAGGCCGACCTGCTGCCCAAGGAGGCCTTCCACGACGGCGACCCGGACCGGTACACCGAACTGCGCCGGCTCTCCGACCTGACGAAGGCCGGCGCCGTCACCGCCGGCGAGCTGATGACCGCGCCGGCCCTCACCGTCCACGCCGACGCGACCCTCGCCCGGGCCGCGCGCACCATGGCCGTGACCCGGGCCAAGCGGCTCCCCGTGGTCGACGACCAGGGGGTGCTGAAGGGCATCGTCAGCCGTTCCGACCTGCTGAAGGTGTTCCTGCGGGAGGACAAGGACATCGCGGAGGAGATCCGCCGCGAGGTCGTCGCCCACCTGTTCCCGGAGCAGGCCGAGACGATCCGCGTCGAGGTGCGCGACGGCGTCGCCACCCTCACCGGCCGCATCCCCGACACCGCGCTCGTGCCCGTCGCCACTCGCCTGGTGCGGGCGGTGGAGGGAGTGGTGGACGTGGACTGCGCGCTCCTGGGACCGCCCCGCCGCCCGGACCCCGACCCCCTGTGACTACGGCGGTGATCGGCTGCCAGGGCCGACCGGGCCGACCACGGGCCCGCCCGGCCCACGCGCGCGGGCCCCGTGCGCGGGACGCTGGAAGTGGCCAAGAAGAGGAGGGAGAACATGAACGGCATGATCGAGCGGCTGCCTGGCTGGCCGGCGCTCCCCGACCTGTTCGGCTGGGTCGAGACCGGCTTCCCGGGCGCGCACACGGCCCCGGGACTGCACACCATCCGGATCGAGGAGCACCTGACCGACGGGACGTACGTGCTGCGGGCCGAGCTTCCCGGCATCGACCCCGCGAAGGACGTCGAGATCACGGTGACGGAAGGCGTTCTGACCCTGCGGTCCGAGCGCAGTGAGGAGACCACGCAGAAGCACCACACGGAGTTCCGCTACGGGAGCTTCGCCCGCTCCGTCCGGCTGCCCGCCGGCGCGAAGGGCGACGAGGCCACCGCCGCGTACAAGGACGGTGTCCTGACGATCACGGTCCCGGTGCCCGAGACGAAGACAGGCACCCGGACCATCCCGGTGCAGCACGGCTGAGCGCGCGCACGCGCCGTGCCGCACCCCGTGTGTGCGGCCGGGAGGACAGGGCCCCCGGCCGCACACACGACGGAACTCCGCTCCTTCGAGGAGGAGACCGCCATGACCCCGAACCCGGCACCACCGCCGGCCCGCCCCGCCCAAGCCCGCACCAGACCCGCCCTGCTCACCTTCCTCGGCGGCGTGGGAACGGTCACCGGCAGCAAGTTCCTCGTCGAGAGCGATCACGCCCGCGTCCTCGTCGACTGCGGTCTCTTCCAGGGCCTCGCCGATCTGCGCCGGATGAACTGGCGGCGGCTGCCCTGCGACGCCACCGACATCGGGGCGGTCGTCGTCACCCACGCCCACCTCGACCACTGCGGATACCTGCCCAGACTGGTGCGGCACGGCTTCCACGGCCGCATCGTCACGACCGAGTACAGCGCGCGTCTCATCGAGATCGTGCTCCGGGACAGCGCCAAGCTCCAGACGGAAGCCGCCCAGCACGCCAACGAGCACGGCTGGTCCAAGCACCGGCCCGCACAGCCGCTGTACGACGACTCGGACGTCGACCGCACCCTCAAGCTCATCGAGCCGGTACCGACCGGCGAGACCACCGAACCCGCCCCGCACACCCGCCTCACGCTGCACCCGGCCGGCCACATCCTCGGCTCGGCCTGGGCGCTGCTCACCCTGGAGGACGGGCACACCCTCGCGGTCAGCGGCGACCTGGGACGCCCAGGACATCCCCTGCTGCGGCCCCCGGAGCCGTTCTCCGGCGCGGACGTCCTCCTCATGGAGTCGACCTACGGGAACCGCCGCCACGAGGAGGACTCCGGGCGGGCCCACTTCGCCGACGTCCTGACCCGGACCCTCAGGAGGGGCGGCACGGTCGTCATCCCGGCGTTCGCCCTCGACCGGACCGAGGTCGTCCTGCACGAGCTCGCCGAACTCCGCCGCCTGGGCCTGCTGCCCGCCGCCGTACCGGTGTACGTGGACAGCCCGATGGCCCTCGCCGCGCTGGACGTCTACCGGGACGCCGTCCTCGCCAGGGCCCCCGAGCTGCGGCCCGAGGTCACGGCCGCCGGCACGGACGCGCTGAGCCCCGAGCCGTTCCTCGCGGCACGGACCGTCCAGGAGTCGATCGAGATCGGCCGGACCACCGGACCCGCCGTCATCGTCTCGGCGTCCGGCATGGCCACCGGCGGCCGTGTCCTGCACCACCTGGAGCGGCTGCTGCCCGACCCGCGCAACACCGTCATAGTGGTGGGCTTCGCCGCCCGGGGCACCCGGGCACGCGACCTCGTCGACGGAGCCAAGGCACTCAAGATGTTCGGCGAATACGTCCCGGTGCGCGCGGAGATCGCCGACGTACCGCACTTCTCGGCCCACGCGGACGCGGGCCAGATCCTCGACTGGCTGCGCGGCGCGCCCGCCCCGCACACCACCTACCTGGTGCACGGCGAGCCCGACGCGGCCGAGGCCCTGCGGGACCGTATCGACCGGGCGCTGGGCTGGACGGCCGTCGTACCGCGGTCGGGGGAGCGGGTCCTCGTGAGGTGACGCCTCGGCGCCCCGTCAGTACGGAAGACGGCGTCCGGACGGGGTCCGCAGGTCGAGCGGCGCGGGCCGACGAGGGGTCGAGGGGCGCCTGGTCTCCTGAATGCGCTTCATGACCGCCGCCTCCTGGATTCCCGTGGGCCCGGTGCCTCTCACCCGGCCACCGCGTACGTCCTGAGCCTCCTCCGTGACCGCTCGTACGACGATGGGGCCTTGGACCCCGGTCCGTGGGTCACAGCGCCCGCGCACCGGAGCCGACCGGCCCCACCCCCTCGTACCCGGACGGCACACCCCGTCCTGCGGGACTACGGGGCACCGCTGCCGGCCAGCGAAGGGGAATCGACGGCTTCCTGCGGTTTCCGTGGCCGCTCCGCGACCGGCACGGTCACCACCGGAACCGTCGAGTGCCGCAGGCATTCGCGGCCCACGGGGCCCACCGAGGGCAGCCCGAAGTTCCCGCGCGCCTTTCGCCCCAGGGCCAACAGCAGGGCTCCGCGCGCCTGTTGGAGCAGCACACGGGCGGGCGGCCCCTCCACCACGACACGGCGCACGGCATCGTCGATCCGCGGCCCAAGAGCCTCGCGCACGGTGGCGGTGAGGACCCGGACGGCCCGTTCGTGCTCCTGGGCGACCGTCGGACGAGCGGCTGCCGGGGCGTAGGGCGCGTGTCCGCTCGCGGCCGGCTCCCAGGCGTGCACGGCGACGAGGTTCGTGTGCAGGATTTCGGCCTGCTCGGCCGCCCAGCGCAGGGCGGCCATCGACGCCTCGGATCCGTCGACGCCCACCACGATGCCGTAGCCGTCGGTGTGTTCGGTCATGCCAGCCTCCCTGGTCGGCCTCTTGCCATCACAGTGGCCCGGACACGGACGCCGTGGCCTGAGCCGACGGGGGCCTTGTCCGGGCCCAAAGGTCCCTTGCCTTCGCGGCCCCGGAGGGTCAGGACGCGACCTCCGGTTCGTCACCTCCCTGGTCGAGCCGGAACGGCGGGTACACGTCGGTGAGGAGCGCCGCGTACGCGACCACGCGCAGCACCCACCGGTTGAGCCCGATCACCAGGTCGAACAGCCCGCGCGGATAACGCCCGGTGGCGGCCAGCGCGACCCCGGCGAACACGGCGAGCAGTGCGATGAGCCCGCCCGAGGCCCAGGGCACCTTCAGCCCGCCGAGCAGGAACCCCAGGATCAGATAGTGCGGAACGGCCAGCAGCCACCACTTCACCAGGACGAGTCCGCGGGACAACTGTTCCGGGTACGCCAGGTCCCAGTGCGTGGGGTAGTCGGGCACGTCGGCGAGGGTGAAGGGCGGATAGCGGTCGGTGCCCAGGGCGCCGTAGGCGTAGTACGCCACTCGCCAACTCCAGCGCAGTACACCGGTGTTGAAGTCGAACAGCGGACGCGGGTAGCGGCCGGTGAACAGAATCGAGAAGAAGGCGGCGACGCTCGCCCCCACGAACGCGATCCACAGGAAGAACAGGACGACGTAGTGGGGGAGGGCGAGCAGCCACTTCACCAGCCACAGCCAGCGGGACTCCGGCGGATCGAGTCGCGCGGTCAGCCGGGCCGGATGCACCGCCGGTAGCGCTTCATTCATGACGAACGATCCTTTCCGAGGCCGGTGCGGTCAGCTCCGGTAGTGCTGGTGGTCGTCGTGCTTGCCGATGTAGTGCCGTTCCTCGATGACGGCCTCGCGCTCACCCGGGCGCAGCACGGCACCGCGGGTGCTCATGAACGTGATGAGCCCGACAACTCCCACCACCATCAGGAAGAAGCCGACGACGAACGAGCTGTAGCCGAACACCAGGCAGCCGCCCAGCACGGTCGCGCCGATCAGAATGAGAGGAACCATGACCGTCTCCTTCACTTGGCCGCGAGGCACTTCGGATGCCGCCCCGGTCGGGAGCCACGGCATCCTTCCTCCGGCGTCACCGCCAGCGTCCCGCTCCGCGGCCCGGCGCCCCAGGGGCTGACCGGGCAGACGGTGGGGCCGGATGGCCCCGCGCAGGGTCCGGCGGCCCCTCCCGCCCCGGCGGTGGACGGACGACGCTGGCACCGAGGAACACACCGAGTGTGGGGAGGTGCCGATCATGCTCGCATCCGTCATGGCAGGAGTCGACGGATCGCCGGAGAGCCTGGCCGCGGCCGAATGGGCGGCTCGGGAAGCACTGCGCCGCGGCCTGCCGCTGCGGCTCGTGCACGCCTGGGACTGGCATCCGCGTCGTGGCGAGAGGGAGCCCGACAGCGCGGTCCAGCGGTATCTGGCGCGGCGCGCCCTGCAGCAGGCCGAGGACCGGGTCCGGGCCGCCTGCCCGGACGTGCGTCTGTACGACGACCAGGTGGAGGGGCCCGCGATCCCGTCGCTGCTGAGGCTGGCCGAAGGCGCCGAACTGGTGGTGCTGGGTTCGCGCGGCCTGAGCGGTGTCGCCGGGTTCGTGGTGGGCTCGGTCGCACAGGGGGTGGTGGCCCGTGCCACGGTCCCCGTCGTTCTGGTCCGGGCGGGGGAGGAGGAGGCGGACGAGCACCTGCCGGCCACCGGCGACAGCGGCCCGCGGCCCGGGTACCGGGACGTGGTGCTCGCCGTCGACCTCGACGCACCCTGCGACGAGGTGATCGAGTTCGCCTTCGAGGCGGCCCGGCTGCGCGGCGCGCGGCTCCGGGTCGTCCACGCCTGGCAGACGCCTGTGCTCGGGCTCGGCCCCGGCGAGGTCGACCTGCTCAACGACCCGCGTCGGGCCGAGGAGCGGCAGGCCGCCCTGGCCGGTGCCCTGCGGCTGTGGCGCGACAAGTACGCCGGTGTCGAGGTCGTCGAGACGGTGACCAAGGACCGGCCCCGGACCGCGCTGATCCGGGCGGCTTCCGGCGCGAGCCTGCTGGTCGTCGGCCGCCGGACCGTGGAACGGCCGGTCGGCCGCCGCGTCGGTCCGGTGACCCACGCCGCCATCCACGACGTCGACTGCCCTGTCGCCGTTGTCCCGCACTTCTGAGGATGTGACCCCCGTGATGACGTACTGGAACCAACACGGCATGAGCGGATGGGACTGGTTCGCGATGTCGGTCGGCTCGGTCCTGCTGTGGGCCTTGCTCGTGACCATCGCCTTCCTCCTCATCCGCAACCTGAGCCGTACCTCGCAGCGTCCGCACTCCCTCGGATCGCCCCCGCCCGAGCAGGTGCTCGCCGACCGGTTCGCCCGCGGGGAGATCGACGAGGAGGAGTACCGCAACCGCCTGGCCGTCCTGCGCACGGACGGCTCCCGGCTCACCGAGCACTGAGCACCGAGCACCGAGATCAAGAGCGGGACGACGATCGACGGCACGGGCCGTCCGTCGCCCCGCCCTTCGGCGTTGTGGATCCGGTCGCCGCGTCGCCCGGAGAACCGTCGGTCCGACGGGCACGGGCACGGGGGCCGGTCGGTGGGCCGACGGGGACCGTCCGGCCCCTGTGGGCGCCCCGGCGACCGCACGACTCTGGAGTCCGGTGAAGCGCCGCTTCCGATCGGGGAGGGTGCCTGGAGAGGGGTGGACTGTGATGAGTGGCCCGGTGGTCGTGGGAGTGGACGGTTCGCGGTCGAATCTGGCGGTGGTGGAAGCCGCCGCGAAGGCGGCCGAACGGCTCGGCGTCGGCCTGGAGTTGACGCAGGTGGTCGGCTGGCCGGCCGCGGCAGGGCGGTACGGCATTCCCGCCTGGGAGACGGACGGGACCGGTGGGCACGCGTCGAACAGCGGTGCGCTGGCGGAGGCCGAGCGGCACGCCCACAACGCCGCACCGCGCGTGCGGATCTCGCGCGAAGTCCTCGTCGGCGAGCCCGAGAACGTACTGGAGGGCGAGTCGCGCACCGCGTCGCTGACGGTCGTCGGAGCCGACGGCGCGCACGGGTACCGCACCTTGCGCAAGGGATCGCTGGCCAGGCGCCTGTCGGCGCGTGTGTCCGGTCCGCTGCTGGTCGTGCGCGGCAGGCCGAACCCCGTCGGTCCGGTGCTGCTCGTGGTCCACGGCACGTCGACGCTGCGCGGAGCCGCCGAATTCGCCTTCGCCGAGGCCTCGGCACGCGGGACGGACCTCGTGGCCGTGCAACTGCGGAACGTCCCCGCCGCACGTCCCTACGGCGGGTCTTCCCCTGCCGCGACCGAGGACGAGGAGGACGTCGCGCTCGCCGGCGCCCTGGCCGGGCTGCGCGAGCAGTACCCGGACGTCACCCTGCGGTGCCGTCGGCCTCGCAACCGGTCCCGCCGGGCCCTCGTCGAGGCCAGTGCCGACAGCCAGCTTCTCGTCGTCGGGGCGCGCGGCCGGTTCGGGCTCGTGGGCCTGCCGCTGGACCCGGTCTGCCAGACGGCGCTGCGCGAGGCGGACTGCCCCGTTGCCCTCGTCCACTGCTGACGCCTGCGGACGCCTACCGAGACGAGAGCAGAACCGCCGGAACAGAGAGTGACCGGTAGAACGCCATCTGGCGTTCTACCGGTCACTGGTTTTCCCGCCGACCGGCGCTGCGCGAGGCCCGGACCCGGTGGGGCGACCAGGCTGTCAGGCGTGCCGGGCGAGCCGCGCCTCCTCGCTCAGCGCCTGACGTGCCCCACGACGCGGTGACGCGGGCCCCTGCGGCCCGTAGCCGAGTCGGAGCACCATCTGGGCGTGCGCCCGCCGGCTGTCCGCGAGCTGCTCGCGCAGGTCGGGCCACTCCAGCGCCTGGTGGAGCAGGGAAGCCCGTACACCGTGCGCGGTGGCCACCAGCAGGACGCGCTCAAGTGCCTCGCCGGCGCGCAGCCAGTCCGTCCGGCGGTCGTGCAGGGTGGACAGGACGGCGATGGAGGGCCGTTTCTCGAAGGGCCGGGCGACGAGGGTCATGGGGTGTCGCTGGGAGGTGAAGACCCGCATCGGGATCTGTTCCCGGAAGTCCTGCGGCCCGACCGCCTCCGGTGGCATGCCGAGCGCGTCGCCGTTGGGCGGGTGGACCCAGCGGCGGCTCTCCGCCGCCCGGTCGGAGTCCGCGGTGTTGCGCTGCTCCGCCTCCCGGGTCAGCCGCAGCAGCCGGTCGGTCTCCGTCGGGCCGGGGAGGTCGAGCACCGAACCCTCCGCGTGGGCCGCCTCGGTCAGTTCGGCCAGCACGGAGGCCGGCACCTGCCGGTCGGCGAACGGGAAGCGGCTGCTGTGCCGGCGCCACACCGCGTCGTACAACCGCGGTGCCGCCGAGAACCGTGCGGTTCCGGCGAGCCGTACGGTGGCCAGCAGGTCCGGCTCGTGGGGCCGGGGGAGGAGCCGGGTCACGGGCTCCCAGCCGTGGTGGGCGACCGCCACGCGCAGGTTGAACAGCGCACACCCCACCGAGACGTGCAGGGCGCGTCCTGACGGGTCGGTGTACCGCAGGCCGCGTTCCGCGACCGCCCGGATCTCCAGCGTGACGGTGTCCGGATCGAGCCGGAACCGCCAGGGCTGGGTGTTGTGGATCGAGGGTGCGGCTACGGACGCGGCGATCAGCGTCTCCAGGGTCGGCACGTCGAGAACCGTGCTGGACATGTGGACTCCTCCCCGCCCCGCCCCCCAAGAGCGGCCGGGCTGTTCGCTGTTCCTGCCCAGCGTGGTCCCGCCAGGAGGACCAGGAGGAGGGGCCGTTCGGCCTTGGGAGCCCGCCGGACGGCCCGGCGCGGCGGCTCAGTTGCCGGAACGGTCGCCCGACTCGGGCTGCTCCAGGTGCGAGGCGAGCACGGCGGCCTGCACCCGGCGCTGGACACCCAGCTTGGCCAGCAGCCGGGAGATGTGGTTCTTGACGGTCTTCTCCGACAGATACAGCTTCTTGCCGATCTCGCGGTTGGTGAGACCGTCCCCGATCAGGGCGAGGATCTCCCGTTCACGCGGGGACAGGCTCGCCAACTCCGGTGCGATCTCCGGGGCTTGGGCGGGTTCGGCGCGCAGCGAGCGCATCAGGCGGGCCGTCGTCGCGGGGTCCAGCATCGACTGCCCGGAAGCGACCGTCCGCACCGCCGAGATCAGGTCGGAGCCCTTGATCTGCTTGAGCACATAGCCGGAGGCCCCGGCCATGATGGCGTCGAGCAGGGCGTCCTCGTCGTCGAACGAGGTCAGCATCAGGACGGCCAACTCCGGCATCTGGTCGCGCAGTTCGCGGCAGACGGTGATGCCGTTGCCGTCGGGGAGACGTACGTCCAGGACCGCGACGTGCGGGCGCACCGCGGGGGCCCGCACCAGCGCGTGCTCGACGTTCTCCGCGTCGCCGACCACCGAGATGTCCTCCTCGGCGTCCAGCAGGTCGGACAGACCACGTCGCACGACCTCGTGGTCGTCCAGCAGGAACACACGGATCGGATCCTGTGCGGTGAAGGTGCGTGCCTCGGCCATCTCGACCCCTTGTTCCCGGAATGTGAACGGACTGCGCGCCGTCCGTGACCACGATCATCACGCGCCCGGACCGGAAGCACTAGGGCCGACCGGCCCAACCGGCCCTTCCGGCGTGTCCTCACCGGCCCCCGCGCGACGGTCGGGCGGCCCCTCCCGGCGGCGATCACCCGGTGGGACCGTCCTCATGTTCTCGTCTTCATGATGCCCGTGAGGGGGTGTGACCGATGCGGAAGATCAAGCGCGTGAAGGTCCTGGGGTGGCGCTGGCGGCGCAACGAACTGCGTCGGCACAGCGACGCGGTGGAAGCGTGGATCGTGCTGGGTGCGTGGGCGCTCGCGACGACGGCCGGGGCCGTGGCCGGTGTGGCCGGCGCCCAGAGCGTGGCGGCGGCGCAGGCGCGGGACGCGGCGGAACGCCGGCCTGCGACCGCCGTGCTCCTCACCACCGTGCCGCGCGGTAAGGGCGTCGGGGTCGACTACAACCGCGTGAAGGCGAAGGTGCGCTGGACCGACGCGCAGGGGACCGTCCGCACCACCACGACGGACGTGAAGGCCGGAACGGACGTCGGCGGCACGGTCCCGGTGTGGACGGACGGGCACGGCCACCTCATGAGTGAGCCCCCGAGCCCGTCCGTGGCGACGGCGCGTGTGGTGGCCGCCGGTGCGGGAGCCGGGCTGGCCGGCGGGCTGTTCGTGCTCGCCGGTGGACGCCTGATCCGGCTGAGGGTGGAGCGCCGGGCCACCGACCAGTGGGGCGAGGAGTGGGAGCGGGCCGCCGCGCGGTGGGGGCGCAGGACCGGCTGAGACGCCGTTGCCCCGCCGGCCGTCGGTGGCCGGCGGGGCAACGGCTTGCGCTCCGACGGTACTGCTCACTCCGCGGAGCCGTCGGGCTCGTCGAGTCCGAACTCCACGTCCACGACCCCCTCGACGCCTCGGACGAGCCGCGCCGCCACGGGAACCAGGGACGTGTCCCGCACCCGGCCACCGAGCTTTACGACCCCGTCCCGCACCTCTACCCGGACCGCCGACGCGGGACCGGGGAACAGGTACGCCACCACTTCGCGGCGCACCTCCTCCGCGATCTCCTCGTCGTCCCGCAGGAACACCTTCAGCAGGTCGGCCCGGCTGACGACGCCCTCCAGCCGGCCCGCGTGATCGACGACGGGCAGTCGCTTGACCTTGGCCCGAGCCATGGTCCGCGCGGCCTGCGCGAGGGTCGCGCCCGGGCTCACGGTCAGCGCGGGCGAGGTCATCAGCTCGCCCGCGGTCACCGAGCCGGCCTTCGCGAGATCGGCCAGCCGGCGCAACTGCGTGTACCGGTCGGGGTCGTTGTCGCGGAACTCCTCCTTGGGCAGCAGATCGGCCTCCGAGACGATCCCGATCACGCGGTCCGCCGCGTCGAGCACGGGCAGGGCGCTGACCTTCCGCTCCTGCATCGTGCGGACGATGTCCTTGAAAGCGGCCCCGCGGACGACGGTGGCGACGGTGCGGGTCATCACGTCGCTCACGATGTGCGGTGATCCATGCATGGTCACTCCTCCCTCGCGGGGGTTCATCGGCGCGGTCACCGCATGCCTCCGCTGCCGTACGGGGCGTACAGGTCCAGCAGCCGGGTACGGGCCGAGCGCAGCCGGTGGGCCACGATGTCGCCCACCCACTGGGAGACGGTCATACCGAACTCGGGATCGTCCTTGCAGAGGGTGCGTACGGCCGTGGCGTCGAACTCCCAGGCGCGTACCGGTGTCGTCGCCTCGGCGCCCAGGTGCCAGGAGTGCGGGCCGAACAGCCAGGACCAGCCGACGAGTTCGTTGTGTCCCAGCGATTCGATGACGGCGGCCCGGCGGCCGGGCACGCGCATGTCGAGGGCGATCGTGCCGGTGCGGATGATCCAGAACCGGTCGGCGCGGGCGCCCTCCTCGAAGAGCCGGGTGCCCTGGGGGATCGACACCTCCCGTGCGAGCGTCATCAGCCGTTCGCGGTGCTGCGCGGGCAGAGCCCGCGGCATGCTCGTGGTGGGGGAAGCGTTCATGGCGTGCCTCCAGAGAGTCTTGCGGACCTGCCATCTCCAGCGTGTCCCGGTGGGTCCCGCCCTGCCATGGGCCACCCGGCCTGCGGGACGGGCCGACCGGCGCCCCCGGGGGGCCCTGCGGCACCCTGTGCCGTCGCGTCCGGCGCGGTTCGATGAAACCGAGAGCAGTACTCGACCGAGACGAGGAGGTGGACACCGTGGGTACGACCTTGACACCGGAGTTCTGGAGGCAGTTCGCCGTCCTGCTGGTGATCGCGACCGCGCTCACCGTCGTGGTCGGCGCCGCGCTCGACGCGCTGGTGCTGCGGATGCGCGCCCGTCGGACCCCGCGGCGGCGGTCGGTCTCGTCGGTGGTCCACACGCACCGGCCGGCCGGGCGGACACCCGTTCACCACTGACACACCATGCGTGAAGACCGGACCCGCAGTCACCGACGCACCTCGGTGACTGCGGGTCCGTCGCGTCCTGGAACGTGGGGGTCCTGGGTGCCGGCGGCCGTCCGCCGCACAGCCGCGCGCTGACCGGAGCCTGTTCTGCCGGAGGCCCAACAGGCCCTGCGGAAGGGGCCGTTCAGCCCGCCGACGGCGGACCAACGGCATCAGGTGACAGACGTCCCGCCGCACCAGAGTGAGCGGTGCAACGAACGATCCGACACCTCGAAAGGACCACGATCATGGCTGTGCACGAGCACCCGCACCGCACCTCCGGCTTCCACCTGCCGACGTTCCGCAGGAACGGGTCCGCGTCCGAGGGCGCCGTGACGGCAGCCGCCACGGCGACCACCACGGTGCGTGCCTACGCGTTCGCGTCGTTGCGTCTGCTGACGG
>NZ_JBSFKO010000072.1:0-25319 GCF_053598575.1 Streptomyces sp. NPDC001100
AGCGCAGCGGCATCACGGTGACCGCGTTACCGGGTGCCCAGTCCTCGACGCCGGGACCCACTCGGACGACACGGCCTGCCATCTCGTGTCCGAGGACGGCGGGCACGGTGACCCGGGCGTCCATGTCGCCGTGGAAGATGTGCAGGTCGGTGCCGCAGATGCCGACGTAGGCGGGGGCCAGTTCCACCTCGCCGGGGCCGGGTGCGGCGGCGGTGGCCGGTGCGGTGTCGAGGGTGCGGGCGGACAGGTAACGGGTTGCGAGTGTCACGGGGCAGGGTCCCTTCGGCGCAGACCGGAGGTGGATGCCAGGGGCTCGGCATCCGTGGTGACGTGTTCTGCGCTGGTTCGGCGCGATGTTCGGTGGGGGTGTTCAGCTCGTTCGGGCCGTGGCGTCTCCCTCTCCGGCGACGGGCGCAAGGCCGTAGAACGTGGTGGCGATACCGGCCAGGAGCGCGTCGATGTCGCTCTCGCTCCAGCCGGTGAGCAGCTCGTCCACGGTGGCGGCCCACCGGTTCCAGCCGCCGGCGAGGTTGGCGACGGGCCAGTCGGAGCCGAACATGAGCCGCTGGGGGCCGAAGGCGGAGACCAGTACGTCCCAGGCGGGGCGGATGTCGGCGGTGGTCCAGTGGGTGTGGTCGGCCTCGGTGATCAGCCCGGAGACCTTGCAGACCACGTGCGGGTGTGTGGCCAGCTGTCGGATCCCGCGTTCCCAGTCCGCGATGTCCTGTCGGGCGAGGTCCGGCTTGCCCGCGTGGTCGAGCACCTGAGGCAGGTCGGGGAAGTGTTCCGCGAGCCGGATCGCCTGGTCGAGCTGGTGGGCGCGCACAAGTACGTCGTAGCGCAGTCCGCGGTCCTGGCCCGCCCGCAACCCGCGTTCCACGTCGGGGCGTTGGAGCCAGTTCGGGTCCGTCTCGCTCTGGACGAGGTGGCGCAGGGAGCGCAGGTACCCGCCGCCCGGACCGGTTTGCAGCTGGTCGAGTACGTCACCGATGGCCGGTGACGTCAGGTCGGCCCAGCCGACCACGGCCTGGATCAGCGGCTCCTGTTCGGCGAGCGCGAGCAGGTCCGCGGTCTCGGCGACCTCCGCGACGCACTGGACGACCACCGAGCCGCCCAGCCGCCGGCCCGCGATGGGGTGGGTGGCGGTGGAGCGCAGGTCGTCCGGGGTGAAGGTGCGGCGGATCGATGCCACGTCGGGGTCGTCGAGCCAGGGTTGCGGGCGCTGGGCGAGGTCCCACAGGTGGTGGTGGGCGTCGACGAGCACAGATGTGTTCACGGGGTGATCCAAGTCGGGTCGGGCTGATGCGGGCCGGCTCAGACGATGGTGTCCTCGCCGGGCGGACTCAGGTGCCAGATCTCGGGGAGCTCGCTCCACTGGCGGCCCTCGCCCCGGTCGGGGAAGGGTTCCTGGCACGGGTCGGTGAGCTTCCACCAGCGCTGGGTCTCCGGGTCCGCCTCGATGGACGCCATGTCCGCCTCGAAGTCGTCGCCGTGGTACTCCATGTAGGCAAACAGCACGTCACCGTGGAGGTAGATGCTGTAGTTGCGGATGTTCGCCCGCAGCAGGGCGGCTTCGACGCCCGGCCAGACGGCGGAGTGGAGCCGGAGGTACTCCTCGCGGTGTTCGGGGTGGAGTCTGATGGTCTGGGCGATGCGCTTCATGCCGATTCCCCTGATGTGTCAGTGGAGTTGGACCCGTCGGCCGCTGTGTCGAACGGCGTGCGGTAGCTGGGTGTGCGAGTGCGCAGTCCGAGCCGCAGGGTGAGCTGGATGCGTGTGGAGGCCGGCAGACGGACCGTCAGGTACGGACTCTCGCACGGCGCTTCGGCCTCCGAGACCACCGGCTCGGTGTGGCCGTAGTCGTACATGTCCCCGATCCAGCTGTCGTCGATGCAGGTCGTGTGGCGGACGCCGGTGATGGTGTGCTCGGCGAACGCGCCCGCCTGGACGATGACCGTGTGGTCGGTGCCGGGGGAGAGGTTGACCAGCTCGACCGTGGTGGCCTCGGGGTCGATGGAGGTGACGAGGGCGGCGACATCGGCGGGCAGACCCGCGCGGCGGGCGTCGGCGTCGTGGTAGCGCAGCCGCGCCTGTTGCAGACCGCCCTGGTACACCACCTGCGGGCCGCCCCAGGTCAGCTGCACCAGGGCCTCGGTGGCCACGGGGTTGCACTGCTGCCAGACGTGGATGTCGGCCTCGGGCACGTCCAGGTCGCGGTAGCGGTCGATGCGCCGCAGTCGGTGCCTGATCTGGGCCTGGGCGGTGGCGAGGATCCGCTCCGGGTAGTCGGGGTCGTCGCCGGCGAGGAACGCGAACCACGCCTTCTCGTGCCCGGACTCCTCCTTCGCGCGGAAGGGCCGCACGGTACGCCAGTCGATGCCGTCGGCCTCGCGCAGCCGCTCCAGCCGGGCGCGGTCGGACTCGGAGAAGGTGTGGTGCCACAGGGCCAATGGCACGGGGGGTGTGGCCGGGTTGTAGTCGAACCAGCCGGAGTCGTTGTGGCGGAACGGCAGATGGAGGGTGGGCGTGTCACGGTCCGGACCGAGTTCGACCGCCCACTTTGAGGGCAGGCTGGAGTCGGCCTCCGTGTGGGGCATGACCTTGGCGTGGTCGATGAGGGTGTCGAGCGAGGTCGCGATCATGGAGAGGTAGTCGTCGTCCCCGCTGACGGTCGCCGCCGCGAGCGCTGCCACACAGGCCGCGTGACCGAGGCTGTGCCAGCCGTGCGGCCAGGACCAGCCGTAGTGGCCGCCGTACCAGCGGCCCTCCAGGAGGCTGCCTACGACTCCGTCCGGGCCGACGTTGTCCGGGATCAGGCCGCCGTTCTCCTGGGCGCGCTCGCGCCAGGCGCCCACGTACTCGACGATCCAGTCCCGGTAGCGCTCCTCGCCGGACAGGATCCAGGCGTTGAGGACCAGTCCGGCCGCGGCGAGGTTGAGCGCGGTGTCGCCGACGCCCATACGGTCGCGCATCTGGTCGCCGAGGCGCGGGTCCGCCGAGAGCGGGTACGGGCCGTCCTGGGCCTCGGGGAGCCATTCGAGCGGGTAGCCGTAGGTCTCCGCTTCCTTGAGCAGCCAGGGGTAGACGTCGCCGTCGAAGAGGCCGGTGCGGTCGGGGTCGCTGCCGTTGTGGGGGCGGGTGATGATGCGGTGTTCGGGGTCGTAGTTGCCCTTGGCGGGGTCGACGTACAACTCGGCGAAGCGCAGGGCGCGCTCACGCCAGCGGTCCGGGGCGGCCATGCACAGGAAGTAGAGCAGGAGCAGGCTCTCGCCCTGGTGGAACCAGTCGTAGCCGCGTTCGTACTCGTCGCGCAGCATGTTCAGTTCGGTCAGCTGACGGGTCACGCCCTCCCAGTGCTTCTCACTGGCGGGCAGCAGGTCGTCGGCGCCGCCGAGGAGGTACAGCTGGGGCCAGTTGAAGAAGACTTCGTAGAAGTCGTCCACGCCGTCGCGGGTGGTCAGCTGGTTGTTGTAGTTCAGTCGTCCGTCGGGGCCGGTGAAGGCGTCCTCGAAGTGGCGCCAGGCGTGGTCGAGCAGGTCGAACAGGGCGCGCTGTGCGACGGCCCAGCCGGGGGCTTCGAGCAAGGGGACGGTGGCCTGGACATCGGGTATCGAGTCGCCGGAGGCGTCGGGGTGTTGGCTGAAGGGCATGAAAGCGGTCACTCCTTGGTGGCGCCGGCGAGCATTCCGCTGACCAGGAAGCGCTGGGCGAACAGGAACACGACGAGGACGGGGGTGATGGCGACCAGCGTCGCCAGTGCCAGTTGCGGGCGTTGGATCGCGAGGTCGCCGACGGTCGGGTTGAACGAGGGCACATTGCTGAGGAGACTGCCGACACCCACCTGGATCGGCATCTGGTTGCTCTCGGGGAGCATCACGTACGGCAGGAAGTAGTTCGTCCAGTTGGCGACGAAGCTGAAGAACCCGACCAGCGCGATGACGGGCGTCGCCAGCGGCAGGGCCACATGGCGGAACACACCGAACTCGGAGCAGCCGTCCATCCGCGCCGCGGCCAGGAGGTCCTTGGGCACGGCGGTGGTGAAGTAGATGTAGGTCAGGTACACACCGAAGGGGTAGAACGAGTACGGCAGGATGATCGACCACATGGTGCCGATCAGGTGCACGGCGTTGATCTCCAGGAACAGCGGTACCACCAGCGTGGCGTTCGGCATCAGCATCACGACGAGGGTCGCGATCAGCAACGTGTGCCGACCGCGGAACTCGGTCATCGCCAGGGCGTATCCGGCCGGAATGGCCAGGCAGAGGGTGATGACCAGCGAGATGGCGGCGTACACGGCGGAGTTGCGCAGCCACTGCAGGATGGCGTCGTCCTGGAAGGCGGTCAGCGCGTGCCAGTTGGCCGTCAGCGCGTGCCAGGATCCGAAGGACAACGGGTTGTCGTTGACCAGTTGCTGGTCGGTCTTGGTCGCCGCGAGCAGCAGCCAGAGCACGGGCAGCACGAAGAACACTACGAACACGGTGAGCACGGCGCCCGCCAGCAGCCGGGAGGTCATGTGCTGCGGTGCCCGTCGGCGCCGCCGTGCTTCTCCGTGTCGGGTGCGGATCATGACACTCCCATCCCGTTCCGTGCGTGGGGCGTTGGCAAGGGGAGTGGGTCGTGTGTCAGTCGGCATCGAAGAACCCCGATCGGGCGACGAAGACACCGGCGACCGACACGCTGACGACCAGGAGTTCCACCGAGACCGCGGCGGCGCCGTTGATGTTGTTCATCTGGAAGGCGAAGTCGTACGTCAGCTGGTTGAGCGAGTAGTCGCGGCCGGCCACGCCGTTGCTGGCGAGGGAGAGCAGCTGCGGCTCGACGAAGAGCTGGGCGCCGCCCGCGAAGGCCAGGATCACCATGTACACGATCCACTTGCGGAGCATGGGGATCTGGACCCGCCAGGCGGTCTGCCAGCCGTTCGCGCCGTCGATGCGGGCGGCCTCCATGATGTCCTTGGGGATGTTGTTCAGTGCCCCGTACATGACGACGATCCAGCCGCCCGCGCCGGTCCAGAACGCGATGATCGTGAACAGCAGCGCGAGGTTGCCGGGTGCGATGACCTCGCCGAAGGTGTGGAAGCCCAGCGTCTCCAGCAGGGAGCTGACCGGACTGACCGTCGGGTCCAGCATGAACAGCCACACCAGGACGCTCGCGGCACCGGCCAGGGCCCCGGGGATGTAGTAGAGGAAGCGCAGCGCCTGGCTGAGCGGCCCGGAGGACAGCCGGTGCAGGAGCAGTGCCAGGACCACCACGAACACCACGAGCGACAGGAGCCAGAAGACCAGGTAGAGGGCCACGTGGCTCAGGGAGTCGGCGAAGCGGAAGTCCTGTGCCGTGGTGACGAAGTTGGAGATGCCGGTGAAGGAGCCTGAGGCGTTGGTGAACGCGAAGTAGATCGCGTAGCAGGTCGGAAGGACGCCGAAGGCGATCAGCAGCAGTACGTAGCCGGCGACGAATGCCACGCCGGCCCGGCTCTGCCGGGAGGTGCCGCGAGGGCGCCCCCGGACAGAGCCGGCCGAGGAGTGCGTGAGGGTCACTGGGAGACCTTGTATCCGTCGGCCTGGGCGTACTTGACGATCGAGTCCTGCCAGGCGGGCAGCAGCGACTCGATGGTCTTGCCCTGGGTCAGGCCGGGCTTGACGGTGGCGGCCCAGATCGCCTCCTGGCTGAACTGGCCCGAGCCCCAGTCGGACCACACCTGGGAGGAGGCGTCCTTGAGGGCGGTGAGGTCACCGGCGAAGTACCCGGAGGCGGCCTGCGCCTTGAGCCAGTTGTCGGCGGCGGGCACGTAGGCCGGGAAGCCGGGGGCCTTCGCGCCCTGGTAGGCGTTGTCGGTGGTGACCCACTTCAGGAAGTCGGTGGCCGCCTTGATGTGGGCGGAGTGCTTGGACAGCAGCCAGGTGCCGCCGCCGACGTTGCCGGTGGAGGGTGAGGTGTCGCCCTGCCACTGTGGGATGGGCGCCACCGCGATCTGCTTGGCCGGGGTCTTGAAGGTGCCCTCGAAGACCGCGCCGCCGTACCAGGCCGGGCCGGGCATGAGCAGGACCTTGCTGGCCTTGTTCTTGCCGAAGTCGGTGCTGAAGACGCCGCTGATCGACATCGACTTGTTCTTGATCAGTACGTCCATCAGTTTGGCCATCTTGGTGCAGGCCTCGCTGGTGGTGTTGACCGAGACGGCCTTGGGGCCGGTGATGTGGTTGGCGCCGCACTTGCTCGCCCACAGGTAGATCTCGGGGGCGAAGGTGTCACCCGCGTCGCCCACGAGGTAGCCGGGGTGCTCCTTGGCGACCTTCTCGCCGAGCGCCTGGTACTCCTCCCAGGTCGTGGGCACCGTGTAGCCGAACTTCTTCAGCAGCGGCGCATTGTACCACAGCACCGCCTGGGAGAGGTCGTTGCGCAGGCAGTACAGCGTCCCGTCAACGGTGCAGACGTCGTTGGCGCCCTTGGCGAACCCGCCGAGGGTCGCGTTGGGGATCAGGCCCTTGTTCAGCGGCGCCGCGAAGCCCGCCTGAACGGCCCAGCTCGCCTCGTTGTTCTGGGAGCTGAAGACGACGTCCGGCCAGCCCTTGCCGGTCCGGTTGAACAACTGGACCTTCGTCTGGAGGTAGTTGGAGCCGTTGGCGTCACCGTCGTAGCTGACGATGTGCAGCTTCACGCCCGGGTGCGACGCCTGGTACTGCTTCGCGGCGGCCATGCGGGTCGCGTCCACCCAGACGGTCAACGCCCCCTTGTCCTGGGCGGCCTGGGTGAATCCGTCCTTGGTCGTGCCGGTCGAACCGCTGCCCCCGCCACAGGCGGTCACGGTGAGCAGCACGGTGGCGGCACAGCCGGCCAGCAGCGCGGCTCGTCTCCTGCTGGTCCCTGTCTCCTGGGTGACCGAAGGCTTGTAGACGGACATGTGCGACTCCACTCGGTTTGCGTGAGGCTGACGGCTCTGTCATTACCGCTGCGGAAGAAATTAGCCGCCATATCGAAGGCATCGTCAAGGGGTGTGTACGGCTTTTTTCGGGGCCTGGTGAGTAAATGAGGTTGCTCTACTGACGGACATATACCTGCAATTAGTTAGATCAGGGGCAAGTTGTACAGATACACATGATCAAGCTCAGGAGAAATGAGTACGACTTATGCTTGGCTGGGGTACGATGAGCGCGGCGTCAAACCAGATCGGTCACCTTCGTCGCCGTCACCCGGAGGCAGGACACATGAACGACACGCCCGCCGTGCCAGCAGTGGTGAACGGCGCGGACGAGCGGCGCGACTACCGGCCCGGATACGAGGTCGTGGCGGAGCGGATCCTTGAGTTCATCGCCGAGGAGCGCCTGGTGTCCGGCGATCGGATGCCCACGGAGAACGACCTGGCCCAGCGGCTGGACACCAGCCGAGCCGTGGTCCGTGAAGCCGTGAAGATCCTCTCGGCGCTCGGCCGGGTGCGGGCGCACAAGGGACGCGGGCTGTTCGTCGCGGACGACGAAGGCATGCTGATCAGCAGTCGCTGGGGAGGCTTCTTCAGGCCCGTGGACCTCGACCACGTCCTCATGCTGTTCGAGTTCCGCCGGGTCCAGGAGATGGCCGCCGCCAGACTCGCGGCCACCCGCGCCACGCCGGCCGAACTGCGCAGCATCGAGGTCGCGATGCAGCAGTGCCGGCACGGGTACGTCCATGGTGAGGTCGAGGTCTTCAACCAGGGCGACGACGACTTCCACGCCGCGGTGGCCGCGGCCTCGCACAACACCTTTCTCGGCAGCGCGGTGCGCGACGCCCGACGGCTGCAGCGCCAGTCCAGCGCGATCGGCATCCACAGCACCCTCGGCGAGGGCACCCCGGCCGCGGTCGAGGAGCATGAGGCCATCTACCGAGCCATCCGCGACGGCCACCCCGACGAAGCGGCCGAGGCCACGGCCGCACACCTGGACCGGACCCTGGAGGACTACCGGCGGGAGATCCAGCGGCGTCTGTTCGGCTGATCCTTCTGCCAGGACATGCAGAGCGGCATACTCCCGGCTCGTGCGGCAGGACTCGGATCGGCGTGATGGCGCCGAGCGGTCAGCCTGTCGAGGCGGCGGCCGGTGTCGTGCACCGACACCGCGTCGCCGGATTCCGGCACCGCCGCCGTCACCTCGAAGCGGTGGTCGACGTCGCCCAGAACGGGCACGATGATCTGAATGATCTGACTCAGGTACGACAGCGGCCAGGCGGCCAGGGCCACCTGGGCGGACGAAGGTGCCCGTGCAGACGTTCTGCCCGTCGTCGTTGACGACGAACAAGCCAGCTTCGGCTCTGCGCAGCTCACCCACCGCGGACTTGCGGCGATCGGGTCAACCTTCCGAGCCTGTATGCCCTGGGAGGCGAACAGGACGCCGGCGTCCGGAGGTGAGCCGAGCCCGCTCCCGACGGCCTGCTTCGCACGACTCGTGTATGCGCTCGCCGGACGCATCGCCACCGTCGCCACCCTCGAGGATCTGGAAGCCGTGACAGGGCAGCGGGCACGATGACCGGATCGTGAGCCGCATCGCCTCTCTCCTGGCGCCGGAAGCCCATCTCCTGGACCTGGCCGGCCCCGCCCAGGTCCTCTCCACGGCGGTCGGCTTCGGCCGCCTCTGCACGCTCAGGTGCCTCGCCGAGCAGGCACACGTCCCGACCGCCCAAGGACTGCCTTTGGTGGCCCAGCTCGTCTGGCTCCGGCTCGGGGGAGTGTCATTCGTCGTGCGCAGGGCGATCGCTTCCCACCCGGACCTCAGTCCTGCGGAGCGGCACGCTCTCGCTACGGATCCCGACCCAGGCGTGCGGCTGGCGGTTTCCGTGCACCCCGCGTGGAGTGAGGAGGAGCGGGCCGGAATCGACTACGCAGTCCCCTTGGACGGGCTCTTCCTGTTCTGTCCCGAGCCGTTGACGCCCCCGGACCCCGAGACCGTCCGCCGGGACGCGCTGTCCGGTCATCCGATGCTGCGCAGAAACGCTGCGCGGGTGCACACCCTGCCGGCCGACCTGGTGGCCCGGCTGGCCGTCGACGACGACCCGGGCGTGCGCGTGCTGCTGGCCCAGAACCACCCGGACGCGCCCCGGCGGCCCTGCTCCTGCGCAGCTTCCTCGAGTACACCGGCCATCAGCGCGACCGCCTCCCCGCCCGCCCGCACTTCCCCATTGACGGACTGGCCGTCCACGCCGACGACGAGGATCCCGCTGTCCGGGCGCTGGCCGCCCGCGACTCCAAGGTCCCCCGGCCGCCGTGGAGCGGCTCACCCGGGACCCCGACCCCGCCGTCCGGGCCGCGTTCGCACGCCACCCGAACCTTCCGTCGTCCCGGCTGGCGGACCTCCTCGACGACGAGGAGCTGGTCCACCACCCGGCCGCCAACCCGGCGTTGCCCGCACCGGCGATCCGCGCTGTGGTGAGCACCTGCACCGGGTCAGCCGACGGCGAGTAGCACTTCCAGCGCCGTCGCGGTCCCCGGGCGGCAGCGAGCAGGGCCGCTCCGGCGGGCGACGGTCTCCCACGTCCCTTCGCAGCCCAGCAGGTCCGCGAGTGTCGGCGTACACGTGATGGCCTCGGGGCTGGTTCGGGCTCGCTGACGTCGCCGCCCTGAGCGCAAGGCCAGACAAGCGTCCTTGGCGAGCAGCAGCACGGTGAAGGCATGCCGCAGTTGCTGCGCGGGCCGATCCGAGACGTCGTCGAAGCGGTGTGCTTGCTCTGTGCGTACGAGGTGGAAGGCACCGCCACGCCCAGACGGCGGGAGCAGCCGACCATGCCGACGCCCTGGCCGAGGAGATCGTGGATCTTGTTCCAGCGTTCCAGTGTGGTCTGCTCGCGTACTCCGCCGGGGCGGGGCGGGTTGACGGCGGCCCAGCATCCGGCGTGGGCGCGGACCTCGAGCTGGACTTTGTCGCAGAGATTTCGCCAGAGGTGCCATCGGTCGCTGACCTGCACCGCGTCGGGCAGACCTCGGCGGACGGCCTCCAGGCTAGTGCAGCGCCTGCGCTCCTATGACGGACAGCAGCTGCAGTTTCTCGTAGCTCTCACTGCCGGGAACCGCCGTGTAAACCATCAGGAGATGTGACTGGTTCGGATCGAGGAGCGTCTGGCAGGTCAACTCCAGTGCGCCGAGCTCGGGGTGGATGAAATGTTTCACTTCTTGGGGGCGGACGCCGATCTCGTGGTCGTTCCAGACCTGACGGAACTCCTCGCTCTGTGCGAGCAGCAGGTCGGCGTAGTGTGCCGCGCGGGAACCGGGACCTCGCAGCGTGACCACCCCGCGCAGGCCCGAGACGAACATGCGAGTGAGGAACTGATGGTCCTCGGGGGCGTACAGCTGTCGCGTGGCGGAGTCGGTGAACCATCGGTAGCCGAGGCTGCGGGCCGGGCCGCTGTCGACGGTCAGGTCGCCGGTGAGCGCAACGCCGAGAGGGGTCTGCCGCAGCGTCTCGGCGAGCTCGGTGACGATCTCCGCAGGAGTGTCGTGCAGCCGGTCCAGGATGCGCAGCAGACCGGGACTGATGTGTTCGCTGTCCGCGCCCCGTGGGGGCGGGGCCTGTCCGGCGAGCCGGAACAGGTGGTCGCGCTCGTCGAGGGAGAGGTGAAGCCCTTGCGCGATGGAGGCGAGCATCTGCCCGGAGGGCTGAGGCCCGCGCTCCCGCTCAAGCCGCGCGTAGTAGTCAGTCGACATGTGGCACAGCGAGGCCACTTCTTCCCGCCGCAGCCCGCTGGTCCTGCGGCGCCGCCCCCGCGGGAGACCGACGTCCTCGGGTTGCAGCGACTCCCGGCGGCGCCGGAGAAACTCCGCCAGTCCGGCCCGGTCGATCAACGTGCGCGTCTGCGTCACCGTGCATCCCTCTCCGTGGATGCTCATTTCTACCGCCTGTACATCTCGGCATCCACGGATCGTCAATCCCCCCTTCACGGGTTGCCGCCGGTACCGGCGGCAACCCAGGCTCAGCGACGTGCCCACGTTCGAAGGGAACAAGGGCATGACTGATCAGCGGGAAGGCCGCGGTGGTCTCGGGCTCGACGAGCTGGATCGGCAGGGCCGACGCCGTCGGCGAAGCGATCCCGCAGCACTGGCCAGGCTCACGCACCCAACGGTGCGGACCAGGCCGGAACCCGAACTTCCTGATCAGTGGATCGAGCAGCCATAAAAAACGCCGACCTCCTACCCGACGGTGGCGGCAACGAACACCCGAGGAGCGGGCACATGCCGCGTATACCCATCGACATCACCGTTCCCGCCCTGTCCGGCAGGCGCGCCGTCGTCACCGGAGCAAGCGACGGCATCGGGCTCGGCCTCGCCACGAGGCTTGCCGCGGCCGGGGCCGAAGTGATCCTGCCCGTTCGCAATCCCCGCAAGGGCCAGGCCGCCGTCACCACGATCCGTCAGACAATCCCTCACGCGAACGTCTCGCTCCGCGGGCTCGACCTGTCCTCACTCGCCTCCGTCGCAGCCCTCGGCGAGACCCTGCGAGAGGAGGGTCGGCCGATCCACATACTCATCAACAACGCCGGTGTCATGACCCCGCCCGACCGGCAGACGACGCCGGAAGGGTTCGAGCTGCAGTTGGGCACCAACCACCTCGGCCACTTCGCCCTGGTGGCCCATCTGCTGCCGCTGCTGCGCGCCGGCCGCGCACGCGTGACCTCACAGGTGAGCGTCGCGGCGAACCAGGGCGCCATCAACTGGGAGGACCTGAACTGGGAACGCTCCTACGACGGCATGAAAGCCTACAGCCAGTCGAAGATCGCGCTCGGGCTCTTCGGTCTCGAACTCGACCGGCTCAGCCAGGCCAACGGGTGGGGCATCACGAGCAATCTCTCCCATCCCGGGGTCGCTCCCACGAGCCTGCTCGCCGCTCGCCCCGAGGTCGGACGCGACCAGGACACCAGAAACGTGCGTGTGATCCGGGCTCTGTCCGCCCGTGGCATCCTCGTCGGGACGGTTCACACCGCGCAACTTCCCGCGCTCTACGCTGCCACCTGCCCCGACGCTCAGCGTGGCGGGTTCTACGGGCCGCGCGGACTCGGGCACTTGGGCGGCCCTCCCGGAGAGCAGAAGCTCTACTCGCGCCTGAGCGGCGTCGAGGACGCCCAGCGCATCTGGCAGGTCTCCGAAGACCTCACGAAGGTTTCGTTTCCCAGCAGCTGAGAAGCCCGGTCTTCTGCGCCCGCGTCCGCCACCGCGAACCGGCGGCAGGCGTCGATGTCGAGGCTTCGCCGCCGCTGGTGCCGGAGACCCTGTGGTGGACCGCAGCAAGGTGTAGGTGCCGGAGCATCTGGCCGGCGTGTGCCGCCGGATGGGGATCTCGATCCAGCCAGGAGGACGTCTTTCGGTGTGGTGCGCAGGTTGCTGGGATCGCTGCCCCTGCGTTGGTTGCGTGCTGCGGGTGACAAGGTGGCGGCCCCACAGCCGGCTCAGCTCGCAGGTGCGCGTTCTCGACGCACGGCAGGATCGACAGGCCTGTCCCGGAACCGCCGAAGTCCGGTGCGGGGAGGCGTGGTTCAGCAGGTGGGGGGCGACGGGCGAGGGCGGTCGCGCTATCGGTGGTGACTACTACGCGAAGTACGACCCCGAGCGAGCCATGCGCCGCATCACCCGCCAGGCCAACGCCCTCGGATTCACCGTTCGCTTCGACCCCATCGAGGCCGCCTGAACACACACCACCAGTCACGCCACCGGCCTGGGCTCATCCTTCAATTTCGGACCAGAAAGGTGCGTCAGAGAAACCCGGGGTCTCGTCCGCCACTGCAATCCCTCGGATTCCCGCCAGTAGTGTGGGACCGCCTGCGCGAGCGCGCAGTTGGGGTCTTAACCAGGGGGACACCAGCCATGCCGGAGGGGTTGGCCCAGTGGGGGCCAGAGCTTTTCATGCCCCGGGAACGGGAGCGACGTAGCGGCCCGGCACCGGAGAACCACAGGGGAAGGGACGTCCTGCAAGGAGGGTTCGAGCCTTGCCTGTTGGCCGTACTGCGGCTCTCGGTGGACAGGGAATCGGACGCCGGTCGCACCCGTGGGTGGTTGCCGCGAGTGCTCGCCCGCACGGGCCACCTTGTGCGCGCGGCCGAGTTGGCGTACGCGATCGGTGACGAACTTGAGCAGGGCGCGGAGCTTCTGGAGCTGGTGAAGAGCGGGGCACGCGCCGGAGACCTGTGCGGCGCCCAGGCGTTGGTCGAATCCATCCCCGTTCGGCAGTTGCGGGACCAGGCGCTGGTCGCCCTCGTGCCGGAGTGGGCCCGTGCCGGTGAGCGTGACAGGGCCGTCGCTCTGGCGGAGAGAATTCACTATCCCCACAACTGGGCCTGGGCCTGGGCCCTGTTGGCGAAGGCGGTGGCGGACAGCGGAGACATCGGCGCGGCGCTCGGGTTCGCCGCTCGCGCCGACGACGAGGTGAGTTCCTACGCCGTCGAGGGGACCGAGCAGGTACTCGCCCTCCTCCTGGAGGTGGCCGACGCCACCGGCGACCATGATTGGGCCGTCGCACTCGCCGACCGTGTGGAGACCGTCGCCCGGTCCGGCAACCAGGCGGGATGGTCCAAGCCCCGGCCCCTGGTAGGGGTGTTGGCCCGTGAGGTGCTTGCGGGAGACCTCGGTCGGCTCGACGCTCTCCTACGTCCCCTGCCCGCTCCCGCCATCGAGGCCGGGGGAACGCTCTGTGGGTGGGCGCTCGGTGAAGCCTTCGACCAGGACACAGGCCTGGAAGAAGATCTGTCGGAAGACCAGGGAGACCTGGCAGACCCGGGAGGTGTCGTAGGAGCTCCGCACGAGGACGCCGCTCGACCGATCCCCCTCCCATCTCCGCTCGACGCCTGGGACTTGGCATGTGTACTGGACGCCGTGACCGAAACCGCCGACCACGACGTGGCTTTGGCCTTGGTCGACCGGGCCGAGACAGTGCTTGAGACCGGTGACGGCCGTCATCACGACATTCTGCTGAGGTCCGTGACGCTCCTGCTGGCCCGGCATGGGAAAGTCGAACGGGCCATGGAACTTGTCGAACTCCTCGACCCCGGTCTGTCCGTGCCGCGGCATGCCGAGGTCGTCAGGGAAGTGGCCCGCTCCGGCGACCCGGGAGCGGCCGAGGCTCTGGCCCGTGCGATCACCGACCGCCGGGCACGGGACAGGGCGCTGATCGAAGTGGTCCGGGAACTGGCTCACCGCGGGCTTCTGGGCCGAGCGGAATCCCTCGTCCACTCGATCAAGGACCGCTGGGCCCAGGGCGAGGCTTTGGTGGCAGTTGTCCGGGAGACATCCCGGCACGGCGATCCGGGCCGGGCCGGGAATCTCGCCCGTTCGATCGCCTACCGCGCGACGCGGGCTCGCGCACTGGCCGAACTCGCGGAACTGTCCGAGCCGTTCGACGCCCGCAGGCTCGCTGCACAGGCCGTGGCTCTCGACAACTGGCACATCGTCGTGCCGGTTCTGGAGCGGATTGTGCCCCGTTCGATCGCGCTGATCGTCGATCGGATGACGAGCTGATTCGTGGCGAGGGACGGCATGTTGCCGGGCCGTAGGCCTCCTCGTCCACCGGGCCACGGCCTCTCGGTACGGGCACCGATCGCATCGCCAGGGGCCGGAGGCCGCCGAGCGTCGGCCCTTGATGGCCACTCCATTGTCACTGTCGACTGCGAGACTCGTTCCGTGATTGCGAAGCTGCCCTTGTCCAGCCCTCGTTGGCGTGATCTTGACGGTGTGAAGGGGGAGGAGGTGGAGGCACTCCTGGAGCAGATGGCATCGGCGTCCGCCACCGGGAGCGGCGAGGCGTGGAAGCAGACCTGGACGTGCCTGGCGGGCGGTCTGATGGACGACGGAATCGTCTTTGACGGGGCCTATGCGGCCCTGCCGCATCTCGTCGAGGCGGCAGCGGCTTTGCCTCCTGGACTGACGGTGGACTTCTGGGTGGACCTGGGCTGCATCGTGACCGCCGACTACCGGCCGCTCGTCCCGGCCGATCTGGAGGCGGGGTTCGGCGCCGCACTGCGTCTGGCCGAGCGGGCGGCTATTCGGAGCCTCCTCGCCGCGGAGACTGCCGCGCAGGCCCGCGCCCATCTCGCGCTCTCCTGTGTGGCCTTCGCCGGCCACCACATGGGCGAAGCGCTGGTGCGGTTCCTGGAACTCCGGGAGAGCGGCCTCCTGTTGGTGTGCCCCGAGTGGGGGAGCGACACCGAGATTCCCGAATTCCTAGCGGACGCGGCGAGTCCGCCTTCCGAGGTTCCGGAGCTGCCTGATTCCGCTCGTGTCCGGGAGGCAGGACATCCGTGGGCCGAGGTCGCCGACGCAATGCAGGAGGAGGCGCTGGGGGAGCAGTGGGCGTCCTTCTTCCGGGTGGCGCGTGGGGTTGCGGCGGCAGGGGTTACTGCCGAGACACCGGAGCAGGCCGTTCTGTGCCTGGTCGCCGGCGTGGTCGCGGTCAACGGCCCCCTGCAACAGGCCGCAATGGAACATGCCCGCCGACTGATGTCGCTCACGGGATACTTCCGCTGCTGGGACTGCGAACAGACGTGGGCGATCGCCGACGGCCTGGCGGAGAACCCGGACGGTGCGCGACCCCAGGCCCATCCGGCAGAGGCGTTGAAGGAGCACAACGGTTCTGCGGCCGATGGGAACTCGACGGTGCTCGGCCCGACAGGCGAAGCAGCGACTCGGTTCCGGCGGGACGGGAACGTGGTGCTCGCCGCCGACGGCACGCCCTGGGGCCGTATATCGGTGTTCGCCCAGTCCGCGCCGGGTGCATCCGGGGGTGTCAACGCACTGGCGGTGGCATCCGGCTCAGGTCGGCCGACGCTCGTGGCGGGTGCGGGGGATTGGGGCGGCCTGTGCCTGTGGGACGCGGTCGACGGCCGGCTCGTCCATGACCCCCTGCCAGGTCATCCGGACCGCATCCGCTCGATGACGGCCCTGCCGCTGCCCGACGACCGCGTCCTTCTGGCGTGCGGAGGCGACAGCGGGTCCATCGCCCTGTGGAACCCTGTCACCGGTCGGCCGGTTCGCGAACCGGCCGGCGACTCGCCCGGCGGGGTGACCGGGATGTGCGCCGCGACGATCCCCGCGGGCCGCACCCTGCTCGTCACCGCCACGCTCCGAGGATCGGTCCGGCTGTGGGACCCGGAGACCGGTGAATGCGTCGGGCGGCTCAATCCCTACGGCAGTCCGATCCAGTCGATCGCGGCTATTCCGATCGCCGCCGACCACACGCTGATCGCCGCCTCGGACACCGCCGGCCGCCTTCACATGTGGGATCCGGCCGTCGACGACCCCTGGGAAACCGGCGCGGCCGTGCAACTGAACCCGCGCGCGCTGGCCGATGCGGACCACCGGGTAGCAGCTGTGGCCGCTGTACCCACCCATGGCCGGACCGTACTGGCCACGGGAGACAACCGAGGCGTGATCGTGCTGTGGGACCCTGCCACCGGTGCTCCTATCGGCGGCGGTCTGCCCTTCTCGACGGGCACCGCCGGCTTGCCGCTCATCACCGCCACCACCCTGCATGACGGCCGCACGGTCGTGGTCACCGGCACCCATCACGGTCACCGACTGCGGATATGGGAACCGGAGACCAGCGCTGTGGACCACGTCGCCCTGGATGTGGCCCTGACCTGTCTGGCGACCGCGGGGCCGGACCTGTTCGTCGGACACGACCGCGGAGTCCTCCGCCTCTCGCTCACCAGAGAGTGAACCCGTTCGGCCCCGATCCGTCCCACCCCGTCGCGCGGGGCCTGGGGACGGGACGGGTCCCGGGAACGTGCGGGGCGTATGCGTCGGGCCGACAGACGGACCAGGCCGCGGCTACGCCGCTGGAAGTGGGGCCCCGCACGGTCCCGGATGCGGCACCACCGTTCAGCGCATCGTCGGCGCGCCCCGCAAAACTGTGCCCAGCAGGCTGCCGTGCCCCTGCCATGGTCCGTCAGCCCACCCATCGTGTAACGAGAAGGCGCTTTCGCGTCTCAGCTGAGGATCCGGGCGTCGCCCCAGGTGAAACGCGGCGGCCAAAGCCGGGGTGGGCCGACCCTGTACCGGATCGGCCCACCCCGGCTCTCGGCCGGTCCTACTTTCTCTTGAGGGTGAAGTTCTTGGTGACAGTGGACTTCTTCTTGATCGTCACTGTTGCGACGGTCGGCTGGAAGCCGTCCTTGGCGACGATGACCTGGAGCGGGTTGTTGCGGACGTCGAGCCACAGCGCGTATCCGCCGTGGGCGTCGGTCGTCAGCGTGTAGCTCGTGGCCCAGGTGTCGATCTGGACGGTGGCCCCGGCGATCGGCGTGGTGCCGCCGTCGCCGGTGACGCCCAGTACGGTTCCGGTGATCTTGCCCCAGGTGGCGGGCGGAGCGACCTGCATCTGCACCGGAAGCGTGGGCAGGGAGTAGGGGGTGTCGGAGCTGAGGGACAGCTTGGCGGTGAAGTCTCCCGGCTGGGTCACCTCGGCCACGGAGGCGTCCAGGATGATCTTCACCTTCGCGCTCTTACCGGGCTGGAGCGTGAGTTGCTGCTCGCTCTCGCTCAGCCAGCTGACGTCGTGGGATTCCGCTTGGTCGTAGCCCGGCAGCACCTCCACCGTCGTCGTGGGGGTAGCCAGCGCGACGCCGCCGCCGACCTTGAAGAAGCCGAGCGCGCCTCCGCCGCGATAGGTGGCCGTGTCGGCGTTGGGGAGCGCGGTCCAGGTGTCGGCCTGCGGGTCGAAGGCGAAGGCCTGATTGGTGAGGCTGTTCCCGGTGACGCCACCGCCCGTCAGGAGCAGGCCGTTGGCTGCGGTGTACGCGGAGCCCCAGAGGGTGACGGGCATGTCGGCGACCTGTGACCAGGCATTGGTGGCGGGGTCGTAGACGTAGGAGTGCTTGACCTCGCTGCTGCCGCTCAGACCGCCGCCGCAGTAGAGCTTGCCTCCGATGCCGGCGCAGGAATTCCAGGAGATGGGCTCCGGGTAGTCGGCCACCGTGGACCAGGTGTCGTCGGCCGGATCGTAGGCGGTGACATCCTTGCTGCCGCAGGATTCCGCCCCGCAGCCGCCCACGACGTAGAGCTTCCCGTCGAGCACGGCGTTGCCGGAGCCGGCGTAGGGCTTGGGTGAGGCGGCGCCAGTGGTCCAGGTGTCGCTTCCCGGATCATAGATCTCCAGCTTGGAGTCGGGGTCGCCGCCGGGTCCCCAGCCGCCGACGGCGTAGAACTTGCCGTCGATGATTCCGTGGGCGGGATCCTCCCGGGTGTCCGCCGCGGCGGACCGCTTGGTCCAGGTGCCGGCGACCGGGTCGAGGACGTACATGTCCTTGGTGTCGGCGCTGCCGTTGAAGCCGAAGGCGGAGTAGACCTTCCCGTCGTCGGTGGCCACGGCGTTGTCCATGAGCTTCACCGGCAGGTCGGGGGCCGCAGTCCAGGCGTCACCCGCGGTTCCGGGGATCGCCTTCGGGGTTTTGCCTGCGGCGGACGCGGCGGCTTTGCTCGACAGCGGGGAGTACGTGCCCTTGACCAGTTTCAGCGGGGCGCCGCCCGCGGACGCGATGGTGAACCCGCCGGGCTGTTCTCCCACCTTGATGGTGGCGGCGGCCGTGCCGGAGTTCTTGACCGTCAGGGTCTTGGTGGTTTGCCCGCCCCAGCCGACCGACGCGGTGATCGAGGTCTTGTCCAGCGTCAGCTGCCCGGCGCCGAGAGCGAAGTCCGCGCCGACCGCGCTGTCGGCCCGTACCTTCACCGTCTTGTCGAGCCCGGTGTAGTGCGACTTCGCCGCGGTGAAGCCGTGGCTGCCGGGGGAGGAGAACAGGGCGTAGACGCCGTCGCCCAGGGCCGGGTCGTCGGGTGTGGCCAGGGTCACGGCGCTCTGCTTGTCGCCGTCCTTGCTCGTCACGGTGGCGCCGACCAGCCCGGCGGAGGTGTTGGCATCCGTCACCGTGCCGGTGATCAGACCACCCGGGAGCAGCGTGACCTTGCGCTGGCCTATGAAAACGTTGTCAACCTTCCACCACCAGCCGAACGAGCCGGTGAAGTGGAAGCGGAGCTGCACCGACGCCTTGCCCGCGTAGTCGGTCAGCGGGAGTTCGACCTTCTGCGCGCCGAAGGTGGTGCCGGTGGCGGACCAGACCGTGGTCCAGGTGGTGCCGCCGTCGGTGGTCGCCTCTACATCCGCGCTCTGGCCTCCGATGGCCCAGTAGTCGTTGGCGAAGGCGATCTCGGGTGCGGAGTCACCGGTGAAGTCGTACACGGGGCTGAGCAGTTGCGTGTCCTGGTGCACCCCGCCGCCGTAGTGGTCGCTGTCGACGATGGCGAAGGCGCCGTCACCGCCGGTGGTGTTGCCTCGCGAGCCCGGGTCGTCGAAGGTCCAGCCGCCCGTCGTCCCGTCGGCGTTGACCACACTCCAGCCCTTCGGGGCGGAGTCGGCCGAGTCGAACGGCTCGGTGGTGCCTTCGTCCCGCACCGAGTACCCGGCGGGCTGGGTGGCCGCCCAGGGGTCGACCGGCACCGCGGGGTTCAGGGTCAGGTCGGCGTCCGCGACGGTGATCTTCCTGGTGAGCGACGTGTAGCCGGGGTAGGCGCTGTCCACGTGCAGGGTGTAGTCGTGGCCCTGGGGCAGCTTCAGGTCGAAGGCGCCGGTGAGGGGGTCGGTCCACACCGGGCCGCCGGGCACGCCGTCTGCCGTGATCTTGGCGTAGAGCGGCCAGCCGTGGCCGGAGCCGTCGGCGACCTTGCCGGACACGGTCCGGCTGGGGACCGGGGGCAGGGCGAAGTTCTTGGTCAGGGTGTCGCCGTCGGCGAGGGACACGCCGGAGGCGGTGACGGCGGCATAGCCGTAGGCTTCGACGGTGATGTCGTAGCTGCCGACCGGCAGGACGAGCGAGTAGGCACCTTCGGCATCGGTGTGCGTGGTGCCGCCGCCCTGGGTGGTGACGGTGGCTCCTGCGACCGGCTTTCCGGTGGCGGCGTCGGTGACGGTGCCGGAGAGCTTTCCGTGCGGGCCGCTGCGGAACGCGGCAAGTCCGTCGGGCGTGCCCAGGCCGGTCGGGCCGTCGTAGCCGGCACCGGCGGTGCACAAGTACGCCGGAGTGCAGGTGCCGTTGTCGCCGGCGGTCACGTCATTGAGACCGGTTCCGGAGGCGTACGGATAGGCGTTGGGATACGTGCCCGCGACGGGGGTCCCGGCGTCCGCGTACACGGCGGCGATGATTGGAGAGGCGGCGCTGGTGCCGCCGTACACCTGCCAGCCGCCACCGCCGTAGGTCTGGTAGACCGCGACGCCGGTGGCCGGGTCGGCCACGGCGGAGACGTCGGCGACGGTGCGCTTGTCGCATCC
The DNA here is from genome assembly GCF_053598575.1 of Streptomyces sp. NPDC001100. Lineage (NCBI taxonomy): Bacteria > Bacillati > Actinomycetota > Actinomycetes > Kitasatosporales > Streptomycetaceae > Streptomyces > Streptomyces sp. NPDC001100. The sequence continues at coordinate 20,256 of NZ_JBSFKO010000072.1, forward strand.
GGTGTCCGTCTGGAAGGCCGGCTTGGGCTCGTAGAGGGAGCAACCGGACCCCGGGCCGAAGCCGTCGCGGTTCCAGACCGACTCGGACCATCCGCGTACGGTGCCGGAGTCCCGGACCAGTGAGGTACCCCCGACGGACGTCACGTACGGGGAGACGGCGGGGTAGGCCACTCCGTAGTCGCTGTCGCCCGAGGAGGCGACCACGGCGACACCGGGGTGGTTGTAGTGGGTGTCGTACGTCGTCTCGTCCGGGGCTTCTCCGCTGCCCGGCGTGCTGCTGTAGTTGGTGCCGTAGGAGTTGGAGACGTACTTGGCGCCGAGCGCGACCGCCTCGTCGACCGACGCTCCGAGGTCCTCGAAGCTCGGCTGGTCCGCTTCGACGAGCAGGATGTGCGCGTTCGGTGCGGCGGCGGAGACCATGTCCAGGTCGAGGGAGATCTCGCCGGCCCATCCGGAGTCGGGCGCCGGGTAGTCGGTACCGCCGCGCTGGTCGACCTTGGTGAAGCAGCCGTTGGTCGTGGTGCAGGCGGACAGCCCGTACTGCTCGCGGTAGACCGCCAGGTCGGCCTCGGCGCTGGGGTCGTCGTAGGCGTCCACGATGGCGATGGTCTGGCCCGCTCCGCCGTCGGCGGGAAGGTTGTAGGCGCTCCGCAGGTCGGCGGCGCCGTAGCCGCTGGGATCGACGGAGGGGGCCAGCAGCCCCTTGACGGCCTTGGTGTCGGTGCGGCGCAGGGCGAAGCAGGTGGCCTCGCCCTTCTTCGGGGTGGAACAGGAGGGGTCGAGGTCGGTCTTCTTCTTGGCCGACGGGGCTGACATCGCGGACGGTGCGGTCGCGTGGGCCGGTATCTGTACGCCCACGACCGTCATCGCGGCAGCGCTCAGGACGGTCAGAAAGGCGGCGGCTCTACGGCGTAAAGCTGAACCGGTTCTTGGCGAAGTGCGCAAGACGTTACTCCCTTTTTTCGCCCAGCATGGGTCGACTCGTCGGTGGCTCGCGGTGGACGGTTAATGCGGGTCGCCGTATTCACCGCAATCAATTGGCGTACCTCGGGGGCCGAATGGCAATTAAATCCGTGTTACATGTGCATGTCATGTATCTAATGTCACGTAAAACGGAAAATCCGGCGCTCGGGGTTGGAAATCGAATTCCCACGCCAATTGGGCCCGCCGCTCGAAGGATTGCGGGGGCCATTTCTGGAGGGTGATGATTCTCGGTCGGCGGCAGGCGCCCGGGGAGCGCTGTGCGCGCCCTGCGGAGGCCACGGGAGTCGGGGCCGGAACATGAGGTGAAAACGGAGATCACCGCGCCGGTGACCTGTGATCATCCTGACCGCGGCAGTCGTGCCTGGCAAGGTTCCCCGCCTGCGGGCCCGCGCAATTGCGCACTTGCGTAGCATCGCCGTGAACCTCGTTCCGATCTTCCGAGGAGTCGCTGATGGATGTGTCGGATGTGTCGTCCTTGGACGCGCTGTGGGCAGGCACCGGCCTGGGCGCCCCGGCCTGGCAGGCGCTGGAATTCCTGGTCGGCCATCCGGGCGCGGACGAGAACGCGGTCGCGGCGGGAACCGGACTGCCGGTCGCGACCGCCCGGACCGTCCTGCGGTCCCTGGAAGCCGAACTCCTCGCCGTACGCGTCGGGGAACAGCCCTCGTACTGGAGCGCAAGCCCGCCCCGCTCCTCCCTGGGTGCCCTTCTGGCCCGTAAACGACAGGAGTTGGCCAGGGCCGAGTTGTACGCGGAACAGCTCCAGGAGGTGTATCGCACCGCCCCGGGTCGGCAGATCGCCTCGGATCTCTTCGAGGTGGTCGAGAGCAACGAACAAGTCGGAGCACGCTATGCGCACCTTCTGAGAGGCAGTCGGCACGAGGTGCTGCATTTCGCGAAGCCACCCTATGTGACCTCGCAGGTCACGCCCGCCGATGCTTCCACCGCGGCGGGCGCCACGGTCCGCTCCGGCGTCCGGCTCCGGTCCGTGTACGACAGCGACGGAATCACCGACGACGCATGCCTGGAGGCGGCGCTCGGGGGTGCCGCCGCGGAAGGGGAACTGCGGATCCTGCCCGGACTGCCAATGAAACTGGTCATCTTCGACGGTGTGGCGGCGATCATGCCACTGCGGAGGGACGATCCCGAGGCCGGCTCGCTCGTCGTCCACTCCTCGACTCTGCTGGAAGTACTGACCGCGCTCTTCGAGAGCGTATGGGAGCGCGCGGTGCCCCTCTCACTGGAAGGTGCGCCCGCCACGCCGCCGGTCAGCGCCGAAAGACAGGACGGCGTCCTCCGCGGTCGGACGCGGGACATCCTTCGCCTGATGGCCGCCGGAATGAAGGACGACGCCATCGCGCGCTCCCTGCGGCTCAGCCGCCGGACCGTGCAGACGCACATCAGTGAACTGGGCAGACAACTGGGCGCAAGGACCCGCTTCCAGATAGCGCTGTTGGCCCAGGAACGCGGCTGGTTCGAGGATCGGTAGGGGGACCGGCGCTCCCGGTCGGGGTGCGGTGGGCGTCAGGTACGGCAGTTTCGACGTTCGATCAGCAGGATCAGACGCTGTCGCCGACGAGACGGCATCGGATGTACCAATCGTCTCTGCCCACTTCTCTTGATCCGAAGCGGTCAGGTGTCGTGGGCTGTTGTGCCGTGCGTGAGTGAACTGACGGGGGACGCGCGGCAGGGGCCTTGACCCAAGGCCGGGTGGTTGGCGCTTTTTCAGAAGAGATTCCCAAAGCGGACGTAGTGTCAAGTTCTCGCAGGTCAGGCATGTGATCGGCGATGGGAGGCAGGCTGGATCCGCTGCGTTCGGTTTCGCTGTGTCGGAGATGGCGGATGCCGTCGGTGGTGGGGTTGTTGGAGGAGCGGGAACGGGCCGCGTTGGCCCGGGTGGAGGAGTTGCGCGCGGAGATGGAGCACCTTCGGTTTGCGGTGGCCGAGGCTGAGGAGGCCGCGCGGCGCGCGGTGGTCGCCCGCGAATAGATCATCGAGGTCCTGGGCGCATCGCCGGTCGGGGCTGAGACCGAGATGGTGAGGGCTGTGAGTGCGATCGCACCGAGGGTCGAAGTGCCTTGCTGGCAGCCAGGCTTGGATCGTTCGGTGCTGCCGGCTCGGCCCGGAGCATGGCGACATCGGACAGACAGTCCCCGCCCAGCGCCACCGCGAGCGCCACGTCCAGAGAGGTGTTGCCCGGATCGTGCATCGTCCGCTTTTGGCGCCATGGCGCCAACGCCGCTGTTATCGCGCTGTCCAGGCCGGACTTGCGGGACCGTCTCGACCAGCAGCACCGCCCCGGCCTGCGAGACCGCCCCGTTGCCGCCGCCCTCGACGATACGCCTGCTCACCTGGCCAGCACTTCTTTCCGTGCAGCCAACAGGACCCTGGACAAGTCCCATCGTTGCAAGTCAGGAGCACTCTGCGCGTTGGGACGGCACTTGGCGGCGGTGCTCAGTCCGCCCCCAAGCACGAGCGTGACCTCAGCCTCCACCTTCGGTTGGAGGAGCCGCTCGGCCGCGACGGTGCCACCGTTGGGAGCGGCCATGTCGGCGAGGCAAGCGCCTTGAGCAACCCGGAACGGTTCACCTGGCCTATTGCACCGCCAGCTTCGGCCATGACGGCGCAAGCCCCGACTATGACTTCGCGATATCCTCGACATGAACATGCCCGCCTATCTGCAATTACGGCGCAAGGTTCACGGCAGTACCACCGACTTCTCGTATCTTCCAGGGGAGACGATCACTTCAACGGTAGACGCCACGCACTGAGTTTTTTCCAACCTCAGTTTGTGCTGGTCAAGTGCAGGGTGAGGATGGCCTGAACGAACTTGGTGATGCGAGTGGTGGAGCAGCGCAGCTTCCGCAAAAGCCGCCAGGACTTGAGGGTGGCCATGGCCTGTTCGACGAGTGCGCGGATCTTCGCGTACGAGCGATTGGCGGCCTGCTGACCTTCGGACAGCTTCTCCCAACGTCCCCAGAAGGGAACGCGTACGGTGCCGCCAGCCTCCCGGTAGCCCTTGTCAGCCCAACACGTAATGCCGGCTTCCGCCAGGGCGTCGATGATGCCGTGCGTGCGGGCGGCCTTGATGTCGTGGACGGCTCCGGGAAGTGCGGGCGAGACCCACAACAGCCGCCCCGCCGGATCGGTGAGCACGTGCACGTTCATACCGTGCTTCTTGTGTTTCCCGGAGTAAGCGGTCGACCAGGGCTTCAAGAACGCGGTCGTCGCGCACGGGCAGAAGGTGGGCATCGCGGTGGAGGGCGTGGAGCGCAACCCCGCGCAGACCGGGCTCGTTCCCCAGGCCAAGCGGTGGGTCGTGGAGCGCGCCTTTGGGATCTTGGTGTTGTCCCGCAGGCTGGTGCGCGACTCCGAACACCGGCCCCGCAGTTCGGAGTCGCGGGTGTACTGGGCGATGACCGCGGTGATACTGCGCCGGCTGTCCGGGGCGGCCACGCCGGCCTGGCGCACCGCATGACCGGCGGGGAGTTGACGCTCGGCGCGGTGCTGGCGCGGCTGGAGGAGCGGGAACGCGAGATCACCGCGCAGGCCGAGACGACGCGGGAACAGATCACACAGCTGACCGCGCACCTCGACGAACTCGACCGGGCCGCCGAGGAAGTCCGGATCACCCGCAAGACACTGCTGGAGCTGCCCGACCCGCGACCGCCCGCACCCCCGGCACCGAAACTGCCGGACCACTCGGCCTACCAGCAGATCATGGCCGTGTTCACCGCGGCCAGCCATCCGCTGCGGGCCCGGCAGGTCTGCGAGGCGATGGACCTGACGGTCGCACCCAACAACATCAACAACATCCGCCTCAAGCTCAAGAGGCTGACCGACCGTGGAATTCTGGCCGAGACCGAGCAGGGCCTGTTCACCCGGCCCCGGCCATAGCCGACCGATGTCGCTGCAACCTGCCCACTCGCCCCGTACGAAACCAAGAATCGGGCATCAAGTCTCATACCGCCCTCTCACGCTCGCCGCATGATCAATAACCGCGTGCCCACCTTTTCGGGGGAAGGCCCAAGGCCGGGTAGTTAGCGTTTTCGCAGGTCCCGCAAGCCAGTTGAAGGACTC
>NZ_JBSFKO010000073.1:0-24219 GCF_053598575.1 Streptomyces sp. NPDC001100
AGTCCGATTCCTCCCCGGCCTGAAGGCCGGGGCATCCTCGGAGGTTCCAGGTGACGGCTGTGCTGGGCGCGGCACTCGTGAGCTGCGGGTCCCGGCACCCGATCGCCGCCGACGGCAACGGGCAACAGACCAAAGGCAAGAGCGACTACCCACGGCTGGCTGACGCACCCGAGCAGGTGGAACCGGACGGCACAACCATTCTGGTGGGCGACCCCAAGGCGCCGGTGACCGTGCGCCTCTACGAAGACCCGCGCTGCCCGTACTGCAGAGAGTTCGAGACCACGGGCGGCGGCCCGGTCCTGACCAAGTGGGTTCTGCGGCACAAGGTCCAGGTCGAGTACACGATGGCGTCGTTCCTGGACCCGCGGCTGGGAGGGAACGGGTCGAAGAAGGCGGTCAACGCGCTGCGGGCGGCAGTGGCAAGCGGGAAATTCGCCGAGTACCACGCCGTCCTCTACCAGAACCAACCCTCCGAGGAGGTCGACGGCTTCACCGACGCGCGCCTCCTGCAACTGGCGAGCAAGGTGACGGGGCTGCGCAGCCCGTCCTTCGACACTGCGGTGACGTCCATGAAGTACCAGGACTTCGTGGACTCCTCCGAGAAGGTGTTCGCCGCGGCCGGGCACTACAACGGGCACGAGGGCCCCGGCACACCTACTGCCGAAATAGACGGGTACCGGATCCCCGTCGAGTACAGCGGGCTCCTCTACAAGGCAGACCTCTTCGACCAATACCTGACAAAAGTGATCAGTGCGGTCGCGTGAGCGGTGCTCCACCGGAGGCATGTCGTAGCTCATGCCGTCGGTGGGCGTGTCCTTGTCGACCGGCTGGACGGCTTGGCCCAGTGACGAGTGAGGCGTCTCGGTGAGCCCGTTCACGCTGGTGACGGCGAGGGCGCCGACGAGTACGGCCGGGACGACGACCGAGGGGCGGAGCCTGCGGAGGATCTGGAAAGTTGATTGACATGCCCCTTTTGCCACATCAATCAATTCCCGAAAACCGTAATCACCACAGCCCGTCGCTGCGGTGTCGGGCGTTCCTCGGCGCGTCCAACAGACCGGCGCCCTCCACGGGCCGCGTGGAGGATCCAGCAGCTCGCGAAGTCACCGTTCGTGATCAGACCTCGGAGTTGAAGGACGGCTGCCGTCCGGCCTGCCCGTACTCAAGAACCGTCGAGCCACCCGCAGAGTGGGCGTCCCGATGCCAGACTGGACCCGAGGAAAGGTACGTCATGGAATTCGGCTGCCAACGGAGCGTTCGCGGGACAAGTGGGGCCGGCTCGGACCACGGAGCCCGGCCGGGTTCGCCGTACGCGGCGAGGTTGGCGTGGGAGGGCGCGGCGCTGGATCTTCTCTCGTGGGAGTGCGGTGGCGCGAGATACCGAAGAGGGAGCCGAAGGCCCTGCCCCACCCTGATCGGTCTGGAGCGAGGATATGAGGCCCATGAACGATAGGGGCGTCACATCCGGAGGCGCAGCGGGGGGACGCGTACCGCCGGACTTCGCCGTCGTCATCGACGCCAGCGGGGTGGTGATGGTGTGGAGCGCCGGGGCTGAGCAGTTGCTCGGCTACGAACCCGCCGAGGTCGTGGGCCGGCCGGCCGCCGAACTCCTCGCCGCCCGCCTGCCCGAGTCCGCGCGGCGCCACGTGGCCGTCGGCCAGCGTGTGGCCAGTGAGGTGGCGCTACGGCACCGGGGCGGAGACCGTGTCGTAGTACGGCTGCAGGGCACGCCGATGGCAGACGCAGGACCCGGTCGCCTCTGGCTCGTGACGGGAGCCGCACCGGCCATCATGGCGGAGCAGCCCGAGCCGGGGTCGGAGGCCCTTTGGGATCTCACGCTCGCGCAGCTCCCCGTGCCGGTGGCGGTCTACGACCTCAAGGCCCGGCTGGTGGCCGCCAACGCGGTCATGGCCCAGGTGATGGGCATGACCGTCTCGGAGATGAGGGGCAAGACCCTGTGGGAGATCGAGCCCAGTCCCCCGTTCGACGAGTACGACCGCCTTCAGCGGCAGGTCCTGCGCACCGGGGAGACGGTGTTCCACGAGGACCACGGCAAGGCCCCCGGCGAGACCCGGGACCACGCCTGGTCCATGTTCATCTCACCGCTGAAGGATGAGGGCGGCACGGTACAGGGGCTGTCCGCGGCCGTCTTCGACACCACGGAGCAGTACTGGGCCCGCCGGCGTCTGGTGGTCCTCAACGACGCCGGACTGCGCATAGGCAGCACCCTGGACGTGTCCCGGACGGCCGAGGAACTGGCCGACGTGGCCGTGAGCGGGTTCGCCGACTTCGTCACGGTGGACCTGCTGGAGTCCGTCGCGCGGGACGACGAGCCGGAACCGGTACCGCCCGACAGGCCCGTCACAGTGCGCCGCACCGCCCAGCGGTCGGTGCTGGACGGCTGTCCGGAATCGGTGGTGGCCACGGACGGCCTGCTCGTCTACCCGATCGGGACGCCGCCGATGCGGACCCTCATCGGCGGCCGGGCCACACGGCACACGGCGGGAGAGCCGGGGATCCAGGCGTGGATCAGATCCTCCGAGGCCCGCGCCGAGACAGTGACCAAGTACATGATCCACTCGCTGATGCTGGTACCGCTGCGCGCCCGAGGGGTGACCCTGGGCCTGGTGCACTTCCTGCGGCACCGGACGGCTGAGCCCTTCACCGAAGACGACCTGCTGCTCGCGGAGGAGATCGTCGCCAGGGCTGCGGTGAGCGTGGACAACGCCCGCCGCTACACCCGCGAACGCCGCACGGCACTCGCGCTCCAGCGCAGTCTCCTGCCCGACCAGCCGCGCGACCTGGCGGCGATGGAGGTGGCCTACCGCTATCTGCCGGCCGGTTCCGGCGCGGACGTGGGCGGCGACTGGTTCGACGTGATCCCGTTGTCCGGCGCCCGGGTCGCCCTCGTCGTGGGCGACGTGGTCGGCCACGGCATTCACGCCTCGGCCACGATGGGCCGGCTGCGGACCGCCGTACGCACCCTTGCGGACGTCGACCTCGCTCCCGACGAGCTGCTCACCCAGCTGGACGATCTCGTCATCCGGCTCGACCGGGAGGAGGGCCCCGAGGCACGCGGGCGGGTACAGGACACATCGGGAGAGGTCGGGGCCACCTGCGTGTACGCCGTGTACGACCCGGTGTCCCGGCGCTGCACCATGGCCCGCGCCGGACATCCGCCGCCCGCCGTGGTGACCCCCGACGGCGACGTGCGGTTCGTCGATCTGCCGGCCGGGCCGCCACTCGGCCTCGGCGGCCTGCCCTTCGAATCCGTCGAGATGGAGATGCCGGAAGGCAGTCTGCTCGCCCTCTACACCGACGGCCTGGTCGAGGCGGCCGACCACGACATCGACGTAGGACTCAGCCTGCTGCGCGAGGCGTTGAGTGGACCGGCCGCACCGCTGGAGGAGACCTGCGACGAGGTGCTGCGCACCGTGTTGAGCGAACGTCCCGGCGACGACATCGTGCTGATGCTGGCCCGCACGGCCGCGCTCGACGCCGGCCAAGTACGTACCTGGCAGCTGCCTAGGGATCCCGCGGCCGTGGCCAGGGCCCGCAAGATGGCGGGCGAGCAACTGGCCGTCTGGGGGCTGACGGAGGCTGCCTTCGCCACCGAGCTGATCGTCAGCGAGCTGGTCACGAACGCCATCCGCTACGGCGCCGACCCCGTCGTGCTGCGCCTCATCCGCGACTCCACACTCATCTGCGAGGTCTCCGACGGCAGCGGCACCGCGCCGCACCTGCGCCGGGCACGTGTCTTCGACGAGGGCGGGCGCGGGCTGCTGCTCGTCGCTCAGATCGCCGAGCGCTGGGGCACCCGTCAGACACCCACCGGCAAGACCATCTGGGCGGAGCAGGCACTGCCCACCGGAACACCGGGACCATGATGCGCCGCCGCTCGGCGATCGTCGACGACGGCGCAACACGCCCTCGGGCTCGTTCCGTTGCCCATGGTCAGCAGCGTCGTACGTCCTTGGTCAGGACACCCTGTTCGGTGGCGAGTGTGTGGTCGTAGCACACCCCGGCTCCGCGGAGCCGGTACCGCTCGCTCGTCGTCGCCACGGCGTGCCGGTCCGCGCGGGCCACGCCCAGCGTGAACGTCGCGTCTCCGGCGTACTTGTCGTCGCTGAGGATGCCGTCCGTGCGGGCGTGGTCGTCGATGGACATGATCACACGGAGCCGGTTGTCCGTGTCGATCGTCGAGCGGCCGTCCAGGGTGTACGTGCGGTCGGTGCGGGAGGTGTGGCCGCTCACGGTGACCTTCTGGGCGTCGGTCCAGCGGCCGGTCTGGTTGTCGGTGTTCTCGTCCGGGGTCCAGTGGTGGGTGATCGCCGTGGTCAGGGACCGGTCGACCGTGGTGGTGACCCGGCCGTGGGAGGTGTCGAGGTAGCCGGAGACCTTCAGGCTGTGCGCGCCTTCCGTCACCAGGCTGCGCAGGGAGCCGTCCTCGTAGGTGTTCGTCACCTTCGGCGCGGACGACGTCTTGTACGAGGTCACCGCGCCCGTCACCACCGACTTGTGGGCGTCCTGCCACACCAGGATGTTCGTCGGCGCGCTCCAGCCGGTCTGCCCGCTGGGCACCCCGACCACCGACACGTCCACGGTGTGCGCCTTGCCGTCGTTCAGCTCACCGGCGAAGGGGGTCAGGTCGAACTCCAGCGGCCGTACGTCGAACGCGGTCGGCGACGGGAGCACCGACCACAGGTACGGCGACCAGCCTCCGGTCCACACGTTCGGGTAGGGCGAGGCGATCCCGGCCACCTTCCCGTCGATGCTGACCTCGACCTCGCGGTACGGGCCGTCGTCCCCGCCCTGGCAGGAGTACGACGCCGACGGCGTGACCGCCGAGTACCAGAACTCCTCGCAGCCACCGCCCGATCCGGTCGCGTACACCTCGGCGAGGATCCGCTCGGAGTTGCGCGGGGTGGTGAGCCTGGCGCCGGTCGTCACGCTGTCGGCGTCGCTGAGCGGGATGACCTGGTCGGGGGCCGACGTGGCCGACGGAGTCCGGTCCGGCTCGGGGGCGTAGAAGGTGAGCGTGACCTTGACGTCGAGAACACCGGTGTAGGTGTCGTTGACAACGTTGCCGATGAGCATGTCGACGGACTGTTCACCGCTCAGCGTCTTCTCGTACCGTGTCAGGTCCTTCTCCACCGACCAGTCGATGCCGTCCTGCGACGGTTCCGGTGTCGACGTGCGGAACACCTCGACCCCGCCGATGTCGAGATACCCGAGCCGGTCGTACTGCCGACCGGCCACGCTGCCGTCCATACGCAGGACGACCTTCGACCAGCGGCCCGGTGTGCCGCAGCCGGTGGGAGGGCTGTAGGTGCCGGTATAGGGCGTGAAGTCCTTGAACTTCGCCTCGGCGACCGTAACCGAACAGGACTTGGTGTGCGGGGCGGCGATGGCCGGGGCGGCGGTGAGCGGGTCGTGGTAATCGGTGCCGAACTCGGCCGGCACCGTCATGGCCCCGGCGGGCGGAGCCGCGCCCAGGGTCAGGCCGAGCGAGGCGGCCGCAGCGGCGAGAGCGAGCACCGTCCGGCGCAGTCGACCGCGGGTCGTCAGATGTTCCATGCAGCGCAGTGAACCCACCTGTGCCGTGGCGTCACCAGACGTGCCGGGGAGGATTGAAGAGGTCTTGACCAATCGACCACCGGACGAAACCGTATGGCAACACTCCCGACCCATGGCGCACGGTGCGCCCGCGGACACCTGCACGGAGCGTGACTCGTGCCCCTGGGATGCCGGACAGTGCGGTCAGAACATCGTGTTGTCGTTCACAGGGCTCTCCGGTACCGGCTGGACCAACAACTCCATCGACTGCTCGCATGCAGAGACATTCAAGATGCAAACCATTCCCGGACCGGCGAGCCAACCTGACTGGAGCGGCGCATTACTTACGCTGGTCAGCGACGCATGGCCCGTGTGCCACCAGCAGACCAAGACCCCGCCGGGCACTCCGCACACATGAAGCGCCCTGGTTCGAATGGAGACTCGATTTCATAAAAGGATCGAGTCATGGCACGACCTTCCCGTTACCCGCTTGAGGTCCCGCCGTCGCACGGTGCGCATGCTCGCCGAGGGAAGTGACGGCTACCCGAACGAGACGGCCGCCCTGCAGGCGGTGGCCGGGAAGCTCGGCACCGGCTCGGGCGAGACGCCGTGGAACTGGGTGAGGCAGCACGAGATCGATACGGGGACGCGTCCGGGGACGACGACGGAGGAGTCCGCCCAGCTCAAGGCGTTGAAGAAGGAGAACGCCGAACTGAAGCGGGCCCACGAGATCCTCAAGGCCGCAGCGAGTTTCTTCGCGGCCGAGCTCGATCGGCCACACACACGCTCGTAGCGTTCATCGATGAGCACCGGTACCGCTTCGGCGGCGTCGAGCCGATCTGCAGAACCCTCACCGGGCACGACTGCAAGATCGCCCCTTCCATCTACTACGCCCACAAGAAACGCCTCCAAGCTCCCTCCGCCCGTTCCCTGCGCGACGAGGAACTCAAAGAGCACATACAAGAGGTCCACACGTCCAACTACCGCGTCCACGGGGCCGAGAAGATCTGGCGCGAACCAAACCGGCAGGGACATGACGTGGCCCGCTGCACCGTCGAGCGCCTCATGCGCGAACCCGGCATCACCGGCGCCGTCGGCGGCAAGAAGGTGATCACCACGCTGCCCGGCGGGCAGGCCGCACGGGCGCCGGACCTGCTGGACCGCGACTTCGTCGCTGCCGCCCCCAACCGCTGCGGGGTCGCGGACTTCACCCACGTGAAGACCTGGGCCGGAGTCGTCTGCGTCGCCTTCGGCGTGGACACGTTCTCCCGCCGGATCGTCGGCTGGCCCGCGGCCACCGTGAAGGAAACGGTCTTCGTCCTGGACGCTCTGAAGATTGCCGTGTGGCAACGCGACCGTGACCAACACCTGGTTCAGCCAGGCGAGTTGATCCACCACTCAGCGTCGCCGGGTCGCAATATACGAGTTTCCGGCTCGCCGAGCATCTGGACGCAGCCGGCATCGCCGCCTCGATCAGATCGGTCGACGACGCCTACGACTGTCAGTCTCTTGGCACCGGATCCCGCAAGGATCGGGTAGTCCCGGCCGAGGCGGTCTGACTCTTGTTACGACCGACCCTGCGGGTGTCCTGGCGTTGATCTGTCGACCGTCCGGCCGGGCACGCAGCAAGCGCTGCCGCCAGCCGGACGTGACCTGATAGGAGCCTGGAGCCAACTCGTCAAAGCGTCCCCGTGACAGTCCTGTCCGTCCGACCGGCGACAGCGTGCAGCTCACGCCACCGGCCGGAAGGAACGCGGTGAACACCAACGAGCAGCACAGATCTGGGCACGTCGTGATCGGCGTCGACACACACAAGCACGTGCACGTCGCGGCAGTTATGGACACCATCGGCGGAATCCTGGCGACATTGACGATCCCCACGGACACCGGCGGATTCCAGCAACTCCTGGACTGGGCAACCTCGTTCGGCAAGGTGCTCGCATTCGGGGTCGAGGGCACCGGCTCCTACGGCGCCACCCTGGCCTCGTTCCTCCGCGCCCGGCTGCCGCGCGCGATGGAGACGTCAGGTGAGGTCCGAGACCCAGGCATCGACGCTCGTGAGGATGGCGCCCTGGTGGGGGAACACCTTCTCGGTCAGGACCCGGTGGACTTCGGGGTCGCCATCAACACAGCCGTCGGCCAGGACGGTGAGGCGGTAGTCGAGGTCAGCGGCCTGGCGCAGGGTGGACAGGACGACACCGCTGGTGGCCAGACCGGTCAGGATGAGGTGGTTGACGCCGGCGCCGCGCAGGACGAGGTCGAGATCGCTGCCGGTGAAGGCGCTGACGCGCTTCTTGGTGACGATGCTCTCGCCGGGCCGGGGCGCGACGTCGGGGTGGATGGCGGCCCCAGGGTCGCCATCGATGAAGGCGTCCTCGGGCAGGGCGCTGAACATCGGGCTGGACTTGGCCTCGGGGTGGCCCGCGCGGAAGCCGACGACGACGTACACCACCGGAATGCCCACAGCCCGGGCAGCGGTGACGGCTCGGGCGAGACGGGGCGTGTAGTCGGGGTCGAGGTCGGGGACGCGGCCGATGATGGCCTTCTGTACGTCCATCACGAGCAGGGCGGAGTTGGGCACGGGTTCATCCTTGGTGTCGGGGTGGGATGGGTCATCCTGCGCGGCGGGGCGCCGCGAGGCGGATCCTTTCGGGCACGGGGCCCGGCAGCCGTCGGTTACCGGCCGGGGCGCGGGGGTTCGCTCTGGGCGAGGTCGTCGGCTTCGCGCCCGATGCGGCGCAGTGAGGGGTCGACGGCGGTGACCACGAGGAACAGGACACTGACGGCAAGCATGAACAAGGCGAGATGGTGCAGTCCACCGGTGGTGACGTGCTCGCCGAAGAAGGCGCCGTTGGCGGCGGAAGCGATGATGGCGCCGAGGTAACCAAAGGTGCGCAGCAGCCCGGCAGAGGAGCCCATCCGGTCGGCGTCGGCCTGGTGGTAGACAGCGTTCTGCAGGGCAAGGCTGTTCAGCCCCTGCGGGATGCCGAGGACGATCACGACGGCCAGCAGCATCCACACCGGGCTGTCGGAGTGCAGGAGGAGCAGCAGCGCACAGGTGGCGATCTGGCCGAGAGCACCGACCAGGAGCTTGCTGCGGACGGCCTGGCGTCGTCCGGTGAGGGTGGAGACAACGATCGCGATGGCGAACAGGGGCAGCTGCATCAGGCCGGCCTGCGAAGCGGAGAGGCCGCGTCCTTCCTCCGTCCACTGGGTGTAGCCGTACAGGAAGGCGTAGGTGACGATGTAGCAGAGCAGGGTCCGCCCGTAGGTGGCCAGCAGCGGCAGGTTGCCGCCGAGGACGCGTACGTCGATGAACGGCTGCCGTGCGTACAGTTCCCGCCAGGCGAAGCCGGCGCCCGCGGCGACGACCAGGAGCAGTAGGTACCAGTCACCGACGCCCGGGTTCATCAGGAACAGCAGGAGGCAGACGAGCGCTGCGGAGAACAGGCCCATGCCCGGCAGGTCCAGGTCGCTCACCGGACGGTGCCCGTCGGCACGGCGGGAGCCAGGGGTGACGGGGATACGGCGGGCGCCGAGGTAGAGACCGGCTATCGCGAGGGGGATGTTGACGGCCAGGGTGGCGCGCCAGCCGCCGGCGCCGATCAGCAGGCCGCCGAGGCTGGGGCCGATCACTGCGATGGTCTGGGTGGTGACGGCCAGAGCGGTGAGGACGCCGGCGGGGCTCTCGTGGCCGGTGCGCCGGGCCTCGCTGCGGATGAGGTACATGGCCGCCGGATAGCCGGAGCACGTACCGAAGCCCAGGAGTACCCGTGCGGCTATGAGGACGCCGAGGCTGGGGGCGAGCATGCCGACGACGCCGGCAATGCCGGTCAGTACGGTCCCGGCCAGGAACAGACGGCGAGGCCCGAAGAGATCGATCAGCCGGCCCACCACCGGCTGTCCGATGGCGGTGGCCAGGTAGAGGGCGGAGATCAGCCATGCGGTCTGGGACGGCGGGGCCCCGAAGGCGGCGCCGATCGGCACCAGGGAGACGGAGATGATGGAGGAGTTGACCGGGTTGAGGGCCGCTCCCGTCATCATCGGGGCCAGCAGACGACGGTCGAACCCGTCGTACGGGCGCTTGCCCCGGCTGGGACGCAACCTGTGCAGGACGCCGCTCACGAGCGCACGATCCGTTCCAGTAGGGCGGTTGCCTCGAGAAGCATCCGGCGCTCCTCTTCGGTGCACTGCTCCTCCAGCGCGCTGGCGAGCCAGCCCTCACCGGCCCGGCGGCGGTCCTCCAGGAAGGCGTGGCCGCTGTCGGTGACGAAGACCAGCTGACGTCGGCCGTCCTGGGGATCCGGACGGCGGGCGACCAGACCGCGCTCTTCCAGGGCGCCCGTAATGGTGGCCACTGACTGGTGGCGGACCCGTTCGGCGGCCGCCAGGTCACTGACCGACGCCTCGCCGTCCTTGTCCAGACGGCTGAGGACGGACGTCTGCGACGGTGTGAGCTCGCCGCGGTCGTAGGTCTCGCGCAGGCGGCGCCTCAGCCGGCTGAAGACCACACGGACCTCGCGCGCTGCGAGTACGGCCGATTCGGACACTCCGCCGGTGGTGCCTACGATCTCATTCATACACTCAGGCTAACTTGCGCAGTCCAGGCTGCGCAAATGAGCCTACATATCTCCGCTCACAAGATCACACATCTCCGTTCACACCATGACGAGGGCCCCACAGGGCCTGGACAGCCTGCAGCAAACACGCCTACAGCTTGAGGCTGAACGCGAGCGTCAACGGGATCAACTTCAGAGCGAGCACGTCCGAGAGCGTCGTGAACCCCGAGCTCAGGCGTACACAGCCTTTCTCTCGTTCGTCGACGACGCCATGAACGCCCTTGAGCCAGTTCCGGTAGATCCAACCGACCAGGCGATCCGTCGCGCGTTCGAGCAGATGGGCGCCAAGGTGCCTGAACTCCGCTCCCTGGAGACGCGCGTGCGCCTCGAAGGCCCGGATGTCATCGTTCCAACCGTCGAAAAGATCACAGCAGGAATCACAGTGGCGTGAACCTCTCTTGATGAGATCCCTCCCGACATCGGCGAAGTCGCGCACCAGGTCGAGGGAGAACTACCGAAAGTAATCGACCAATTTTTTGACCAGGCACGACGTACTCCCGATGGCGACTGACCCCTACATTCACCCCAGACTTAAAGTGCTCGCTTCCGCCAAGGTCTGGCGCTCTTTGCAGTTGATCTTTCGCATTAGCCTCGATCTTGCATGAGGGTCCCTCAGCTTGCCGAGGGACCCTCATGCAAGATCGAGGCTAGAGGGCGACGGACGACGCCATCGTGGCGACAATACGGGGACGGGGCGTCTCACCCGCAGCGACAGCGCCGGCAAGAACGTCACCGGGGGCACCGAGGGCGGCGGGAAATCGGATCAGACTCGCCAGATCGGCGAGACCAGAAGAAGGACGGAACTCTTTCGGGCCTTTCACGATCGGACCCTAATGTAAATACTTGAACCTTCACGCATATTTACGCCCTCATTTTTGTGAAGAAATCGTGCACGCTCGAACTGAATAGCCGTCAGGCCGCCGGTTGTACGAGGCCGGATTCGTAGGCGTAGGTCACCGCCTGGACGCGGGAGCGGGCCCGGATCTTGGCGAGGATGTGGCTGACGTGAGACTTGCCGGTGGCTGGGGCGATGCACAGCCGGGCGGCGATCTCGGCGTTGGACCAGCCCGAGGCGACGGCGAGGAGGACGTCGCGTTCGCGTCCGGTGAAGGTGTCGGACCCGGTGTGCTGGTCAAGGGGGTAGGGGGTGCGCTGTTCGCGGACGGCGCCGATGAGTGCGCGGGTCAGTGGGCCGGGCCGGACTCCGTCGGCACCTGGCCGGCGCGTCCGGCGCCCGGCCGCGCGGACGTTGATCATCCGCTCGTGGTCACGCCATTCCGGAAG
The DNA here is from genome assembly GCF_053598575.1 of Streptomyces sp. NPDC001100. Classification (NCBI taxonomy): domain Bacteria; kingdom Bacillati; phylum Actinomycetota; class Actinomycetes; order Kitasatosporales; family Streptomycetaceae; genus Streptomyces; species Streptomyces sp. NPDC001100. Next base: position 11,460 of record NZ_JBSFKO010000073.1, read on the forward strand.
ACGAGCTCAATAAGTACGACTCTCAACTCCATGCGGGAAATTCACCGGCCGCAATCGTCAGCTCGGCCCTCGGCCGACAACGGTTCAGCACATCAGGTCCGCCTTGGAGATGCGGCCGTGGACGCCCTTGACGATGTCGACCACCTGGGAGACGTGGAAGTCGGCTGCCGCGCTGAGGTAGGCCAGGCCGACGGGGCCCGGGACGCCGTACTGGTCGGTGAGGAGGGTGAGTGCGTCGCGTACGGCGTTGCGCAGGGCTTCGTCGAGGTCGCGGTCGAGGCCCAGCACTATGTGCTCTGACGGTGTTTCCGCAAAGGGTGCACGCAGCCGGGCGGCCAGAGAGCGGGTGGCCGGGTCCGTGTGGAGCGTGAGGCGGAGGGTGGCGCGCAGGGGTGCCTCGAAGGCGGTGAGGGCGACTTCGCCGTCGCCCTGGGAGAAGTGCGGGTCGCCGACGTAGAAGAGGGCCTCGGGGACCTGGACAGGGAGGAAGAGGCGGGCGCCGGTGCCGAGATGGCGGACGTCGATGTTCCCACCGTGCGGGCCGGGCGGGACGGAGTGGACGGCGGATTCGGTGGCCGGGGCGACGCCCATGATGCCCAGGAACGGGCGGAGCGGGAAGGCGAGTTGGCGGCCGTCGCCGACCGGGAGCCGGCCCCGGCCGTCCTCGCCCACGGTCGCGACCAGGCTGGACGGCTCGCCCTCGGGTGTCTGCGGGTATTCGCCGGGCAGGGCACCCTTGCCGTGCCGGTTGCTGATCACTCCGTAGGGGGCGCGGCGGAGCAGGGTCAGGACCTCGACCTCCAGGACGTCGCCGGGCCGTGCGCCGTGCAGTGCCACGGGTCCGGTGACGACGTGCGGGCCGTGCGTGTGCGGCAGGTGTTCGCGTGCGGAGGCGGCCAGTTCGACGGCGTCGTGCAGCAGGCCGTTCGGGGCGATGCCGGCCGCCCCGAAGAAGGCGGCCGGGTCGCGGCCCTGGTCTTCGAGGATGCCCTCGTGGCTGATGGTGTCGAAGGTGACGGTCTCGCCCGAGCGGACGGTCAGCGCCGGTTTCGCGGTGGCGTTGGGCAGCAGGCCCCAGTGCACGCGGGAGGGGTCGGCGGGGAGGTAGTGGTCACCGTCCAGGAGACCGAGTCCGGGTTGGAGGAGCTTCACTTCAGGGCCTCCCGCAGGGCTCCGGCAGTGAGGGTGAACCCGAAGCACTGGCGGACGTTGTAAAGGGTGGCGTCCATGCAGTAGGCGGGCGAGGTGGTGGCCACCGCGTCCTCCACCACGACGACGTCGTAGCCGAGGTTCGCGGCGTCCATGAGGGTGGCCAGGACACACTGGTCGGCGTTGACGCCGGCGAACAGCAGGGTGTCGACCCGCAGGTTGCGCAGCACGCTGTCCAGCTCGGTGTCCTGGAAGCCGCTCATCCGGTACTTGGAGACATGGAGGTCGCCGTCCGCGGTATCCAGCCCGGCGACGATCGCGGCCGAGGGACTACCCCGCTCCAGTACCCGGCCACCCGGGAGCGGAGCACCGATGCCGCCGCCGGTGCCGTCCGCATCGTAGACATGCAGAACGCCCGGCGGAAGGTTGGCCCGGTCGGGGCGGTTGCCCCAGTTGAGCCAGATGACGGGGACGCCGGCGGCTCGCAGCGGGGACAGCAGGCCGGCGATGACGGGGATGGGAGCACGCGCGGGGGTCACGTCCACGCCGACGGAGGCGAGCCAGCCGTCGGGCGAGCAGAAGTCGTTCTGCATGTCGACGACGATCAGCGCGGTCGCGGCGAGGTCGGCGGTCACTGTCTGTGGGAGTGCCTCGACAGTGACCGGGTGCGGGTCGCGCTGGGGGCGGGCCAGTACCACGGTCTTGCCGTCCGGCCGCCAGGCGTTGCGGGAGTTGGGTCCGATCAGGCCGTGGGCTTCAGGCATGCGCGGGGTTCCTCGGATCGGTGATGATGAAGTCCAGCAGGGCTCGGTCGGTGCCCCGGGCGCCCAGCGCACACAGGCCCACGGGAAGCGAGCGCACCCGCAGCAGCGGGGCCACGACCGCCGGGAGTCCGGCCAGGGAGGCGAGGCAGGTCAGCCGGAGGGTGGCGGCACGGACGGCCTCCACCTCCTCGGGCGGCGCGTCGGCGAGAGGGGCGGGACCACTCGTGGCCGGCAGTAGCAGGGCGGTCCCGGGCGGAAGTACGGCGTCCAGCGTCTTCCGCCCGTCGGACAGGACCTGTTCCGCCTGCGCCCGCTCGGCCGCGCTCACCCGGCGGCCGTTCTCGAAACGCGCCGCGACGTCCGGGGCGAGTGCGTCCGGATGACGGGTGATCCACGCGCCGTGCTGCTCCCAGGCTTCGGCGGCCTGGACGGTGCGGAAGGCGGCGAACCATTCCTCCAGGTGCTCGGCGGCTCCGGTGCGGGTACGCGTCAGGGGCAGCTCGGTACGCAGGGTGAGTGCCCGGCAGGCAGCCTCGAAGGAGGCGCGGACCTCGGGTTCGGCGAGCGAGACCAGTTCCTCGTCCACCATGCACCTGGTGATCGGCGCGATGGTGTCCCCCGGTGTCAGCAACGCATCGGCCGCCGTCCGCAGCAGGACGGGATCGCGGGCGAGGAGTCCGGCGGTGTCGAACGAGGGTGCCAGCGCCAGCAGGCCCCCGTCGGGGGTGGCGCCGTGGGTGGGTCGCCAGCCGTACAGGCCGCAGTAGGAGGCGGGCACGCGGATCGAGCCGGCGGTGTCGGTGGCCAGCCCCAGGTCCGCCCAGCCGCGGGCCACGGCGGCGGCCGGGCCGCTGCTGGAGCCGCCGGTGATCCGGCCGGGTGCGGCGGGGTTGGCGGGGGTGCCGTAGTGCGTGTTGGTGCCGGCGAGGCTGAAGGCGAGTTCGTCGGTCTGGGCGATGCCGGCGAGTTCGGCACCCTGGTCGAGCAACTGCCCTACGGCGTCCGCGTGTTGCGGTTCCGTGCGGGCCTCGGCCAGCCAGGCGGGGTTGCCCGCACCAACGCGCTGTCCCGCCACCGCGAACAGGTCCTTCACCGCGAGGCCGACATGGGCCAGCGGGCCCTGACCGGTGGACGCCACGAGCGGCCCGTCGGACACCCGCCACACCGCCGGGTCCGGGCGGTCGTCCGGCGTCGGCGCGGATACGGCGCTCACGTGCGCGGCGGCGATCCGCCACCCGGCGTCGGTGTGCTGCCACACCTGCGTCTGGAGCCCGCGCGTACCGTCATGTCGCTTTGTCTCGGCGGTCACGACCGCGGCCCCCGCCGCCGGACGGACCACGTGCACCCGCTCGACCACCCGGGCGGGAGCCCCTCCCCTCCCCCGCCGGAAGTCGGCGATGGCGGTGTGGCCCACAAGGACGTTGTCGCCCTCGGCGCGCAGGGTGTCGGGCGCGTCGAGGAACCAGTGGTCCAGCCCGGTCAAGTCGTTGGCGGCGAGCGCCTGTTCGTAGGCCCAGAAGGCGGCGAGGAGATCCATACTCATGGCGTTCCCGCTCGCAGGACGGTCAGATCCTGCTCGTCCAGGGCGGCGACCGGTCCACGTTCGATGAGATCCGCGAAGCCCTCGTCAGGGGCCATCACGGTGAGGGTGTAGAGGCGTTCGGTGGCGGACGTGTTCACGATGCGGTGCTTGGAGCCGACGGGCAGGACCAGGACGTCGCCGGGGGCGAGGTCGCGCTCGTGCTCGTCGCTGGCGGCGCGGCCGTGGCCGGCGAGCACGACGAACGTCTCGACGGACTCCGGGTGCCAGTTGAGGGGCTGGGCGCCGCCCGGTTCCCAGACCTCGAAGACGACCGTGGTGGGCGAGCCGTCCCGGGGGCCGGTGAGCACGGCGAGCTTGACGGTGTCCCCGGCGGTGATGTGGTGGGCGGTGATCTCGCGCAGCGGGGTGTGGAGCGGAGGGTTGGCCATGGAGGGCTCCCGGTCAGCGGTTGGGCAGGAAGCGGGCGCATTCACGCAGGGCGGCCGCGCCTGCGGCGATCGACGCGTCGACAAGCTTGCGGCCCAGTTCGGGCGTGGCTCCCGTGGGATCGCCGATGAGGCCGTTGCCGGTGGCGAAGTCGTCGCTGGTCCAGCCGAAGGACACCGGCTTGCCGAAACCGATGTGCTCGTACGCGGTGAGGTGTTCGGGGACGCTGCGGCGGGCCTGGCTCATGTCCACCAGGTCGGGGCGGAGGTGGAGCATGGCGGCGGTCTCCTTGAGTCCGCCGTGCACGCCCATGCCGTGCTCCGTGGCCGTGGACGTGCCGCCCTGGTCGGCGGGGAGCGAGGCGTGCAGCAGGAAGGTCCGCAGGCCGTGGCGGGTGCGCAGTTCGCGCAGGGCCACGCCGAGCAGGGCACTGTTGCCGCCGTGCGCGTTGAGGAAGGCGAGGCGCCGGATGGGCCCTGCGGCCAGGGAGCGGCCGAGATCGTCGAGGACGGACAGGAGGCTCCGGGCGCTGAGCCACAACGTGCCTGCGGACCAGGCGTGTTCGTCGGACTTGGTGTAGGCGAGGCCCGGCAGCAGCGTGACGTCGCAGCTCTCCCCCGCGAGCTGGGCGGCGCCCTCGGCGACCGCCTCGGCCATGTAGTAGTCGGTGGCGACGGGCAGATGGGGCCCGTGCTGCTCGATCGCGCCGACCGGCAGCACGGCGACGGTGTCCTCGCCGAACCGCTCGATCTCCGGGCCGCTGAGGTCGATGAACCGGGTGAAGGTCACGGCGTCTCCTGCGAAGTGGCGGGAATCTTGCCGGGGTTGAGCAGGCCGAGCGGGTCGGCGGCGCGGGCCGTCTCCCGTACGAGGTCGAGGCGGCGGTCGACGTACCAGTTGTGCGGGCTGTGCACGCGGACGCCCAGGGCTTCCAGGGCGGCTGTGCCGGCGTACACGGTCTGCTCGTCCTGGTAGCGGGCCATGAGCATGCCGACCGTGCCGGAGCGCATGCCCTCCAGGTGGAGCAGGGTGTCCGGGAAGACCTTCCGGATCTCGGTGGTGTCGCCGAGCAGGACATCGCCGCCGATCTCCAGGTGGAACCAGCCGTCCTCGGCCTTCATCAGGTGGTAGGTGGGGTGGTTGAAGGACATCGAACTGATCAGCGCGGGGCCGTCCGGTGCGGGCCGGATGTCGAGAACGCTGCCGCCGTGCGACCGGACGATCTCTCGTGCCTGGTCGACGGCCTCCTCCTCGATGATCGCGCGCACACTCAGGGCCGTGGGGTCCAGCGCGGGGTCCGGCGGGTAGACCCCCACGAGGCCGGCCTCGTCCAGCGAGGCCAGGCGCGGTGCCGGTTCGAGGCGTACGAGCGCCGACAGCGCGGCCGTGGCGGACGCCCAGTCGGCGAAGGCCGCGAAGAGGCCCGTCCAAGTGCGGGCCCGCTGGAGCCGTACGGTCGCGGTGGCGATGATCCCGGTGGTGCCGTAGGCGTGGATGTACGGCAGTGCGTCCGTCTCGCTCACGGTGAAAGGCTCGGCGTCCGCCGTGCACGGTACGACCGTCAACTCCCGTACGAAACCGTCGCTGTTGGTCTTGTGCACCAGGGACCCGGTGCCGCCGCTTCCGCCGGAGAGGAAGCCGCCGACCGTGGTGCCGAAGGTCGACGGGAACATCCACAGCTCCTGACCCAGGGTGCGGGCGTGGCCTTCGAGGTCGGACATCCTCGCCCCGGCCTCGGCGCGGATCCAGCCGTCGCCGGCGTCGAGGACCCGGCCGCAGCCGGTGAGGTCGAGGACCGCGCCGTCGTACAGGGGGATCGCCTGGCCGTAGTTGCCGGTGCCCTTGCCGCGCGGGGTGAGGGGGATGCGGTGGCGGTGGGCCAGGGCCAGGATGCCCGGGATCTGCTCGTGCGCGGTGGGGCGCAGGACGGCCTCGGCGTGGCCGGCGGGAAGGCGCGCGGACAGGATGGGCGACATGTGAGCCCAGTCGCAGGAGGCCTTCTCCCGTGCCGCCGGGTCGCGGATCACCCCGTCGGTGCCGAGGAGTTCGGCGGCCTCGGCGCAGAACTCCTCGATCCCGGGCGTGGGACGACGTTCCGCCAGGCCCAAAGCCCGTCCGTCGTCGACGAGTTCGGTGAGTGCGGTCAGGTTTCCGGTCGTCATCACTTCAGTCCGATCGAGGGGTCGATGAACTCGTCGGTCGCCAGGTCCTGCGCGGTCAGTCCCGCCTTGACCTTGGCGCCGCTCTGCTCGACGAGGGGGGTGAAGGTCTTCAGGGCGGATGCGACACGCTTCGTGTCGAAGCTCCCGACGCTTCCGTCGGCCTCATTGCCGAGGATGCCGAGCTTGACCATCTGCTTCGCGGCGAAGGTGCCGGTGCCCTCGGAGTAGACCCAGCCGGTGTTGTACTGCTGGACCAGGTCGGCGATGAGCTTGACGGTCGCCGACGGCTTGGCCGCGTAGTCGGCGGTCGACTGCTGCAGGACGGGGACGAGCTTCTTCAGGCAGGGGCTGAGGGACTTCAGCTCGCCACTGCGCACCGAGAGGGCTTCCGGGTAGACGTTGTAGCCGACGTCCGCGAGCAGCTGGTACTTGATCGGCTTCTTCCAGGCCGACACCTCGTGCTGGTAGATGTACGGCTCGGCGGTGGCGAAGCCCTGCTGGGCGATGCCCGGGTTGGACACGAAGCGGGCGGGCGCGCCGTCGTAACTGCCGTCCAGCTGGCTCTTCTTGATCAGGCCTTTGGAGACCAGCAGCGAGGCGTAGGTGCTGCCGTTGACGTAGACGACCTTCGCGTTCGACTTCCCGATGTCCGCGATCGCCTTCCAGTCGGGGTGGGTGGCGGGGTCCCACATCAGGACCTGCGGGCTCTTCTTCATCAACGCGGCGACGGCCGTGACCGGCTGCTTGGCGGACGCCGTGATCGCCACGTCGGTGGTGACCGTGCCGAGGGTGATGCTCTTGTCGACGTACATCTGCGAGGGGACGGTCTGGTAGCCGATGGCGGAGCCGCCGGCCCGGATCTGGATGTCGACGCCGGTGTCCTTGCCGCCGATGACCAGCGGTCCGGTGATGCGCTTCTTGTCGGAGTCGACGGTGTAGCCCGGGCCGACGAGGTTGTAGAGGGGGCCGTGTTCGGCCTCGGGCTCCCAGTCGACCTGGACGACGACCGTCTTGGGGCAGACGCCGGCCAGGTTCTGCGCGGCGGGAGCCGCCTGGAGCTTGTCGGCGGAGCCGGTGGAGGCGGTGGAGCCACCGCCGCAGGCCGTGATCGATACCAGGGCGATTACGGAGGAAACGCCCGCGATGGCGACGCGTCTGTGTGAAGAGGGCATGACTGAACTCCCTGAGGGACGAGTGAGGAGGAGGGAGAGGCGGGAGCGGGCTACGGCCGGTCGGCCGAGGCGTGCCAGGAGCCCACGGCGAGGCGGGCCACGAGGGTGAAGACGGCGAAGACCGCGACGCCGAAGAACGAGGCGAGGATGATCGCGGCGAACAGGTCCTCGGACTGCAACCGGGAGCGGTAGACGTCGAGCAGGGTCCCGATGCCGGGTTCGCCCTGCTTGAAGAACATGTCACCGACGATCGCACCGATCACCGACAGGCCGGAGGAGGTGCGCAGACCGGTGAAGACCGAGGGGAGGGCGGCGGGCAGTTCGAGCTTGCGCAGCCGGGCCCAGCGGCTCGCCCGCTGGAGGGTGAACAGGTCGTGGTGGGTGCGGTCGACCGACTGGATGCCGAACAGGGTGTTGGCGATCATCGGGAAGAGGGCGATCAGAACGCAGACGACCACCCGGCTGGTGAAGCCGAAGCCGAACCAGAGGCCGATCAGCGGCACGATCGCGAGGATCGGCACGGTCTGCAGAATGACCGCATAGGGGTACAGGGAGCGCTCCAGCCAGCGGGCCCTGCTCATCAGTACCGCCACCGTCACCCCCAGCAGGGAGGCGATGAGCAGCCCGACGAGCGCGACCTGCGCCGTGAGCCACAGCGCCTGGAGCATCGGCTGCAGATGGGTCCAGTCGAGGAAGGAAACCGTCAGCACCTGCTGCGGGGGCGGGACAAGGAAGCGTCGGTCGGGGCTGAGCAGCAGATAGCTCGCGGCGTACCAGAGGCCGAGGGCCACGCCGAGCGAGCCGAGCGGGGTGAGCACCGCGGAGGGCCGGATCCGGCGCCGGCGGGCCTGCCTCGCGGTCTTCGTCAACTGCGCTGCCGTTACGGCCACTTCGGCCGGGGCGGTGATGTCGGCGCTCACTGGAGACCTCCTCGCAGAGCCGCCGAGACCTCGCCGGCGATGCGGCCGAACTCGGGGTCGTAGCGCAGCTCGGCCGGGCGGGGATGAGGGAAGGGGACGTCGAAGGAGGCGGTGATCCGCCCGGGGCGTGCCGACATCACGACGACCCGGCCGGCCAGGAAGACGGCCTCGGTCACCGAGTGGGTGATGAACAGGGCGGCGAAGCCGGTCTCGGCGTAGATGCGCTGGAGTTCCTCCTGCATGCGCAGGCGGGTCATCTCGTCGAGGGCGCCGAACGGTTCGTCGAGGAGGAACAGCGAGGGCCGGGTCATGAGGGCGCGGGCCAGGGACACGCGCATCCGCATGCCTCCGGACAACTGCCCCGGCAACTGCTTCTCGAAGCCCTCCAGGCCGACCAGCCGAAGGGCGTCCAGGGCCCGCTCGCGCCGCTCGGCCTTCGGGGTCCCGGTGAGTTCGGCGGGGAGTTCGACGTTGGCGAGGACGGTGCGCCAGGGCAGCAGGGTCGGGTCCTGGAACACGTAGCCGACCGAGTCGGTGGGGGCGTGGACCGTTCCGCCGGAAGCGGTGTCCAGGCCGGAGGCGAGGCGGAGCAGGGTGGATTTGCCGCAGCCTGAGGGACCGACGACGGCGACGAACTCACCCGGGGCGATGGAGAGTTCGAGGCCGGTCAGGGCGGTGGTCCCGTTGGCGAAGTGTTTGTCGACGCTCTCGAATCGCAGCGTCGCGTCGAGCGTCTCTTCGGTGATGGTCGGCACATCAGCTCCCTTCAGTGCCACAGTGCGGAATGTTGATAGCATGAACATTGATTGTTTCCAGCCAGTGTCACGGCCGTATCCATTCGCCAGGACCCGGCGATGACCGCCCTCAGTAGAGTTCGCGGACCACCGACGTACGGCTGACCAGCCGCCCCCCGGCGAGGACGAGCCGCTCGGGACAGGACGCGCCGAGCGCCTCCGACACCGTCCGCGCACGCACCGCCAGAAGATCGGCGACAGCCCCCTCGTACGGTCCCGCCGCAGGCAGGCCGAGGACGGCGCGGGCGCCCGCGGTGACCGCGTGCAGCGCCTCGTCCGGGGCGAGATGACCGGCCGTGACCAGCAGGGACGCGGTCTCCAGCGGATCCGCCCGGCCCACGGGGTTGAACGGGTCCCGGATGTTGTCACCGCCGGCCGCGACCCTCACGCCCGCGTCCAGCAGCGCGCGTACGGCGGTGAGGCCGCGCGGAGTGGACGACGGACGGCCTCGGCCCTGGAGGTAGAGGTTCGTGAGCGGGAGGGCGACCACTCCGATCCCGGCAGCCGCGACCTCCTTGGCCGTACGCGCCGCCTCGTCCGGCTCCATCGCGCCCAGGCTGACGCAGTGACTCGCGGTGACACCCGGGACGAAGCCACGCTCCCGCACGGCACGGGCGAGCAGGCGCAGGTCCCCCGCGCCCGGGTCGAGGGTCTCGTCCGCGTGCAGGTCGACCCCGACATGGTGCTCGGCGGCGATGCGCAGGGTGCGTTCCACGGAGGCGGCGGGGTCGGCGGACAGGTGGGGGCAGCCTCCCAGCAGGTCCGCACCGAGTTCGAGCGCCTCGTGCAGCAGCTCGTCCGGGGCATCGATGTGCAGGACGGCGATCTGGAGCCGTACCCGCCCCCGGAGCTGTCCGCGCAGCCGGAGCAGGGCGCGCAGGCCGCGCAGCGGATCACCGGTGCCGTAGCTGCCGTCGTCCGTCAGGAGGTCCACGTGGCTCCTGACGGCCGTCACACCGTTCGCACACATCTCGTCGACGGCCCGCCCTGCGCGCTGGAACACGTCCTCCTCGGTGACCCGCGCGGCGTACGCGCGCCAGGCGGTGACGGCCGAGAGCAGGTCTCCGGGCAGGGCGCCCGCCAGGTCCCAGGTCAGAGCCTTGTCCAGGTGGGCATGCGGTTCCGCGGGGGCGGGCAGGAGCAGGTACCCGGTCAGGTCGAGTTCCTGAGGGCCCGGGGGAAGCACGCCGGGTGGGGCGACCCGGACGACGAGTCCGCTGTCCGGGGCGAGCAGAAGGTCGCGGACGTCTCCGTCGGGCAGCCGGGCGCCGCGCAGGAGCAGAGGTGGCATGTCAGCGGTCCGTTCCGTGCGGCGCGGTGAGCACCGCGAAACCGTCGAAGTCATGGCGGCGTGCGGGGACGCCGAACATGTCGGTGGAGGCGTACGGACGGGTGCGGCCGTCCCGCACGGCCGCGAACGCCTCGGCGACCCGGCCCACGAAGTCCGCCGACTCCCGGTGCCGCAGATTGTGGCCAAGCAGCGCGGTGGAGACGGGCAACTCCGCGAGGCGGCGCGTCGAGTCGGCGAAGGCGGCCACGTCGGCGCCCGGCACATGGGCGAAGAAGGTACCGCTGATCAGTGTGTCCCCGGCGAGCAGCAGCCCGGTCTCCGGCTCCCACAGGCAGATGCCGTCCGGGGAGTGCCCCGGGGTGTGCAGCACCTCCAGGCGGCGCCCGCCCAGATCGACGACGTCTCCTTCGCGCAGCAGCCGGGTGGGGCGTACGGCCTCGATGCGCCAGTCGGCCAGGTCGGGGATCGGCCGCACCTCGACGCGGGAGTCCGTCAGGAAGAAGCCGCCGGCGTCCAGGACGTGGAACTCCTCGTACCGCTTGCGCAGGTCGTGCGCGAGGTGCGCGTACGCCTCCAGCCACTCGTACGGGGCCGGAGCCGTGTGCAGGGCGGCTCCGTCGGCGTGTACGGCGATGTCCTCGGCGTACGTGGCCAGGGAGGCGTTGCCGCCTCGGTGGTCGAAGTGATGGTGCGAGTTGACGACGAGCAGCGGCAGCCCGGTCAGCCGCCGCACCCGCTCGCCGATGTCGGCGATGCCCATGCCCGTGTCGTAGAGCAGGGCCGTCTCGTCGCCGAGCAGGAGGTAGCTGTTGACGTGGCCGGGCTCGCCGATCAGGAAGGCGCCCGGGCCGGTTTCGGTGACCTGGAACCAGTCGGGGCCACTCACGCGGCACCGAGCGCGTGGTAGCGGCGGTCGTGGTGCACGAGCGCGGTCGGTCCGCCGGTTCCGGTCACCACGTCCTCGACGGCCGCGACGATCAGGTGGTGGTCCCCGGCCGGGAGGTCGCGTGTGACGCGGCACAGCACCGAGTACGAGCTGTGCGCGAGCAGCAGCGGCAGCCCGCCGCGCGCCTCGGGCGTCCACTCCAGGTCCGCGAACCGGTCGCCGGTGCGGTCGGCGAAGCGCCGGGAGACATGCTCGCCGCCGGAGTGCAGGATGTTCAGCGCGAACCTGCGGCCGCCGAGCAGCGCGGGCAGCGAACGGCCGCCGCGGCCCACCCCGATGGCCAGCAGTCGCGGTTCGCGGCTCAGACTCATCACGGCGGTGCTGGTGAAGCCGACCGGGCGCCCCTCCGGGGTCACGGCGGTGACGACACAGACGCCCCCGGCCAGGGCGGCCATGGCGTCTAGGAAGGCGGAGTCCGGCGGGCAGGCGACGGAACGGTCGGAGGTGGCCGCGGCCATGAGGGGGCTCCCTTGGGGCTGGGCGGGACGAGGAGGCACGTACGACCCGTGCTACTCGATGGACTCGACGACACCTAGAATGTTCGTGCCATCAACATTGAGCGTAGGGCCTCGGTGTTTCACCGGCGTAAAACCTCCTCCTGTCCGTCTCCGGGGCCGAAACGGCCCGCTGGCCTCGCCCCTTAGGATTCCTGCCATGCCGGCCCAACCCGCCCACAGCCCGTCGCCCGCCACCGGGGACACGGACGCGCCTCTGCGCGCCGAACTCGGCAGCGCGATCCGCAAGTTGCGCAAGGAACGGGGCTTGACCCTCGTCCAACTGGCCGAGCGCGCCGCGCTCTCCCACCCGTTCCTCAGCCAGCTGGAGCGAGGGCTGACCCGCCCGAGCATGTCGTCCCTGCACCGCATCGCCCGCGCCCTCGGCACCACCCAGCAAGCACTCATGACCGTGGCGGCGGTGCCGCATCCCGGCACCTCGGCCGACTCGGTCCACCTGATGCGTTCGCACGAGGGCCTGCCCGTGGCCAACCGCGGCGGCGGAACGGCACGCATGCTCGGGGCCCCCGCCTACCCCGTCCACCCCGTGGAGTACACGGGGGTGGGGGAACAGTTCGACGAGTACTTCGACCACCCGAGTGACGAGTTCGTCTACGTCGTTACCGGTGAGATCGAGATCGACCTGCAGACAGCGGACGGACCCCGTCTCCACGTGCTCGGCCCCGGAGACAGCATCTACTACCGCGGAGGGACTCCCCACCGCTGGCGCGCGGTCGGTGACGGTTCACAGGTACGGCTCCTCAGCGTCCAGAACGCGACGGGCGAGGCCGACCACCACCCCTGATGCGGACATGGCGGGACGCGGCTGAGGGGGGCGGGGGCCCGCGTCGTCCCGGTTCAGCTTCGCTTCAGTGGGCCGCGGAGGATTCCGTGCGCAGGAACTCCGCGAGGCTGCGGGTAGCCGTGTTGTGGTCCGTCGCGGCGAACAGCGGGTCCAGGTGGTTCATGCCGGTGTCCGACTCGTAGACGCCGTAGGGCACCCTGGAGCCGACCGCGACCTTGCGGGCGCCCTCCAGGACCGACGCAGCATGAGGTCGAGTAGCCGGGGGGAATTTCACCCCCCGGCCCTCACAGATCC
>NZ_JBSFKO010000074.1:0-23343 GCF_053598575.1 Streptomyces sp. NPDC001100
GAGTCCTTCAACTGGCTTGCGGGACCTGCGAAAACGCTAACTACCCGGCCTTGGGGGAAGGCCCATGCCTGGGGCGTGGTCTTCTGCCTGAGGCGTTCGTAGGGGGTCTGGCCGCCGTGGGGGCGATGGTAGTTGTAGTAGTCCTCCCACTCGCGCAGTTTGTCGTTGAAGACCTCGGCGTCGTCGATGATGACGCCGTCGAGGAGCCGGTAGAACTCCTCGGCGTCGACGTGGTGTATCACCGCCAGGCGCCGCTTGGCCTCACGGTCAAGCGGCGGGGTGGGGTTGGACTTCGACATGTGGATCTCCGTAGTGATCAGAGACCCAGGTGTCAACGATGATCGGCAGTTTTATACCTGTAGAGAGTGGGGGAGTTCCGTGCACCGGCACTGACGCGGGCGTCGACGACAGCCATGAGTCACCATGCCTCGGGCGAAGCGCCCGCTTCGCTGTCGGTGGTGCGGCATCGCAACCAGGGCATTGCAACGGCGGCGACACATGTTTGACGATCCGTCAATAAGTGATGCTGTCTCAGAATTACTTTTAGCGGCAGCAGTTGGCCTACCCGGGCGCGGTCGGTGCGGCGATCGTGGCATGCTGCGATCTCGAGGCCCGCACGGGCGGTCGGCGCTCGGGTCGCACAGGCCCTGGGCGGGGTGGGGAAGGCGGGTCGGATGGAGCGCTCCGCGGAGGGCGGCCTCCCGCGCGTGCTGCCCGGCCTCAGCGCTCCACGTTTTGTCGGCCGAGCGGTCGAACTGCAGCGGCTGACGGACGCCTTGGGCCGGCCGCCGGCCGCGGTTCTCGTCGAGGGCGAGGCCGGAATCGGCAAGAGCCGACTCGTTCAGGAGGCGCTGGACACGCCCGGTATCGCCGCCCGACGGCCGTTGGCCGCCGTATGCCCCCCGTTCCGGGAGGCACTCACCCTGGGCCCGGTCGTCGACGCAGCCCGAGATGCCCGGCCCGACGTGGCGGAGCTGGCCCTCACCCCCCTCGCCGGGGTATTGCGGCCATTGTTCCCCGAGTGGGGGCAGGATCTGCCGCCGGCCCCCGAGGCACTGTCGGACGCGGGCGCCGCCCGGCACCGACTCTTCCGCGCACTGGCCGAACTGCTGGACGCCATGGGCGTCGGCGTGCTGATCCTGGAGGACGTCCACTGGGCCGACGAAGCCACTCTGGACTTCCTGCTGTTCCTCGCTTCCCGTCGGGCCCGCCGGACGAGCCTCGTGCTGACCTACCGTCCCGAGGACGTGGCGCCGGAGTCCTTGCTGATGCGGCTGACCTCCCGGCCCCCGGCCGGCACCGGATACGTACGGATCTGCCTCGGCGCGCTGGACGTGCCGCAGACCGCCGAGTTGATGTCGTCGATGCTGGACGGCGAACACGTCTCCGAGACTTTCGCGTCGTTCCTCCAGGAGCGGACCGACGGTGTGCCGCTGGCGATCGAGGAATCCGTGCGGTTGTTGCGCGACCGGGCCGATCTGGTCCGGCGCGACGGCGAGTGGGTACGCAGGACGCTGGCCGACATCGCGGTGCCGCCCACCATCCGGGACGCCGTCGCCGAGCGCGCCTCGCGCCTCACCCCGGATGCGCAACGCGTGCTGAGGGCCGCCTCCGTACTGGCCGAACCTGTCGGTCCGGCCGTCCTCGCGACGGTGAGCGGGCTCCCGGACAACGTTGCCGCAGGCGCCGTCGACGCCGCCGTACGCAGTGGACTGCTCGGCGAGGACCGGGCCGGCCGGGTCGGTTTCCGGCATGCGCTTGCGGCCCATGCGGTCTACGACATGACGCCCGCACCCGACCGCCGGGACCTGCACCGGGGAGCGGGCCGCTCACTGCGGGCCATGACGCCGCAACCGGTGGCCCTGCTCGCCCACCACTACCGGGAGGCCGGGGACACCGGGCCGTGGCGCGAGTACGCGGAACTGACCGCCGACCTCGCACTGGCCTCAGGGGACCACCGCACCGCCGTCGGACTGCTGCACGAGTTGCTCACCGGGAGTGACCCGCCCGCCGCCTCGATGGCCCGGTGGGCACAGAAGATGCCGGTTCTGGCCTTCACCGGGCTCGTCGGCCGCGGCGATCTGACCCGTGCGCTGCGCGGGGTGCTGGACGGGGAGGCGCTGGCCCCGGACGAGCGCGCGGCCGTCCGCATCCAGCTGGGGAGGATGCTGCTGCAGGTGGCCGAGTACGCCGCCGCAACAGCGGAGTTGGAGAGGGCGCTGCCGGATCTGGCCGGCGATCCGTTCCAGGCCGCCTGGGCGATGAACACGCTCGGCAGCCCGCCGAGCACCATGATGTCCGCCGAGGAGCACCGCCGTTGGCTGGACCGGGCGGCCGACGCGGCCCGGCTGCCGATGACGGCGGACCAGCGGCTGGCTCTGGTGGGGGACCGGGCAACTTCCTTACTGGAAATGGGGGATGAGGTCGGCTGGGCCGTGGCCGCGGAGCTGCCCGACACCGCGACGACCCCGGAAGGAATGATGCAGCTGGCCCGCGGCGGACTCAACATCGGCAACTCGGCGCTGCGTTGGGGCCGCTACGACCAGGCCAGAGCGCTGCTGACGACCGGGCTGGCCAGGGCCGAAGAACACCGGTACCAGCGGCTCCAGGACATGATCCGGGTGACGCTGGTGCACCTTGACTGGTTCACCGGCGCCTGGGACGGACTGGCCGAGCGAGCCGCCGCCCTGGCAGGGGTGGAAGAGGAACCCGTCGTCCAGTTGGACGCCCTGCTGATCACGGCCCTGCTGGACCGGGCGACCGGTGGCGGGGGAGCGGATCCCGGCCCCGTGGCGGTGGCCGACGGCGGGCTCGGGACCGTCGAGGAGCGGTTGTGGCAGGTGCTCGACGCCGGGCTGCGGCGAGGCATCGTGGATCTGCCGCTGGAACCCGCAGCCGCCCTGGCGCGGATCCGGCTCGCCGAAGGGTCGGCCGCCGAGGCGCTGGAGCTGACGGACGGACCGGCCGACGTCGTGGCCCGCAAGGACATCTGGTTGTGGGCCACCGAGTTCGCACCCGTGCGGACCGGAGCCCTTCTCGCGGTCGAACGGCCGGACCGGGCACGGCAGTTCGTCGCGGACCTGGCCGAAGGGCTCAGTGGCAGGAACCTGCCGGCGGCGGACGCGGCCCTGGAGACGTGTCGCGGAGTCCTGGCAGAGGGAGAGGGCCGCAGCGTCGAGGCAGCCGCCGCGTTCGGCCGGGCCGCCACCGCCTGGAAACGCCTGCCCCGGCCGTATGACGCACTGCTCGCGGCCGAACGCCGGGCCGGCTGCCTGCTGACAGTGGGGGACAGGGACACCGGACTGGCCGAACTCGCCCGCGCCCAGGCAGGGTTCACGGCCCTGGGAGCCCGGACGGACGCCGCCCGGGTGCACGCCACACGCCGTGCGGCCGGGGCGCCGGTACGAGAGGTGTGGCGCGGCGGGCGGCGCGGCTACGGCGACCAACTGTCCCCGCGCGAACTGGAAGTGGTCCGGCTGATGCTCACCGGTCTGACCAACCCGGCCATCGCAAGGGCACTTTCCCGTTCCCCGAAGACCATCGCCGCGCAACTGAACTCCGCGATGCGCAAATACGGAGTGACCTCGCGTACCGCACTGGCGGTCAGCCTGACCCAGGCCGGAATCACCCCGTCGGAAGAGCATGCCACCGGTGCGGAGTCTGATCTTTAGGTCATCCGCCCCATCGCGAGGACACGCGTCGGCCGTCGATACTCAGTGCGCGCAGGTCCCGCGAGCCCCGCCTTCACCTGGACATGACCGGAGAGGCATCCATCCGTCGGATGAGCAGCACACCTCGTGAACCGAAGTCCGACGTGCCGCCCACCGGAGAGCGACACCCCGAACCAACGGCCGCCGCACCGGGCGTACTTGCCGACGACACGACGGCAGATCCCGACTGCGGGGACGACCCGTACACCGGTTACGAACCACTCTGACCCCGGCCCGATCGGGCCCGAACGCGACGAAAAGGGTGCCCCTTGCTGTCCTCTTTGCTGTCTTCCTTGTTGTCTTCAAGACGTGCGCGTGTACGCGCACCCCTTTCCCTCCTCATGGCCGGCTGCCTCGGCGCCGGAGCTCTCGCCGCGATATCACCGGCCACCGCCTCCGCGGCCACCCTTGGTTCCTCGGTCTCGTCATCCGGCGCCGACTCCTCCGACGCCGACTCCACCAGAGCCTCCGAGCTGCTCAACGCCGTGCCGCAAGACAACGTCCCGCAGAACTACGTCCCGGCCGGCTGCAACAACCCGAGCGTCGAGGAAGGCGTGGCCCAGTGCTTCGCCGACGTGCGCACCGCCTCCGACCACATCGTCAGGCCGCAGGCGACCGCGCCCCCGTCCATGGCGCTGGGCCCGGCCGACATCCAGGCGGCCTACAGCCTTCCCGCCGGAGGGGAGGGCCGGACGGTCGCGATCGTCGACGCGTACGGCAATTCCCACGCCGAGGCCGACCTGGCCGAGTACCGCGAGCACTACGGGCTGCCCGAGTGCACCACCGCCAACGGCTGCTTCCGCAAGGTCGATCAGAACGGCGGCACGGACTACCCCGCCGACGACGCGGGCTGGGCGCTGGAGACCGCGCTCGACCTCGACGCCGTCTCCGCCGCCTGTCCGGCGTGCAACATCCTGCTCGTGCAGGGTGATTCGGCGACCCTGGACGACCTGGGCACCGCAGTCGACACCGCCGTACGCCTGGGCGCCAAGTACGTCTCCAACTCCTACGGCGTGCCCGGCGAGGGCGCCTTCCAGACCGCGTACGACCACCACTACGACCATCCCGGTGTGGCCGTGGTTGCGTCCACCGGCGACACCGGCCATGTCCAGAACTGGCCCGCCACCAACCCCAACGTGGTGGCCGCCGGCGGCACCCGGCTGACCCGCACCGAGGACACTGGGCGCGGCTGGACGGAGTCCGCCTGGACCTCCGGCGGATCGGGCTGCTCGCTGTACGAGGCCCAGCCCGCCTATCAGCGGGGGCTCACCACCGGCTGCGACACCCGGGCGACAGCTGACATCTCCGCGGTGGCCGACCCCGCGACCGGCCTGGCCGTGTACGACACGGTGAGCAAGGACGGCTGGCTACAGGTCGGCGGCACCAGCCTGTCCGCGCCGCTGATCACCGCGATGTACGCGCTGGCGGGCACCCCCGTCGAGGGCACCTACCCGGTGACCTACCCGTACATCAACGCCTCCCGGCTGACCGATGTCACGACAGGTTCCAACGACGACTGCGGCACGGTGGTGTGCACCGCCGGCGCCGGCTGGGACGGCCCTACCGGTCTCGGCACCCCGGTCGGCGCGTCCGCGCTGGCCTTTGGCATCCATGGAACGCTGTCCGGGCGAGTCACCGACAGCGCGTCCGGCGCCCCGCTCGCCGGTGCTGCGCTGGCCATCTCCGAGGAATCGGCGGACGGCCGGGAGTACCGCGTGACCACCGACGCCGATGGCGCCTACGACCTCCCCGTCGCGGTGGGCAGCTACCGGATCACCGCCACCGACTTCGGCTACCAGGAGAAGACCAGCTCCGGAGTGGGCGTCGTCGAGAACCAGAGCACCACCGTCGACCTGACCCTGGTGAAACTGCCCACCCGTACGGTGTCCGGCACGGTGAAGGACGGCAGCGGGCACGGCTGGCCCCTGTACTCGAAGATCACCATCGACGGCTACCCGAACGGCGCCCTCTACAGCGACCCCTACACCGGCAAGTACAGCGTGGAGCTTCCGGAGAAGGCCACCTACGCCGTCCACGTGGCCCCGGTCTATCCCGGCTACCGGAGCATGGACCTGAGTGTCCCGGTGGGCACGGCCGACGTACGTACCAATGTCGCGCCGGACGTGGACCTGACGGCCTGCGTCGCACCCGGCCACGCCTATCCGGCCGAGACCGGCTTCGAGGGCTGGACCGGCACCACGCCGGAGCACGGCTGGACCGTCGTCAATCACGGGACGGACGGCGCCGCCTGGGACTTCGCCGATAAAACGGTGTGGAACTTCACGGGCGGAACCGGGAACTGGGCCTCCGCGTCCCCCTACACCCGGGGTGGTGTCCCAGAGGACACCGAACTCGTCTCACCCACCTTCAGCCTGGCAGGCCAGACCTCACCCGTCCTCGGCTTCGACGCCGCCTACGCCCCCAGCAAGGACTCGGTGGCCAACGTCGACCTCAGCCTCGATTCGGGCGCGACGTGGACCACGGTGTGGCACCAGAACACGGCCGAGTACCTGGGCCACGCCGAAGTTCCCCTGCCCCAGGCGGCAGGCGCGAAGCACGTGAAGGTGCGCTTTCACTACTCCGGCAGCGGCCTGTCGCTCTGGCAGCTCGACACCGTCACCGTCGGCTCCTGCGCCGCCGTGAGCGGAGGCATCGTCGCTGGAAAGGTCGTCGACGGCAACACGGGCGGCGCCATCACGCCCGCCACCATCACCGACACCGCCGACCGCTACGCGACGGCGACCACCGTGGCGACCCCCGACGACCTGGCGCTGGCCGACGGCTACTACTGGCTGTTCAGCGCCCCCGCCGGACGCCACACCTACACGACAGCCTCCGCCCGCTACACCACCTCGACCGGCACCCTCACCACACGGCCCGACAAGGTCAACCGGTTCGACCGCACGCTCAAGGCGGGCCGCCTGGCGGTGAGTTCGGGCAGCCTCTCCGTCAGCGAGACGCTGGGCGGATCAAGCAGCAAGAAGGTCACCTTCACCAACAAGGGGCAGGCGCCGCTGCACGTCAACCTCGGTGAGCAGAGCACCGGTTACACCTCACCGGCCGGCACCTCCACGACCACGTCGGACTCCTCGGCGGGCGCCCCGACACTGCGCGTCAAGGGCAATTACGCACCCGGACCGATGAGTTCCACCTCGTCGGCATCGAAGGGCACGTCGAGCGACCAGTCGGTCACGGCAGCGGCAGCAGGAGCAGGAGCAGCGTCGACCGGGCCCTGGACCGGCATCGCCGACTACCCCGAGCCCGTCATGGACAACGCGGTGGGCACTTACCAGGGCAAGGTCTACTCCGTCGCCGGAGTCTCCGGCATCTTCGGCGGGGAGTACCTCAAACACAGCTATGTGCACGACCCGTCCACCGACGCCTGGACGCCCATCGCGGACCTCCCCGAGGTCCTGGAGTCACCCGGCGGGGCATTCATCAACGGGACCATGTACGTCGCCGGCGGCTGGGCCATGGACCATGCCAGCGCTTCGCTCTACGCGTACCACCCCACCACCGACACCTGGACCCGCCTCACGGATCTGCCCCAGGCGGTCGGCATGCCCAATGTGACCGTCCTCGACGGCAGCCTGTATGCCATCGGAGGCTGCGCCGGATCCGGCTGTAATGACATGGTCAGCACCGTCTACCGCTACACCCCGGCCACCGGCACCTGGACCCGCCGAGCCGACTACCCGTTCCCCATGGAACGCGCGGCCTGCGCCGGCATCACTGGTGAACTGGTCTGCGCCGGGGGCATCTCGGGCAGCGACGCCAAGGGGCAGACCTACCGTTACAGCCCCTCCGCCGACACCTGGACCCGCGCGGCCGACATGCCCGACGCACGCTGGGGCGCCATCGCGAGCGGGAACGACGGCAAACTCCAGGCCGCCGGCGGCATCGCCGGAGGGGACTCGGTCAACACCGTCGTCGAATACGACCCAGTGTCCAACACCTGGTCCGACCTGCCCAACGCCTCCTCCACCGTCTTCCGGGCCGGGGGCGGGTGCGGGATCTACCGCGTCGGCGGCATGATCTCGCTCTCCGAGACCGTCTCCTCGGCCGAGGTCCTGCCCGGGCACGACCAGTGCGACGGCGACGACGTCACCTGGCTGTCGACGGACCGGACCTCGTTCGACCTGGCCCCCGGCCGCTCCACCACGGTCACCGTCCGCGCGGACGCCTCCGCCGTCGCCGCGGCCGGCACCTACACTGCACGGCTCACCTACAGCACCGACGCCCCCTACGCCGGAGCATCGGTCAAGGTCAGCCTCAAGGTCAAGATCCCGAAGACCTGGGGTCATCTCTCCGGAACGATCACCGACAAGCGCACCGGGGCACCGCTCGCCGGAGCCACCGTCCTGATCTGCCCGGCGGCCCACGCCGGAGCGAGCGGCTGCGACCGCCTCGCGCACACCGTACGCACCGACTCCGACGGCCACTACGACCTCTGGCTCGACGCCCGCCCGAGCCCGCTGCGGATCACGGCCTCTGCTGCCGGCCACCGCTCGGCATCCAAGGAGGTGACCCTGCTGCCGGGCCGCGCCACGACGGCCGACCTGTCGCTGACCGCGCCCTGACCCCACCCCCGTTCATGCCGCGCCCACCCGGACGCTCTGTCCGGGTGGGCGCGGCTTCGCCTTCTCCCTGTGCACACCCCGAGACGGATGTCCCTCGGCGGGTGTGGCCGGTCTGCGCGGCAAGGAACTGGCACTGCTCGCCGGGGTGAGTCAGCCGTGCTGCGCGCGACTGGAGCAGGTGCAGGCCACCGCCGCTCTGGAGCACTCCACGTGATGCATCATCGAAAACATGTGCGACAACAACACGTGGAAGGAAACTGCAGGTCAGGGGTCCCACCCTCCACAATCCGGACATGAGGTTCCCTCGAGATTCGGCGGGTTGCCGTCCTCCGCGCGAAGTCCACGCCGAGTACGAGAAGTTGCGAATCGCCGCGTGAAGTAAACGGTCAGAAGCTTGTCCGGAATACGCGAGGCCCCTCACTTCATGCACGCACAACGGGAAGATCACCCCGGCGGGAAACCCGTTCGACCCGCACGTTCCATGATCGTTTGAGATACGGCTTCTCAGTACAGCTCACACCGGCCCCCGCCGAACCGCCTGTCCGCGTCATTACCAGCCAGGGAAAAGACGCCTGCAAGGACCCGAAGCCCGTCCTCTGCCTGTACGACGACGTCAACTTCAACAAGTCGAAGGCGGCCCGGATCTGAGTCATCACCGGCAATGTGCCGCGGTTGAGTGACTACGGGGGCAATGATCAGGCGTCGTCCTACTACCTGAATTCGACGGAGCGTTACTCGGCTCGCATGTGGGAAAACGCTGAAGGCACGGGGCGCTCCATCCTCGCGCGGTCGGACCTTTGGGACAAAGAGGCTGCTGACATGTCTGCCGACTCGTCGGGCTTCGACGTTGGACTGTCCCGGGCATCGGCCAACGACGCGATCAGCGCAGTCACGATCGAGAAGTCCGCGCCGCAATCGGAGTTGCCCCCTTTGCGCCCATCGTCACGCTGACCGGCGACCCTCGGCCGTAGGCCCTGGAGCGGGCGGCGGCATGACACCAAAGGCCCCCTCCCGCCCGAAGGGCGTGGCGAGGGGGCCGAGTTCGATATGCCCGCCAGACCGGCCAGCTCTTCGCGGCGCAGTCCGGAGATGCGCCGCTCCCCGCCCAACGTCAGCCCGCTGTCCTGCGGTGACATGCGCTCACGCCAA
Source organism: Streptomyces sp. NPDC001100 (assembly GCF_053598575.1). NCBI lineage: Bacteria > Bacillati > Actinomycetota > Actinomycetes > Kitasatosporales > Streptomycetaceae > Streptomyces > Streptomyces sp. NPDC001100. Next base: position 9,440 of record NZ_JBSFKO010000074.1, read on the forward strand.
CCGCGCACAGCCGTGCCGAAGTGCCATGTCGGCCATGTTATTGGAGGGTCCACGTCTGGTTGTCCCAGGCGTTGCATTCCCACAGGACCACCACCGTGCCGCTCGTGCCCCCGAAAACGGTGACGCATTTCTGTGACTGATCGGCCACCAGTTCCGTACCGGAGAAGTGGAATTGCTGGCTGGAGTCGCCGCTGCACGCGCTCAGTTGGATCTCGGTCCGGTCGTCGCTCGCTCCGTCGGCCACGGTCATGCATTTCCCCAGGGAGCGGAAGGTGTCCCCCGATCCGGTCTGCCAGCGCTGTGCCGCGGAGCCGTCGCAGGCGACATGGACCAGCTGGATTCCCTCGGTCCCGGCGCCGCCGCTCAGGCACTTCTGCGTGGCGGGGACCACCAGGGCATGGCCGACGGCCGGGTCGACCGTTGCACCGGATCCGCTTTCCTCGGATCCGGCATTGCCTCCGGACTCCGGCTCGGAGTCCTCCTGCACGGTTGTGGACGTCGACTTCGAAGAGGTGTGCGTCGTCGGAGACTTGGCGCCGGAATTCGCGGAGCGGGACGCCTTGGGGGAGGAGACCGTGGGTGCGGATGTGTCCGTGGACTGCTGGGTGGGGTTGTCGGCCGCGAGCGGGCCGTCGGACGCGGTGGCGCTGCTCTTCCCCGTTGGCAGGTTGGTCAGCAGTACGGCGATCGTGATCAACAGCGCCGTGGCGACGGCCGCGGCGAGCACGACCGGCTTCTTCGAACGGCCTGGGGGCCGGTGCGCCTGTTGGTCGGTCGTATCGGGCTGTGGAGGTTCTTCGGGTGGCTCGGCTGCGGAGGCATCGTCGGTTCCGCGGTCCGAGCTGAGCCCCGATGCCGATGGCGATGGCGATGGCGACGGCGATGGCGATGCGGACTCGGGCACTGGGTTCGCGGCCGGAGCCGGAGCGTCGTCGGCCACGGCCACGGGGTGGGCGGCGGGTGGAACAACAGAGGGCCCCGCTGCGCCTGGCGGTCTTCGCAGCATGCGTTCGGCGTCCTCGGCCGACAGCCGGTCGGCCGGTTTGGCCACGAGCAGGCCCTGGATCAGCGGGGTGAGCGGTCCGGCACCGCGCACTTCGGGGGCCGGTTCCATGGCGATGGCGTACATCGTCTGGGCCACCGTTTCCCGGAGGAACGGTGAGCGGCCCTCGACCGCTTCGAAGAGCGTTGCGCCGAGTGCCCACAGGTCGGCCTCCGGCCCGGGTTTGGCGCCGACGAGGCGTTCGGGGGCCATGAAGTCGACCGACCCCACGAGTTGGCCGGTGCGGGTGAGCGCCGAGGTCTCGACGGCCTGGGCGATGCCGAAGTCGGTGAGGACCACGCGGCCGTCCTCGGCGAGCAGCACGTTGGCCGGTTTCACATCCCGGTGCAGGACCCCTGCCCGGTGCGCGGCCCGTAACGCGGCGATCACGCCCCGGCCGATCCGGGCGACCTCGTCGAGCGGGACCGTGCCGTACGCCTTGATCCGGTCGGCGAGGGTGGTGGAGCGCACGTACTCCATCACGATGGTGGGCCGGCCCTCGTCGTCCACGACGTCGTGGACGACAACGACGTTCGGGTGGCTGATCCGGGCGGCGCTGTGCGCCTCGCGCCGGGCGCGTTCGAAGAGGGTGGCGAGTTCGGCGTCGTCGAGTTGGGGCTGGGAGTGGAGCTTCTTCACGGCGACCTGGCGGCCGAGGAGTTCGTCGTGGGCGCGCCAGACGGTAGCCATGCCGCCCCGGCCGATGCGGTCGAGGATGAGGTATCGGCCGGCGATCAGCCGTCCTTCGTCGGACACCGTGGGTTCCTTTTCTCTGCTTCAGACCGATCCGGCCGACGGCGCCACGGGGTTCCTCCGGCCGACCGCACGCCCAACGGCCCTTCGCCTACGACTGGTTGAGGAGCATTTTGGCAGCGAAGGGCCCGGAAGCAGCCGCTTTCCACGGCGCGTCGGGCCCGGTTGTCGCGCGCGGGGCGACTCCAGGGCTGTTGGTCGGTTCCATGAGGAGCAGGGCCCGGCCGCGAGCGGGGCGGCGCCGCCGTCTCACGTCATGAAGATCCGACGACCGTGGTCGACGAACTCGCCGGGCCCTTCGCGTGCCGATCATCCTCTACGGGGGCGGCAGCGGCCTAGGGGGCAGGGTAGGCACAGCAGTACCACCCACGGCGTTGCTCCAACCAACTCCAAGGGCAGGGCCAGGGCGAAGGCGAGCGTGGTCTTGCCCGCCCCGCTGGATCCGGTCAGCTTGAGCAACATCTGGCCAGAGTGACAACCCGCAAAGGCTTTCGCGACTGGTTTGCGGGCCCCCACCGGCCCTCGACTTTCGTCGGATTCCTACAGCCACTCGTTGATGGCGGCGACCAGTACGGTCGCTTCGTAACGGACGGCAAGCTTGTCGTATCTCGTGGCGACCGCGCGGTGTCTTTTGAGGCGATTGATGCCGCACTCCACCGCGTGGCGTTCTTTGTAGTCGACCGGGTCGAACTTCGGCGGACGGCCGCCGCGAGAACCGCGCTTCTTGCGGTTGGCGATCTGATCGCGCTTCTCCGGAGTGGTGCCCCGACGCGTCCGGCGACGCTCTGCCGTACGGCGCGCCGTAACCCGACCCGGGCGGTCAGGACTCGACTCCGTGTAACAGATCCGTTATGCGGCAACACAAGCTTCGTGTCGTCCGAGGCATCTGGACGACGATGGTCCGCATGGCGACGATGAATCACTTTGGCATGACTCTGCGCGGCTGGCGTGAGCGTATGTCACCGCAGGACATCGGCCTGGAGGCCGGCGGGGAGCGGCGCGTCCCTGGACTGCGTCGTGAAGAACTGGCCCGTCTGGCAGGCGTATCGGTCGACTACCTGGTGCTGCTGGAACAGGGCCGCGCTCGCAACCCCTCGGCCCAAGTGGTCACCGCTCTGGCCAGAGCACTGCGCCTCGACCCGTCCGAGCGTGACCATCTGTTCCGCTGCGCCCAACTCGCACCGCCCTCCGCCGGGAACGTCTCCAGACACATACCCGCGAGCGTGCAGCGACTGGTCCATCAGTTGGGAGCGACTCCCGCCGGGATCTTCGCCGCTGACTGGACCCTCATCGGCTGGAACAACATGTGGACGGCCACGGCCGGCGATCCCCGCGCGTACGGCTGGGAGGGACGCAATCTCGTCGCCGGGATGTTCCAGACGAGAGCCAACCGAGACCGTGACCCGATTGCGGCATGGCCCGTCTGGTCATGGAGAGGCAGCGAAGCGGAAGAGGAGGACCTCGTCGCCGACCTGCGTGTGACGGCGGCCGCCCATCCCCAGGATGAACGTCTTGCCTCACTCGTCGAAGGCATGCTTCGACGGGAACCAGCGTTCACCCGACTGTGGTTCAACGGCACTGCCACCCCCTGGGCCGGCGACCGCAAGACCATCGAACATCCACGGGTGGGTGACATCACCCTCGACGTCGATGTCCTGATGCCTGCCGGCACCGACCTCCGGATCCTCACGTGTGCGGCTGCGGCCGAGACCACTGACGCAGAGAAGCTGGATGCTCTACGTGCGGCCTGTCATCTGCCGGGAAACAGCCTGACCCACCCCGATCCAGAGGTCTCCAGCCCTGATCGAGGACTGTGACCCGGCTACCCCTCTCTGTCAGCCTTGGGTGAGGCATCCCACTTTGTCGGGTTAGCCTGAGAGGGCACGACAGGAGAACCACCTCCTTATGACCAGCACCACGCCCGCCGGATCCGACCCGGCTCCCCGGCCGAAGCGCCGCACTTTCAGCCCCGAGTACAAGCTGCGGATCGTGGCCGAGTACGACGCCGCCCCGAAGAACGAGAAGGGCGCAGTCCTGCGCCGCGAGCGCCTGTACCACTCGCACGCCAAGGAATGGCGGGCCGCGCGGGATGCCGGGGCCCTGGAGAAGCTGGTCGACCAGCGCACCAGTCCGGCGAGGCCGAAGAAGCCTGCCGCCGCGGCGGAGAACGAGAAACTGCGCCGCCAGGTAGAACGGCTGGAGAAGGAACTGGCCTGGAACAAGGCCGCGTTGGAAGTCATGGGAAAAGTACCCATGACTGCGCTGCGCGCCGCCACCGTGGCGGGATGAGAATCCGGGGGCGCGCAACGCGTGACGGGCGGTGGCTGGTTGGCTTCCCTGCGCCGCTTGAGTGCTCTGCCGCGCCGTTCGCATGCTGGTGGGGTGCTGTCCGGGCAGACGTCGGTTGCGCTTGGTATCCACGGGTCCGGGGAAAAGTATGACGCTGGGGCTTGAGGGATTGTCGACTGCTGCTGCGAGCGCGAATCTCAGACTCTTTGGATCGGTGGGCCCTTTCCGGGTGGCACGTTGATCGGTGCTGTCGCGGAGGAGGCCGGGATGCAGGTGCTGTTCGAGCGGTGCGCCGGACTGGACGTGCACCGGGACACGGTGGTGGCGACGGTCCGTTCTCCGGGGCAGCGGCGGGGCTCGCGGGCGGCGGAGACCCGGACGTTCAAGACCACCATGCGGGCGCTGGCCGCGCTGGGTGACTGGCTGGCCTGCGAAGAGGTGGAGCTGGTCGGTATGGAGGCGACCGGGGTGTACTGGAAGCCCGCCTTCGCCTCTTTGGAGGGGCGGTTCACCTGCTGGCTGGTGAACGCGGCGCATCTGCGCAACGTGCCCGGCCGCAAGACCGATGTCGGCGACTCGGTGTGGATCGCCCGGATCCTTGAGTGCGGGCCGGTGCGCCCGTCCTTCGTGCCGGTGCAGGAGTTTCGTGAGCTGCGGGATCTGACCCGGGCGCGGACGGCGGTGTCCCAGGAGCGAGTCCGGGTGATCCAGCGGCTGGAGAAGGTGCTGCAGGACGCCGGGATCAAGCTGACCTCGGTGGCCTCGCAGGTGTGGTCGAGGACGGCGCGGGCCGTGCTGGAGGCGCTGCTGCACGGCGTGACCTCGCCGGTGGAGCTGGCCGCGCGGCCAAGGGACGGCTCCGCTCGAAGCGGGAGGCCCTGGAGGAGGCTCTCGAGCACCGCTTCCGCGTCGAGCACCACGGTGTCATCGTCCGCGGTCTGCCGGCGCATATCGACGGGCTGGAGCAGCGGCTCGATGCCTACGATGCGGAGATCGCCGCCCGGCTTGCCCCGCACCGGGAGATCCTGGAGTTGATCCAGACCATCCCGGGGGTCGGGGCGAAGGTCGCCCACGTGCTGATCGCCGAGATCGGTCTGGACATGTCGGCCTTCCCCACCTCGGCTCATCTCGCCTCCTGGGCGGGGGTGTGTCCGGGAAATCACGCTTCGGGCGGCAAGCGCAGGGGCGGACGCAGCCGGCCCGGTCCGAAGTGGCTGAAGGCCGCGCTGACCGAAGCGGCCTGGGGCGCGGCCAAGGCCAAGGGCACCTACCTGCACGCGCATCACATGCAGATCAAGGGCCGGGCGGGCGGCTTCAAGGCGCTCGGTGCAACTCGCCACGACATCGTCGTGGCCTACTGGCACATCGTCCACGATCATGTGCCCTAACGAGAGTTGGGCCCCGACTGGGCAGCAAGGCGATTCAGCCCCGAGCAACGCGCCAGGCGGCTGACCGCCCAGCTCGAAGCCCTCGGTTTCGACGTCACCATCGGACCCGCAGGAACCGGGCCCGCCTGAACTGGGCTCGACACGAGCGCGGCCCCGCCACGGGCCGCGCTCAAAGATGCCCGTGGGACCCCGGATTCACATCTCAGCACTCGCGCTCTTGGAAATGATCTCCGAGAGCGCGGACTGAACGCTGCCGCCGAACCGGTGGTCGACGACGCGTTCACCGGTGTCCAGGGCGAACTGGGCATCACGGCCGCGTGCCGGCTGACCGGCCGCTCCCGGGCCACCCACTACCGCCGGCTGCGGCCCCGGACCGAGCGAAAACCCAGAAAACCGCAAGTCCAGCCCTCATCCCTCACACCCGATGAGCGGGCGGCGGTCCTGGAGATGATGAACAGCGACGAGTACGCCGAGATGCCGCCCGCGCAGATCTGGGCCCGCGAGCTGGATGCGGGCGTTACTGCTGTGCCGTCTTCACGATGTACCGGATCCTGCGCGAGAAGGGGCAGTCCGGCGAGCGCCGCCGCCAGGCCACCCACCCGGCGAAGACGGTGCCCGTGCTGGTCGCCACCGGGCCCTCGCAGGTGTTCACCTGGGACATCACCAAGGCGGACGGACCGGCCAAGGGCATCTGGTATCACGCCTACGTCATCATCGACATCTTCAGCCGCTACGTCGTCGGCCACACCTTCGAGCGGGCCGAATCAGCGCTGCGGGCCGAGGAGTTGATCCGCGAGACCATCAAACGCAACGGCATCGTGCCCGAGACCGTCCACGCGGACCGCGGCACCTCGATGACGAGCAAGAAGGTCTCCCAGCTGCTGATCGACCTCGGCGTCACCCGGTCGCACTCGCGGCCGAATACCTCCAACGACAACCCCTACAGCGAGGCCCACTTCAAGACCACGAAGTACATGTCCGACTACCCCGAACGGTTCGCCTCGCTGGCCCATGCCCGTGAGTGGTTCGAGGCGTTCATCGCGTACTACAACCACGAGCACCGTCATTCGGGCATCGGCTGGCACACACCGGCCAGCGTACATTTCGGCACCGCCGAGGAGGTCCGCGACCAGCGTGCCGTCACCCTCGCCGAGGCCTACGTCTGACCGCAGGCCGGGCATCCTGGCTCGCAGTTCATCGAGGGTGATCAGCTGTTCCTGGAACGCTTCGATCATGCGCGTGATCGTTTCCGTGGCCTTGGCCAGGGCCAGTTCGAGTCGGCTGCGCTGGCGGGTGGCGGGGTCGCTGGTGCGGGCGCGGTCCAGCCGCTTGTCGATCTCGGACCGGATCAGGTGCGGGTCGGCGATCACGCCGATGATGTGGTCCCAGACGACGCTGTCGAGGTAGTCGGCGCGGACGGGCTTGTGCCTCAAACAGCAATGGCGAACAACTGCTGAAGCAGGTGGCGTCGAAGGGCCTGGAGAGGGTTCGTGAAAGGAAGGTGTGACCGTTGCGAGAGCCGGGAGGACGGTTCGGACCGGACCCGGACTACACAGGATGAGGAGCCGGCACCCGGTAGCGGCCAAGGAGTGGGAGGTAGGGCAGCCCGAGGGCGGCCAGTTCCTCCGGCGTCGCACGCCGGCGCCACTCCGCCGCCGCGGTGATCGAGTCGTGGTCGGACGGGGTCATCGCGCAGACCACCAGGGCCAGCAGCGAGGAGAGCCGGTACCGCACTCCGCAAGCCCCCCTCGGATCACAGACCGACTCGAACTCGGCGACCAGGCAGCGGACTTGCTCCTTGGCGGCACCCTCGCCGAGGCCTTCCAGACAGGGCGCATGAGGCATGGGGACAGCGACAGGGAATGATGGAGGAACGAACACGGCACCTTCGTGGATCTTGCAGCGTAGAGAACTACATGATCCACAGGCGCCGTGTTCACCTGCTTCCGGGACCCACCACCAAGATCAACACCCCAAGCCGGGAAGATCTGGGCACTCGACGGGGCCCTGGGGGATCACCCGGGAGGCGATGACGGAGATCCAGTCCGGCGACGAGATGGTCGCGGAGCCCGGGTCAGGGCCGGGGCCGCAGGCCGACGGAAGCGTCAGGCGGCAGTCCCCCCGCGTCGGGAGAACTCGTGCTCGTCCTTCACGTCAGGCGCTCGCGCGGGGCGGGGTAGGCGTGCCGTGGACCTTTTTCGCATGAGACCGGAAGAGGCGGCGGCTGATGACGGGCATGATGAGACGGAGGGGAAGAGGAGCGCCCTTCAGGACGCCCTTCATGACCTCGGGATCGCCTTCGTAAAGCGCCAGTCCGAGGCCCAGCGGCAGGTTCTTCTTGGGTGTCTGGGCCAGAGCGTGCTCGGCGAACTCGTGCCACTCCTTGGAGGTGATGTACTTCGCCGCGAGCGGCAGGATCTTCTCCTCCTCAAGGCCCATGTGCTCGAAAAGGACCTCGTTGAGCCGTTCGCAGGTGGTGGCGACCGTTTCGCCCTCGGCCGAGAGGGCGTTGGAACGCCAGGACTTCAGCTGCGCGATCAGTTCGTCGCAAAGAGCGTGCATCCTTCCGTGGTGCTCCTCCATCAGGTGGACCACCGGAGCCATCTCCTCGCTGACACGCTCTAGCAGCCTGGGCCACACCAGCAGGTCCTCGCCCTCGTGGTGGGTCAGCAACATCCCGAGGACGATGTCGACATGCGCTGCCACAATTTGGGAGCGTGTGGTGTCGCCGTCGCTGACACCGCGTATGAGTCCCGGGGTGAGGCCGAACTCGCGGCGGAACACGGTGTGCGCGACATACATGTCGCGTACGTCGGCCATTGGAACGTTGGTTGCCATACTCATGAATGCCTGTCGCTCTTCTAGGGGAGGGATTTTCTGAGAGGGTGCACATGGATTGAGTCGAGCTGCGTGAACCCGGCGATTTAGATGCTAACGGTGCCCGTGGTAACTAACTCAATTCCGTGTGCAGTTATGCTTGATCGCACCTTTTTGTGTGCGGATCTTATGCTGTGAGGTAGCCGGTCAGGCCAGGGAAATTTCAAATTCCGGGGGCGTGCGGTTGGGCGGGTCGTGACCGGTCGGGGTGCATACCAGAGCAGGCGCGGGCTTCGTGATCATTGTAGTTCCTAAGCCTCGGATTTGGTTGTGCGATGGCTTTTTGGTGGTCTCCGGTTCGGGTTCTGCGGTGCTCCGAGGCCAGCCGCAAGCAGGGCGGTACCGCTATCTCGCGGCACGAAATTCCGACGCTCGTGGTCAGCGAACTCGCCGGACCCTTTGCGTGCCTGATCATCCTCCAGTAAATCGGCAGCTGCCAGTCGCGAGGGTAGTAACGGCAGTACTACCGGTAGTTCGTTAAATCCGGAGGTGGAGGGCAATGCTGTGTCTGGTGGTCACCGCGGCGATCAGGGCCTGGAGCCCGGAGGGTGGGTCCGTGTCCGTCCGGACTCGCCACCACGGGGTGAGGGTGATGGCGGGGGTGAGCCAGGACCGGATCGCGCGTGAGGCACTGGGCCAGCGGGGCGGTGGTAGCTGGTGGGGTATGGCTGGGCCCCGGCTCTGCCCTCTGGTCGGGGCAGGGGTCCGGCGCGGTGGCATCCAAGGATCCGGATGGGGCGAACCACTGGTCCCAGCAGAAGGGGAAGGCACAGTTGACCAGAGTTTGGTGGCGGCGGATGGTGCGGTCGGAGCGGACCTGGAATCCGGCCCAGCCGAGTTCGTCCTTCAGGGCGACGCGGACTTGGTCGCCACAGTGCCCGGCCAGCGGCCGAACCTCCCGGCGTCGGCATGGCCTACTCGCCCTTGAGTAACTGGAACAGCTGCTCATCAGGGTGAACTCGCCGTTCCGGACCGAGGCCCGGCAGCAGCGGGTGACGACGCCGACTGCGGTGATCAGGGCGGCGGTGGAACCGCCCTGGGCGCTCTTGATCAGCGCCGAGGGACCGTAGGCACCCCGAGAGGGTCGGCTCGTCGCGCTCCGGCAACGGCAGCGCAGCCGCAGTGGCGATAGCTGTGGGGCGTTTCTGTTCTGGAACGCTCCCGATCGTCAACTATCTGTAATTGAAAGCAAGTTGGGGAAGTGGAACGTCTTCGTGCGCCTCATGGTGAGCGAGACCGAACGACACGATGCCTACAGGGAGAGACCTTGCCGAGAAAGCCCAACAACCTGATACGCGCCTGCCTGGCACTGACGACCACCACGGCCCTCACCGGCCTCGCCCTGGTACAGACCGGGGAGGCCGGAGCGACCGCTACCGAGGCCGTGTCGCCGGGCGCCCTCACCCCCGACCACAGCATCACGCTCATCACCGGCGACCGGGTCTCCGTGGACGCCAAAGGCAAGGTCGTCGGTGTGCGACGGGCCGAGGGGCGTGAGCACGTGCCCTTCCGGACCCGTACCGTCCGCGGCCACACCCTGGTCGTGCCGACCGACGCCGCCGCCCTCGTCGCCTCCGGACGGATCGACCAACGGCTGTTCGACATAACGGAGTTGAACAAGACGGCGAACCGCACGGACCAGCACGACGGCGTCAAGGTCATCATCGGTTTCAAGGGCACGGCGTCTGCCGCCCGCAAGGACGTACGGGACGCGGCCACCGTGCGCCGGACCCTGAAGTCCCTGGACGCCGAGGCGGTCCGGGCGCCGAAGCAGGATCCCGGCAGGCTGTGGAACGCGGTTACCGAGGACGACAAGGCCGCACCGGGGGTCGCGCACGTCTGGCTGGACGCCGTTCGCAAGGCATCCGACGACAAGTCCGGGCCGCAGATCGGCGCACCGACCGCGTGGAAGGCCGGTTACACCGGGAAGGGAGTCAAGATCGCCGTCCTGGACACCGGCGTCGACTACCACCACCCGGACCTCAAGAACCAGGTGATCGCCTCCAAGAACTTCACCGACTCGCCCGACGCCGACGACCACTACGGCCACGGCACACACGCCGCGTCCATCGCGGCGGGCACCGGCGCCCAGTCCGACGGCAAGTACACCGGCGTCGCGCCGGGCGCGAAGATCCTCAACGGCAAGGTGCTGGGCGACGACGGCTCCGGCGAAGACTCCGCCATCATCGCGGGCATGGACTGGGCTGCCGAACAGGGTGCCGACATCGTCAACCTGAGCCTGGGCGGCACCGACTACCCCGGCATCGACCCCCTCGAGGCCGAGGTCGACAAGCTCTCCGAGGAGAGTGGCATCCTGTTCGCGGTCGCCTCCGGCAACGAAGGCGACCTGGGCCCCAACTCCAGCACCGGAACCGTCGGATCCCCGGGCAGCGCTCCTGACGCGCTCACCGTCGGCGCGGTGGACGGCAAGGACAGGATCGCCGACTTCTCCTCCACCGGCCCCGTCTACGACGGCTCCGTCAAGCCCGACGTCACCGCGCCGGGTGTGAACATCACCGCCGCCGCTGCTCCGGGCAGCGTCATCGACCAGGAGGTCGGTGAGAAGCCGACCGGCTACCTGACCATCTCGGGCACCTCGATGGCGGCCCCGCACGTCGCGGGCGCCGCCGCGATCCTCAAGCAGGAGCACCCCGACTGGGGGTACGCCCAGCTCAAAGCGGTGCTGATGGGCTCGGCCAAAGCGGGCGACTACACGCCGTACCAGCAGGGCACCGGCCGGATCGCCGTCGACAAGGCCATCAAGCAGACCGTCTTCGCCGAGCAGCCGTCACTGGCCTACGGCGTCCAGCGGTGGCCTCACACCGACGACAGTCCGGTCACCAAGCAGCTGACCTACCGCAACACCGGGACCACCGACCTCACTCTGAAGCTCTCCTCGACCTCCGTCGACCCGGACGGCAAGAAGGCCCCGGCGGGTTTCTTCACGCTGGGCGCCGGCTCGGTGACCGTGCCGGCGGGCGGTACCGCCTCGGTCGGCGTCACTGCGCACACCAAGCTGGGCACTGCCACCGGTGCCTACTCCGGATACGTCGTCGCGACCGGCGGCGGCCAGACCGTACGATCGACGATGGGCGTGCAGCGCGAGCCGCAGTCGTACAACGTGACCCTGAAGTACCGGAACCGGCCCGGGCAGACCTCTACCCACCTCACGAGCCTGATCGCCTTCGCAGGGCTCGGCTCCGGTGACGAGTACGACTCCCAGACCGCCGACGACACAGTCACCATGCGAGTGCCCAAGGGCACGTACGTGCTCGACTCGGTCAGTCTCAGGGACGTCACCTCCGACGCGGACGGCATCGACTGGCTGAGCAGGCCGTCCCTCAAGGTCGACAAGGACGTCAGCGTCACCATCGACCTGAACACCACGAAGGCCTCGGACATCACTGTCCCGGACGCGTCCGCCACGCCGGTCGCCGCCGGTATCGGCTACGAGTCCGATTCGCTGAGCACCGATTTCAGCATCTATGCCACATCCTTCGCCGACCTGCGCATCGCCCACCTCGGCCCGGCCGTCCAGGGCCTGTCGGAGACCTGGGCCGGTCAGTGGGAACAGGGCGCGAACGCCGAGTACGACGTGCTCACCGGCGCTGACGTAAGCACGTTCAAGCCGCTCACCAAGCACTACAAGGCAAGCGAGCTGGCCACGATCAAGGCGAACCTCGGCAGCCCCGCCCCGAACCGCACCGGCGCGGTCACCCTGTCCGGCGAGACGGAGTACGGCATCACCCTCATCGAGCCGATCACCCAGCGGCTGCCGGGCACCCGCACCCTGCATGTGTCCGGCGGGAACAGTGTCGCCTGGGCACTCTCCTTCGACCAGTACGGCCCCAAACCCGACGAGTTGGGCTACCCGGTCGGCGTGGCGCACTACATCGACGGCGACATGCGCATCTACCAGGGCGGCAAGGCCTACACCACGACGTTCGACAACGCGATGTTCGCCCCCATGCTGAACTCCGACTACGGCCTCTACCGCGAGGGCAACGCGATCGCCGGCCTGGTCCCGCTGGTCGCCGACGGCGACGGTCACGCGGGCTCATCGGACTTCTCCTCGGTGCGGACCACCCTCTACCGCAACGGCAGGAAGATCGGCGCCAACACCGACCCGTTGTTCGGTGAGAAACCGTTCACCGTCCCGTCCGCAAAGGCCTCGTACCGGCTGACGACCACGGTGAAGCGCTCGCCCGGCGTCGCCAGGGTCTCCTCGCGCATCGACGCGGCCTGGACGTTCACCTCGAAGAAGACCTCCGACGTGACCGATCTGCCGGCCTCGGTCCTGCGGATCGCCGCGCACACCGACCTCACCGGCCACGCCCCCGCGCGCCGCAAGGTCACCGTCCCCGTGACCGTCCAGGGCTCGGCGGCCGGCCGCAACCTCAAGGCCCTTGCCGTGTACGTCTCCTACGACGGCGGGAAGCACTGGACGAGGACCGCGGTCAGCCACGGCCACATCACCTACAAGAACCCCGCCAAGCGCAAGTCGATCTCGTTCCGGTACACGATCACCGACAAAAAGGGGAACACGTCGGCCGTCACGATCCACGACGCGTACTTCGGCAAGTAGCCGCAGTCCCGACGGCCGACGGGCTGCTCGCACGGTCCTTGTGACACTCGCGAGCCGCCCGTCGGCACGTCTGTGACGGCGCGCGTGGCTATGCCTGGGAGCCGCGCCGGCGTCGCGTGGCCACCACGATCGTCGCGCCGCCCGACAGCAGCACGGCTGTCCCTCTGAAGTTCCCCCCGAGGCCGGACGCATCGACCTGTACTGCCAGACACTGCTCGACCCCGACCAAGGGCAGTCCCTGCTCATCTTCACCGCCACACCTGGCACGGAGAGCCACGACAAGCTTGCCCTGCAGACCGTGCTCGGCGCCGACACGTTCGCAGGCTCCTGACGCACTAGCGGCATTCTCGGAGCCAAGCGCCTGTGGGTGTAGCTCCTCTTGTCAATCCCCTCGAACTGTAGAGATCTTCTAAGCGGCCAGCTCCAAGGCGGAGTTGGCCCGGTGGTCGTGTTCGTAGTCGATCGGACTCTGATATCCACACACGCTGTGTAGCCGACGGTCGTTGTAGAAGCCGGTGATCCAGGTCGCGATCCGCAGCCGTCGGTGGGGTCTGTACGCTCACCGGTGTAATTGATGATCATGGAAGAGACATCAAGTGACTGACACCGTGACCGAGTTCGTGGACGCCGATGACCAGGCGGATCCCTCGCCGGAGGCCACGACGGTCGAGCAGAAACTGATCGACCAGCTCCCCGAGCAGGCCCGCAGCAAGGGGCTGCAGCTGACCGGCGAGGGCGGGCCTGCCTGAACCAGGCGAGTCGATCTCAAATCCCCCTGACTAGCAACAACGCCAGGTTGACAATGGCTCAATCATCACCGTCACCGCCTGCGCCCTGCTGATCGTCAGCGGCCTCGCTGTGTCATCCAGCCAAGGGGCGGCCGCTCTGTCCCGCCGCGACGACCCCCAACACATCTTGACATCCTCCCCCAGCTGAAGCTGGGGGATTCCTGGCTCAGGCTGCCTTCGGG
>NZ_JBSFKO010000075.1:0-23070 GCF_053598575.1 Streptomyces sp. NPDC001100
GGATCTGTGAGGGCCGGGGGGTGAAATTCCCCCCGGCTACTCGACCTCATGCTGCATTGGCTGAAGACCGTTGTGGTGAACGATGAGGAAAGGCGTCGTAAGAGGCGTCAGGTGGGGATCGGGAAGACGAACGCGAGTGAATCGTCGCTGAAGTGTCGAAAGAGTTGAGACGACGTCAAAACCGGGGTTTACCGACAACTTCGGGAAGAGCCTGGCGGGTGCCCGCCTATTGGCCAGGTGGTGTCCGGCATGCAGACGACGTGAGCCCGATCTGCCGCTTCCACATGGAACAGGAGAAGGCGTGCCCCGATACCGTCCGCCCTGCTAGGGGCGGGGAACAGGGAGTGTCCTCGACGGTGGAAGCCGTGAGGGATCGAGTACCGGCGCGGGGCGCGCTGGCGGACCGGCCCGTAGTAGTGACGAAGCCCCTGTAATGAGGGTGGAGCGAAGGAGCCGGGCTATTCGTGACGTTGTGTATCCGGACAACCGGACGTTCTCCGGGAGGAACTTGATGGACACGTTGAAGTCACCGGCCAAACCGTTCGACATCTCGAAGCAGGAGGTCTGGGAGGCATACGAGGGAGTGAAGGCGAACAAAGGTGCGCTGGGAGTGGACGGGCAGTCCATCGACGAGTTCGAGAAGGATTTGAAGGGAAATTTATACAAGATCTGGAATCGGATGTGGTCGGGGACGTACTTTCCGCCGCCGGTGCGTGCGGTCGAGATCCTCAAGCCCTCGCCGGGAGGCGGGGTGAGGATCCTGGGCGCAGGGGCCGTTGCATGATCACGTTTCGTCGGAGTGTCGTGCTGGCCCGTCCTTGGACGGGCCATCCCGGTTCGGGCAGGGGGCGGACGCAGCGCAGGCACGGTCTCAGTGATCATGTGAGTGTCGAAGTCCCATGAACACCTGGCGAGTCCGTGCCTGCTCCTGCATCTTCTCTCATGCCCACCGCGCCGGCCCAACTGGGCCGGGCTGCCGCGCCGGTCCCGCTGGCGGACGTGGTCGCGCTGTCCGGCTTCCTGGATCCGGTGCCCGACCCGCGAGGCGTCCGTGGCCGCCGCTACCGGTTGTCCGCTCTGGTCGCCGCGGCCGCGGCGAGTGTCCTGGCCGGTGCCCGCTCGCTCACCGCGATCACGGAATGGATCGGCGACGTCCCTGCGTGGGCCTGCCGAGTTCTCGGCTTCCCCGCCGACCCGCTCTCCGGCACCGTGTCCGTCCCACACCCCCACACCCTGTGCCGTCTGCTCGTCCAGCTCGACGGCGACGCCCTGGACCGGGCGATCGGCGCCTTCCTCACCGCCCGCGCCACCCCGGCCGGCCCCGGACTGCGGGCGATCGCTGTCGACGGCAAAGCACGACGGCTCGGGTCGGTTGCGCTGGCGGGACCCGAAGTCCCACAAGGACCGTCTGAGCAGGCGTGACATGGCCCGCAGGGCCGCACTGCCGCCGGAGGCGGAAGGGCGTCCGGACCTCGACACGGCCAGCGTCCCGTGGGCCGGCATGGAGATCGTCTCGCCTTATGACCCCGTGGCCCGCTACTGCCAGAAGCTCGACGCGGCCGGGAAGAAGCACTGGATCGGCTGTCGCGACCACCAGACCGAAACCTGTGGGGCGACGGCCCTCGCGTGATCGTGCAGGTCATGATCAACCGGTGCCCGAGCAGGACATCGATGCACTCGACGTGATCCACCAGGGACTGGCCAGGCTGGGCTTCACCGGCCTGGAGCACTTCGTCGACGCTGGATATGTCACCCCCGAGTCAATCCACCTGGCGGCCCACACCCACGGCTTCGTGCTGTCCGGGCCGGTCCGCCCGACCCTCGGGCCCGCGAACATCCCGGCTTCACCGAGGCGGACTTCGTCCCCAACTGGGAGATACAAACCCTCACTTGCCCCCGGGGAGTCACCAGCCCCCCGTGGAAGCCGACCCTTGGTGACAGGCACGAGCGGCTGTCCGTCCTGTTCCCCAAGCCCGCCTGCCGGGCCTGCCCCCACCGGTTGGAGTGCACCGGCAATGCCGACGGGCGAGGCCGCCACATCATCCTGCTGCCCCAGCAACTGCAGGAGATCCAGACCCGGGTCCGGCGCGAGCAGGACACCCCGCAGTGGCAGCAGCACTACGCGATCCGCGCCGGCTGCGAAGCCACCGTGTCCGAGACGGTCCACGCCCACGGCCTGCGGCATTGCCGCTACCACGGGATCGCCAAGACCCACGTCCAGCACGTCCTCACCGCCGCCGGAACCAACATCGTCCGACTCGGCGGGCACTTCCCACCGGGCACTGTCCAACCCCGGCCACCCCGACGGACCAGCCAGTTCCAGCGCCTCTACCGAAACTTGGACGAATGAAGATCGCCAACAGCATCAAGCACGCCCACCTGGTTCTGGGCCGCCACCCTGTCCTGCTCCCTCCACGGCTCGCCGAGCTCTTTCGGCAACTTGCCGAACAGCCCCAACTTCGGCCGCAGCTCTCGCGAGCCCACCCAGGACCTCGGTGGCTCTTCCCGGGCATGGTCCCGGGCAAGCCGATCTCGACGCACGGCATGACCCAGAAACTCAACCGGTACGGCATCCTGGTTCGCACCGCGCGCAACGGGGCGCTGGCCGCTCTCGCTGCTGATCGCCCTAGCCCGATCCTCGCCGACGTGACTGGGATGCACCGCCACACAGCGCTCCGATGGGTCGCCTACGCCCGACGTGACTGGGCCGAGTACCTCGCCGTCCGAGCTGAAGATGAAGCTGCCGGAAGAGAGACGGTCAAAAGGCTGTGATCAGCGGCCACTCTGAAGAAGGTCACTGGCCTGCCGACTCCACAGTCAAGTCACCGTTCGTTGTCGACAGATCCAAGCGGTACTTTCCTGACGGGTCGTTCTTGAACGCCACCTTCTTGTCGCCGTGGGAGTCGCTCGCTGAGATCTGGTAGCTGGCGGACGGGATCGTGACCGTGAGGCTGCCGCTGGTCGTGCGGGCCTTGATGTTCTGCGGGGTGGCCGTCTGGATCGTCACCTCGCCGTTCGACGTCTGCGTGTCGATGTCGCCGCCCTTGGCGTCCTTGACGTGGACGTCACCGTTGGACGTGCGCAGCTTCACCGGGCCCGTCGCCTTGTTCACCGCGATCTCGCCGTTGCTTGTGTGCACGTCGACCACGCCGACATCGCTCAGTGTGAGGCTGCCGTTGGACGTGCCTCCCGTCACCGCAAGACCGGCGGGCACCTTGACGACGTAGTCGACGCCGCAGTTCTTGCCGCAGCCGGAGAGCGTCAGGACGCCGTTCTCGACGCTGAACGAGGTGCCGCTCGGCTTGTCACCGCGGTAGTTGACCTTGCGGTGCACGGAGGTCGTTGAAATGTCCGCCGAGGAGTCCACCTGCACCCCGCCGTTCCTGCTGTCGAGACGGATCGAGGTGATCTTCTGGGGCACCTTGGCATCGTCCTCGAAGGTCTTCTGGTCGAGGACCGAGCACGCGGAGAGCCCGCCGACGGTGAGAGCAGCCAAAGCCGCTGCTGCAAGGAGACGCGTCTGCAGGCGTCGCATGAAGTTCCCCCGTTTGGGTGAGTTGGATCGTGATCAGTCACTGCGACTTTACGCAGCCACAGTCCCGCCCACGATGGGGAAATCCCCCCAATGCCCGCACCGGGCTGACCTTCGCGGCGACCAGCTACCGGCTGAGGAGGTCACGTCCGCTGGAGTGGTGTATTGGCGGCCACTCGGTGATCTCTTCTTTGAGCCTAGGCGGTGAGTTCGGTCGGGGCGATGGTCTCGTCGGTTTGTGACTCGATGGCGTTGCGGGAGCGCTGTGTTGCGGTCCTGCTCAAGGCGGGGTTCGAGGCCTCACCGGCCACGCGCGCGTATGAGACGCCGGCGCGCTACGTATTCGGCCTGGCGATACAGCTCAACCATGAGAACGGCGTCGGTGGGCCGCGCGACGAGGAGTCGGTCGCTGATCTGCGGGGCGTGGATCCGGCACAGTTCCCCGCTGTCCACTTGATCGCGGAGGCGTTGGCGGTGCCTGTCGAAGAGGTCTTCTCCTTTGGGCTGGAGCTCATCCTCACGGGTCTGGGGGACTTCCGCGATGGCGGCTGACCAGGGCAACAGCCGCGTCGAGCGTCAGGTCGTGCCAGTGGCTGCGTCCGTCGAGCGCGACCTTGTCCATCTCGAGAGTGCGGCCGGAGCGTGCATCGCGCACTGGGTGACCAGGCGCATCCCGGCCTGACGGTGAGCCACGGGCGTCCGGTGATTGCCTACCGTCGGCTTGATCGGCCGGACGACCCCGGGCGTCCGGGTGCCCCCGTGCGAAGTCCGTCCATGACGATGTCCAGCAGGCGCGTCGCCTGCGGCTGCCAGTTGTCGTGCGGGGCGAGTTGCCACAGGCCGGCGATGGCCAGCATGAAGTCGTCGGCGGTGACGCCGGGACGGATCGTGCCGGCCTCCTCGCAGGCGTGGAGCAGGAGGTCGGCAGCCTCGGTCACCGGGGTGTGGCCCGGTTTCGCCGCCTTCCCGGACGAGGTGCTCAGGGCCTGGCGGATCGCCTCCGCCAGGCCGGCCTTGGTCATCGCGAACCGGGCGAGGTGGTCCATCCACGCCCGCAGCGCGCGGTCGGGTTCCATGGTCTCCAGCAGCACGGGCGCGGTGTCGGCGATCTGCTGCACTCCGTGGCGGTAGAGCTCCAGGACGAGCGTCTCGCGGTTGGGGAAGTTCCGGTAGAACGTGCCCTGGCCGACGCCTGCCTTCTTGGCAATCGTGCTCAGCGGGATGTCGGCTGCCCGGGAAAGCTCGGTGAGGGCTACTTCCAGGATGCGTTCGCGGTTGCGTTGCGCGTCCGAGCGCAGGCGCGGGTCGTTCCTCTGCCCCACTCGTCCTCCTCGCCGGCTTGTGTCCGAAAGCGGTCCTTGAGAACCGGACAGTTGTCCACTACGTTCGACCGGTAGCGGACAGCTGTCCGCTTGAGCTCACTCTAGCGTCGGACTGACGCCCCGACGTGTCCGGGACACGTGAAAGAAGGCTGAACATGGCCCCAGCCGCCTCGTCAACGTCCAGCGACATCACCCTGAACATCAACGGCGAGAAGCACAGTCTGCCCGTCGACCACCGCACCACCCTGCTCGACGCCCTGCGCGAGCGCCTCGACCTGACCGGTACCAAGAAGGGCTGCGACCAGGGGCAGTGCGGCGCCTGCACGGTACTGCTCGACGGACGCCGGGCGGTGTCCTGTCTGCAACTCGCCGTGGCCGCCGACGGACGCGAGGTCACCACCATCGAGGGACTGGCCGAGGGCGACCGACTGCACCCGGTGCAGCAGGCGTTCCTCGACCTGGACGGCTACCAGTGCGGCTACTGCACCCCCGGCCAGATCTGCTCGGCGATCGCGGTGATCGAGGAACACGCGGCCGGCTGGCCCAGTGCCGCCACCGACGACGTCCGCCCCGAGGCTGGACCACCACCGCTGAGCGCCGAGGAGATCCGGGAACGGATGAGCGGGAACCTGTGCCGCTGCGGCGCGTACGTGTCGATCGTCCAGGCCGTGGCCCAGGCGGCGGAAGCGAAAACCGGGGAGGCGGCAGCGTGAGGGAGTTCGCATACGACCGGGCCCTCGACGTCTCCGGGGCCCTGACCCTGCTGGACGCCGACCCCGACGCCCGCTTCCTCGGCGGCGGCACCAACCTCGTCGACCTGATGAAGACCGGTGTCGAGCGGCCCACCCGCCTGGTCGACGTCCGTGAACTGCCCCTGGACGGCATCGAGGTGACGGCGGACGGCGGCCTGCGCATCGGCGCCACCGTCACCAACAGCAACCTCGCCGCCCACCCCGAGGTCCGCCGCCGCTATCCGGCGTTGGCACAGGCGGTACTGGCCGGCGCCTCCGGCCAGCTGCGCAACATGGCCACCGTCGGAGGCAACCTGCTCCAACGCACCCGCTGCGGCTACTTCGCCGACGTGACCAAGCCCTGCAACAAGCGTATGCCCGGCAGCGGTTGCCCCGCGATCGAGGGCGAGCACCACAACCACGCCATCCTGGGTGCCTCCGAGCACTGCGTGGCCACCCACCCCTCGGACATGGGCGTCGCGCTGACCGCCTTCGACGCGGCCGTGTCGTACGAAACCGCCGACGGCCCCGGCGCATTGCCCCTCGCCGACTTCTACCTGCCGGTCGGTGACACCCCGCACCGCGAGACCGCGCTGCCGCCGGGCGCGCTGATCACCGGCGTCACCCTGCCGCCCGCTCCGGTGGCCGCCCGATCCCGCTACCGCAAGGTGCGCGAGCGTGCCTCGTACGCCTTCGCCATCGGCTCCGTCGCCGCCGCGCTCGACCTCCGGGACGGCGTCGTACGCGACGTACGCCTCGCCTTCGGGGCGGTCGCATCCCGGCCGTGGCGGGCGACGGCGGCCGAACGCGTCCTCACCGGAGCGCCTGCCGACGCAGAATCCTTCGCCGCCGCCGCGGACGCCGAACTCGCCGCGGCGAAACCGCTGCCGCACAACGCATACAAGGTGACCCTCATGCGCAACCTCGTCGTGGCCGTGCTGACCGAACTGACCGAGGAGGCCGCCCGATGACCACCGCCCCCACGGCACGCCAGAACGCCGTCGGCACCGCACACACCCGCGTGGAGGGCCGCGACAAGGTCACCGGAGCCGCCCGCTACGCCGGCGAGATCCCGTTCGCCGACCTCGCGTACGGCTGGCTGGTACTGTCCACGGTCACCCGCGGCCGAATCCGCTCCATCGACACCGCCGACGTCCTCGCCATGCCCGGTGTGGTAGCCGTCCTGCACCACGGCAACGCCCCGCGGGTCGAGACGGGGTACGTCGGTATGCTCGGCGTTCCGGACCCGACCGCGGCCGTTTTCCAGCACCACAGGGTGCCGCACGCGGGCTGGCCGGTGGCGCTGGTCGTCGCCGACACCTCCGAACAGGCCCGGGAGGCCGCCGAAGCGCTGGTGGTGCACTACGAACAGGAGCCGCACGACGTCGACTTCACCAGCGAGCACCCCGACGCGTACCCGCTCGACAGCCATGGGCCGGCGGTGATCGAGAAGGGCGACCTGGAGACCGAACTCGCCACTTCCGCGGTCGTCGTTGACGCCGAGTACACCACCCCGGAAGAGCACCACACCATGATGGAGCCGCACGCGGCGACCGCCCGCTGGGACGGCGGCCGTCTCGAAGTCGTCGACTCCAACCAGGGCACCTTCTGGGTCGCGAGCGAACTCGCGCAGATGTTCTCGCTCGACCCGTCCGCTGTCCGGGTGCGCTCCGAACACGTCGGCGGCGGCTTCGGCAGCAAGGGCATCCGCGCACACCAGGTGGCCGCCGTCATGGCCGCGACCGAACTGCAGCGCCCGGTCCGCGTGGTCATGACCCGCCGTCAGATGTTCTCCCTCACGGGCTACCGCAGCCCCACCCGGCAGCGCCTGCGGCTCGGCGCCGATGCCGACGGCCGGCTGCGCGCGCTGGAGCACCGTTCCCTCAGCGCCACCTCCACCGTGCACGAGTTCATCGAATCGGCCGCCGGTCCCGCCCGGACCATGTACGGCGCCGACGCCCACCACACCGCCAACCGGCTCGTCCGGCTCGACGTGCCGACCCCGACGTACATGCGCGCGCCGGGCGAGGCGCCGGGATCGTTCGCACTGGAGTCGGCGATCGACGAACTCGCCGAGAAGTGCGGTCTCGACCCGATCGAACTGCGCGCACGCAACGACCCCGCAGCAGGCCCGGTGTCCGGGCTGCCGTTCAGCGGCCGCAACCTGATCGCCTGTTTCAGGGAAGGCGCCCGCAGGTTCGGCTGGGCCGACCGTGACCCGCGCCCCGGCCTGCGCCGCGAGGGACGCTGGCTGCTCGGCACCGGCACAGCGGCCGCATCCTTCCCGGCGGGTGCCGGCCCGTCCACCGCGGCCGTGACGGCGGAGGCGGACGGCACCTTCACCGTGGGGATCAACGCCGCCGACATCGGCACCGGCGCTCGGACCGCACTCACCCTGATCGCCGCCGACGCCCTTCAGACCGCGACGGAACACGTCCGGGTGCGCATCGGCGACAGCGACCTCGGCCCCGCTTTCATCGCCGGCGGCTCCATGGGCACCCGCTCCTGGGCATGGGCGGTCATGGCCGCCGCACAGGAGCTGCGGGAGAGGCTCGCACTCGGTGCCGACATCCCGCCGGAGGGGGTCACCGCACGGTCCGACACCACGGAGGCTCTCGGCGCCCTCGCCAGGACGGAACGACACTCCTTCGGCGCCCAGTTCGCCGAGGTCGCCGTCGACCCCGCCACCGGCGAGGTCCGGGTGCGCCGCATGCTCGGCATCTTCGCGGCCGGTCGGATCGTCAACCCGCTCACCGCCCGCAACCAGTTCGTCGGCGGCATGACCTGGGGCATCTCCATGGCCCTGCACGAGGAGGCGGTCCGCGACCGTGCCCTGGGCAGCCACTACGGCGCCGACCTCGCCGGCTACCACGTCGCCTCCCACGCCGACGTTCCGGCCATCGAGGCGGACTGGATCGACGACCCGGACCCCGACGACCCGGTCGGCATCAAGGGCATCGGTGAGATCGGCATCGTGGGTGCCGCCGCGGCCGTCGCCAACGCGGTCTGGCACGCGACCGGCGTACGCCACCGGGACCTGCCGCTCCGCCCCGACCGCGTCCTGATGGCAGGCGTCCATGCTTGACCTCGCCGGGGACCTGCACCGCTGGATGGAGGAGGGCCGCGCGTTCGCCGTCGCCACCGTCGTGGCCGTCGGCGGCAGCGCCCCGCGCGGCCCCGGCGCCGCCCTCGCCGTCGACAGCGAGGGCACGGTCCTCGGCTCCGTCTCCGGCGGCTGCGTGGAGGGAGCGGTGTACGACCTCTGCGTCCAGGCGCTGCAGCACGGCGAGACGGTCGTCGAACGGTTCGGATACAGCGACGAGGACGCCTTCGCGATCGGTCTGACCTGCGGCGGGATCATCGACATCATGGTCACCCCGGTCGGCACGGACGCGCCTGGGAGGCCAGTGCTCCGGTCGGCCCTGTCGGCTGCCGTCCGAAACGAGCCGGCAGCCCTCGCCCGCGTCGTACGCGGCCCCGCCGATCTCCTCGGCACGGCCCTGCTGGTGCGGCCGGGCGAAGCGGTGGGGGAGCCGTCCCGGCCCTCCCGGGCGAGCTCGTACGAAGGCGGACTCGGCGGGCACACGGAACTGGACCGTACGGCGGCCGGAGAAGCCCGCGCCATGCTGGACGCCGGACGCACCGGCACGGTCGAGCTGTCGGAGGACGGCTCGCGCTGCCCCGACGGACTGACCTTGCTCGTCGAGTCGAGTGTCCCTCCGCCCCGCCTGATCGTCTTCGGGGCGATCGACTTCGCCGCGGCACTCGTACGGGTGGGCAAGTTCCTCGGCTACCACGTCACCGTGTGCGACGCCCGCCCCGTGTTCGCCACCACGACCCGCTTCCCCGAGGCCGACGACGTCGTCGTCGACTGGCCGCACCGTTACCTGCGCGGCACCGTGACCGACGCGCGCACGGTGCTGTGCGTGCTCACCCACGATGCCAAGTTCGACGTGCCCCTGCTGGAAGCGGCACTGCGGATGCCGGCTGCGTTCGTCGGCGCGCTGGGCTCACGGCGTACGCACACCGACCGGGAAAGACGGCTGCGGGAAGCGGGCCTGACCGACGGGGAGTTGGCCCGGCTGAGGTCGCCGATCGGCCTCGATCTCGGCGCCCGCACACCCGAGGAGACGGCCCTGTCCATCGCGGCGGAGATCATCGCCACCCGACGGGGCGGAACGGGCACACCCCTGACCGGGTCGGGCAGACCGATCCACCACGAGGAGGAGACGCATGACGAGGGGACGAGTTCAGGCCCCTGGACGCGGAGCACCGCACTGATGCCGACGTCCATGCCGAGCTTGCGGTAGTGGCCGGTCATGCGCCGCGACGTACGTGTGGACCGTAGGGTCCGAGCCGCCCCGACGGCGCACGGCCGACGCGCGTTCCTGACGTCGCCGCCTCCGGAGCCGGCGACGCGCACTGAGCGCACGACGCGACGTCCTTCGCGACCGCGACCCGCTCGTCACCGCAACTCCGGTGTCCCGGCGTCCTGAGTGCTGACACGGACGAAGCGGAACGGGCAGCGGCCGCCGCAGCGTCGATGAGCTGCTGCAGCCCAACGACCGCCTGGGAGCAGCAAGCGCTCCTGGATACCACGCACGCCTTTGCCGGCGTCAGCGCCCAGTACGGACACCGCATCGCCGCGGCCGCGTTCGAGTCCGCGCGGGTGCCCGTGAGCCCGTCCTGGCAGGCGGCCTCCGATCACCTGCCCATCCTGGTCCCGGCCACAGCAACGAGTGCTGCCGGCCGTCCGCGTCGGCCCCTCAATCTGAGGGGCCTCCAACACCCCGGACAGCCGCGCGACTTCCTCCCGCAGACCCTCCACCCGCACCCGGGCCGCTGTCTCCCGCTCCTCCAGCATTCCCAGCACCGATGCCATCGCGCACCCCTCGATCACGGAGCCGAAACAAGACGCCGCATCCCTCCCTCATTGCGAGCTACACCATGCCTGACCAGAGGAAATCAAGCGATCACGTTCGGTTGAGATACGGCTTCTCAAGCTGTCTCAGCTGACTTGACAGGTTCGCTGTGATCCTCGTCCGGTCGCTCTGTCGTCACCGGGTGACCGTAGAGGAAGGCTCGCATGTCGCGTCGTAGGCGGATGGAGACATCGTCGATTCCTTCATCGCCTGCGTAGAGGCGGGCGAGTTCGGGGTGGCGATGGTTGCCGAACAGTACGGGCACGTCGAGGGTGTGGGTGGCGCCGAGCCAGCCGTCCCATACGGTCGCGGGGCGGCTGTAGCGGGTGCGCCAGACGAGGCCTGGTGCGGCGCCGGCCCAGGCGTCGGCGGGTTCCTCGAAAAGGGCGCTGGTCACGGCGGCGGACAGCGCCCAGTGCGGGTCGTCCGCTCTGGCCGGCGGGAGTGAGAGGGCCGCTTCCTTGTAGCGGCGGTGGCCGTCGCCGGGCAGCATCGCCACGGCGAGGGCTTCGGCCTCGGTCGACGTCAGCCGGCGCGGGGAGCGTTCGTCGAGCACGAAGAACGTGCCCTCGTCGGATGTCGTGTTGAGCCTGGTCGGGATCGCGGAGGGCGCGGGGAGGCCGTCTGCGAGTTCGCCCGCGGCGACAGGCCCGAAGCGGTGGGTCGGGGCGATCGCGGACGCGGCGGCGATCAGAGCACTGTCGTCGAGCTCTGCCAGCTGTCGGACGGGTACGTCGAGTTGTGCGGCCAGGCGCTGCACGACGTCGGCTGCGGGGTCCGGTTCGGTGAGGCGGGGGATTCCGCTGTGCAGGGACAGTGTGGCGATCCGTGTGTCGGCGCCGGGCAGTACGGACTGTATGGCCGCGCTCATCGCGCCTGCCGAATCCCCGGCCAGGGTGACACGGCTGGGATCGCCGCCGAACGCGGTGATGTTGCGGCCGACCCAGTCGAGCGCGGCCCTCTGGTCGAGCAGGCCGAGGTTGGCGTGGTCGCCGGTCAGTTCGGGGTGCCAGGCGAAGCCGAGCGGGCCGAGCCGGTAGTTGACGGTGACGACGACGGTCTCGGTGTCTTTGGCGAGCGTCGCTCCACGCAATGCGGGTACGTCGCCCGATCCGTTGGTGAACCCGCCGCCGTGAATCCATACGAGCACCGGCAGATTCGCTCGCCGGTCCGACTGTGGTGACCATACGTTGAGTACGAGGTAGTCGGGGCCGGAGGGTCCGGACCGGCCGAGGACCGTCCGAGCTCGAAGGCTTCCCGGCTGCGGTGCGGCCGCCCCGAATCGGGTCGCCGGCCTGACACCCTCCCACCTGGGCGGCAGGGTGGGCGGGAGGAACCGCGATCCGCCCGTAGGACCGGCCGCATAGGGAACACCGAGGAACGCGGCCACACCGTCCTCGACGGTCCCTTCGAGTTCTCCTGATTCGACGCGCACACGCATCGTGGTGCCTTTCGTCATGCGACCGGGACTCCTCGGAGGCTCAGCGTCTTCTGTGCGGCCTCGCGGGCTGCCGGGGCGACGTGGTCGGCGACGGCCCTGGCGGTGGCGGTGGCTTCGGCGAGCCCGATGTCGCCGAAGATGATCGACAGTTCGAGGTAGTTGATGCCGGACGCCTCGACCTGCGCCACGATCTCGTCGCGCACGGAGTCCGCGGTGCCGACGAACGCGTTGCCCTTGGCGAGCATCTTCTCGGCGGAGAAGACACCGTCCAGCCGGTGGTCGTTGTTCTCGTGCCACAGGTGCAGGATGCGCTGCTGGAACAGGGCGCTCGCGCGGTGGAAGAGGTCCTCCGCCTCGGCCCGGCTGCCCGCGATCACGACGGGGCTGGAGATGCCGAGACGCGGCCGGCCGGTGATGGGGTTGAGCCGGTCCTCGTCGGCGCGGTGCTTCTCCCAGGTCGTCCAGAAGGTGTTGCCCACCTCGGCGACCCGGCCGTTCTCCCAGCGTGTGACGAAGTTGATGCCGTTGGATGCCGCCCACTCCGCGGTGGCCGCGCTGCCGGAGGCGTACCACAGTTGCGGGTACGGGCTCTGGACCGGGAGCACGGACAGCGCCGCGTCGTAATCGCGCAGCAGGGTTCCGCGATGCTTCATCCGGCCGGTGCGCAGCGCCGTCGTCACCGCCGTGAGCGTCTCCTCGTAGATCGCACGGGCCTGATCGCCCTGGACGCCCAGAATGCCGAGTTCCAGTGGGCTGACACCGGGGCCGACGCCGAAGTCGAGCCTGCCGTGCGAGAGTTGGTCCAGCGCGGCGATCTCCTCGGCCAGGCGGAACGGCTCGTAGGCGGGCAGGACGTTCACCAGGGTGCCGATGCGCAGCGTGCTGGTGATCCGGCTCAGGGCCGCGACGAAGAGGTTGGGCGACGGCACGACCGAGAGCGGCGTGCCGTGGTGCTCGGTCACGTGATAGTGCCCGAACCCCAGCCGCTCGACCTCCTGCGCGAAGCGGAACCGGTCGTCGAGCAGTTCCCCGACACCGCCGTGGGCGAGATCGAACGAGTCGAAGATGCCTAGTTCCAGAGACATGAGACGGCCTTTCCGCTTCCCGGTGTTCGTGACCTTTCGATCACTGTGCGCGGCAGGCGGGAGGGCGTCGAGGAGATCTTTCCAGTATGCGGAAAGGCCCCGGATGATCAGCTGGGGTTCGCGATCTCCCGGGAGATCAGCTGGGCGTACTCCCGCAGCGGGGGGATCAGCCGCGGGAGGTGCGCGTCGGACGCGGGGACCAGCGCGGTCAGCGCCATCGGAGTGCGGTCGATCCCGGTCGCCACGGGCACGGAGAGCGAGGACTGCCCGGGGGAGCTCTCCGCGCGGGCGATGGCGTATCCGGCCTGTCGCGCGGCTTCGACCTGCGCCACGACCAGGCGCGGCAGGATCTGGGTGTACGGCGTGTGCCTCTCCAGGCGCGTACGGAGCGCTTCGGAGAGCGCGGTCTTGTCCACCGTCGACATCAACAGCTTGCCCGCGCTGGTCGCGAACAGCGGGAGTTCGTCGCCCGCGTGCGTCAGGCGGATGCTGTCGAGCTTGCCGCGCACGGTGTCGATGCACACGAGCCGGTCGCCGATCATCGTGCTCAGCGCGACGGCCGCCCCGGTGCGCGCGGCGAGTTCATTGGCGAACGGGAGGGCGGTCCTGCGCAGCTCGCGCTCCCAGGCCGAGGACACGCCGAGGCGCCAGATCTTCTCTCCCAGCCGGTAAGTCCCCGACTCGGTGCGCTCCACGCCGCCCCACGCGACGAGTTCGCCCAGCAGCCGATGCGCCGTCGAGATCGGCAGGTCCGCGCGGCGCGCCAGCTCGCTGAGCGTGAGCGGCGAGGTTTCCGCGCCGAGGAGATCCATCAGGCCGAACACGCGCCCGACGTGGCTGTTGGACTCGCCGCCGGGCTTCTGCGCCATCGAGACTCCCAGTACGTCCACCTCAGATATTCCTGATGGTAACCAGGCAATCGGGCGGTTCACTACATGCGGTCGGTCACGCGCACTCACTACATGCGGTCGGTCACGCGGCGGAACCTGCTGTGGTGGAACAGCAGCGGTTCGACGGCCGACTGCGCATGCGCGTCTTCCACGAGGAGGAACGCGACCTCGTGGTCCCCGATCGTGGTGAGTCCGGCGATCGAGCAGCTCAGTATCAGTGCGCTGCCTCCGATGTGCACCGCGCCCTCGGGTGTGGCGGTCCAGTCGGCGCCGGCGAACCGGTCGCCGGGCCCGGCCAGCACGCGCGCGTAGTCCGCGTGCTGGTACGCCAGGACGCTGATGCCGAGTTGCCTCACCTCGCGCAGCCGCGCCCAGGTCCGCGACTGGTTCCCGAACGCGACGCTCACCAGTGGCGGGTCCAGGGAGACAGTCGTGAACGAACTCGCGGCCAGACCGACCGGAGACCCGTCGACGAGCGCGGCGACCGCGGTGACCCCGGAGGGGAACAGCGAGAACGCGCGGCGGAGTTCTTTGTGTTCGGCTGCCCTGACCGGTGCTGTTGCCTGAGTCGTCATCGCTGATCACCTCGGAATCACTGACAGTGTGATCTCCACTGTCATCGCCCGGCAGGTGCCTGTCGAAGAATTCCTTCCACGGATTGGAAAGCCTGGCACGGGGCCTGTCCGTCGTCGGGCGACAGCAGGCCAGGACGGCATCTGCCTGCAGACCCCGCATAGGCGGGTAGGGCTGGAGCAGCAGCCCCGCAGACCGGCCCGTCATCGGTCAGGGCGTCGCCCGAGGCTGCTATATCGCGTCAAGCCGCTTGAGGAAGATCCTTGGGTTTCGTCCCTGTGCTCTGGTGGGAGCGTTCGAGGGTCTTGAAGAGGTCAGGCGTCGGTGAAGTCAGCGATCACATCGAGCGTGGACTCGACCGAGTTGAGCTGGGTGTTCAGGTGTTTGATCCGCCGCCCCATGGGCTGGAGAGCGGCGTGCGGGGCGACGGTGCCGGTAATGAAGCGGCGGATCTCAGTGAGCTTGCCGCGGATGATCGCGACCTCGTATGCCTGGAGTTCGGCGGGGTCGGCGCAGAACTTGTAGCCGTCCGGCCGGGTCCAGATCAGGGGAGGCCAGCCGCGTTCGGTGATGGTGTCCCGCAGACAGGCCAGGCCCGAACGGGCCTGATGGGGCGACAGCTGGCTGGATCTGACGAGCTGTACGAAAGTCAGACCGGCCGGACGTGCCTCGAACAGCACGAACCGGACGGTGTCAGCGTGCCGCTGGGCGGCTGCCGATCTGCGCTCGGAGACGCGCGGCACGGTTACTATTCCCCGACCCCGCAGCGGCAGCTGCGACACAATCGCCGGATGATCGGCAACAAGACCACTCACCGCACGGTGGACGGCGTTCGCATACCCGGCACCTGGCGCCACGCCTTCATCCGCAACGGAGGCACGCACTTCCTCACCGACCTGTTCATCTACGCTGACGGGCTCATCGACTGCTGGGAACTGGTCACCCTTGAGGAGTTCCAGAACAAGCTCCGCAGCGGCTGGGTAGCCACCACCTTGCCGGACGGCGCCAAGGCATCCGCGTTCGAACTGGCCAGCTGGACCTTCAGCGAGCCCCACAGCCACCTCACTCCCGACCTGCTGGTCGCCGAGATACGAGACACCATCGACCAACTCAACGGGCGCCCGGATTCGACGGGCCGATGCCTCGCCGCCGTCGACACCTTCCTCGCCGACCGGACCGAGGAAAACCGCGCCGCAGCCCGCAATGCCTTCCTGGCCATCCCGATCTCGCAGCGCCGCTACGCACTGGGCGACATGGACAGCAAAGACTGGCCGCTGCGGGTGCTCGTGGCGGGACCCGGCGGCGAAACGTACATACCGGCCGATGGGCCGATCATGCAGGAGGACTACGACAGTGCCGTCGCCTACTTCGAGGAACGGGCGCGATGGGCCGCTGAACGGGCCGCACACGTCCCGGCAGACGGACCAGTGACCTCCTTCGCCCCGGCGATCAAGCTATACCACACGTATCCCAGCAAACCGGTCGATGCCCCGGGATTCCGGGGCTTGCGCAACGACTACCCGGCCCCGATCGTCGTTGGCGAGGTTAGCTACCCATCTGCAGCCCACGCCTACTGGGCGCTGTCAGTCGCTGACCCCGAGGTCCGGACCGTGATCGCCACGGCAGAGTCCCTTGCCGCCGCACGCAAGTCCGCGACTGCGGCAGCACAGCGTGAGGGCTGGCAGCACGCCCGCACCGCGGTAATGGCGGCCCTACTGCGCGCGAAGTACGACCAGCACCCCGACCTGGCTGAGATCCTGCTGACCACGAACGACGCCACCGTGATCTACGACGACGCCGACTCGGGCTTCTGGGGGGACAACGCCGGACGCGGCCGCAACTGGGCAGGCCGCCTCCTAGAACTCGTCCGCTCGGAGCTGCAGGCACAACGGGCCGGAATCGCAGGGCTGTGAAGGGCCACCCGCCGCTCGAATGTCGAACGTCCGGCTGACGTCGTCCGGCATGGTCGCCGAGCCGACGGGGTAGCGCAGCACGTCCCGCACCCCGATGGGTTGGGTGCGGCTGTGCACCCAGCTCGGTGAGGTAGCGCAGGATTTCGAAGGAGGCCGATCCGGAGCCGATGACGACCGTTGCCCGCAGTACGGTGGCGGGCATCGGCGCCTCCAGGAAGATCCGTCCCACCTCGGCCCGGGAACGCAGTTGGGGGACAGCGAGCTTTCGGGCACGCCCCTCGGGGTGAGTCCGCCGAGATAGACGATCCGTCGGACACCGGCGGCCCGTGCCTGCTCGGCGAAGACGTGCGCGGCGCGGCGGTCGGTGTCCTCGAAATCGGCGCCGGAACCGAGAGCGTGCACCAGGTAGTAGGCGACGTTGATGCCGCGCATGGCTGCGGTGACCGACTCGGGGTCCGTGACGTTCCCCCGCGAACCGTCTCGGCGTCGCCGGTCCAGGGATGGTCACGGAGTCTGTCCGGTGAACGGGCCAGCCAGCGTACCCGGTGGCCTGCCTTCAGCAGCTCCGGTACCAGGCGTCCGCCGACGTAGCCGGATGCTCCGGTGACCAGGCAGTGCAGCCGCTCGGGCCCGTGGCCGCTGTGTCCCTCGGCGGGGTCGGTCGCGTTCCGCTGTCCGTCCGCGCTCACGATCTTGCCTCGACGCGCATGCTCCGACGCTGTTGCTTCGTCGTCCGAATCATCTCCGCAACGGTGTGACCATGTCCGTCGGGGCGTCGCGGCCCGACGGGTCGGCCCGGCTGCCTGCGGCGCCATGGCCGAATACCTGTCCACAGGCACGGTGTCCACAGGCACGGTGTCCGGGTCGTGCATCGTCCGGTTCGGCGTCGGCCGCCTCTACAAACACTTCGTGCGGACACAGGCCGACGGTTGCACCATTCGTCCGAAAACATCCGTGGGTATCAGGCGTAGGCCCCCGGAACGTCCGAAGGTGATCGCGCTGCCAATGAGTTCGGAGTACTGCTGGCCGGTTCCGGGGTCGGCGCACCGCCCAGGCAGTGTGTTGCCCCGGTCGCGACGGCGGTACGACGGACAGCGCTGTCGTCACGCCAGAGGTTTCGGCCCGGTCCCGTGTCCGGTGGTATCCCGGGCAAGGGAACTCGGCCACCACGCCCGGGGTCCGATGTCGATCATGAGGGCGGGCACCAGCAGCGAACGGACCACGAAAGTGTCCAGGAGGACACCGAAGGCCACGATGAAGGCGATCTGGACCAGGAAGGCGAGCGGGATGACCATCAGGGCCGCGAACGTCGCGGCGAGCACCACACCGGCCGAGGTGATCACTCCGCCGGTCGTGGTCAGCCCGCGCAGCACGCCCCGCCGTGTGCCGTGCACGAGGGCCTCCTCCCGTACCCGGGACATCAGGAAGATGTTGTAGTCGACGCCGAGTGCCACCAGGAACACGAACCCGTACAGCGGCACCGAGGCGTCCGTGCCGCTGAAGCCGAGAGTGTGCTCGAAGACGAGCGCCGACACCCCGAGCGTCGCCAGGAAGTTGAGCCCGACGGTGGCCACCAGCAGCAGCGGTACCAGCAGCGAGCGCAGCAGGAGCATCAGGATCAGCAGGATGATGCCGAGCACGATGGGCACGATGACCGTGCGGTCGCGTGCGGCGGTCCGCTGGGTGTCGTACTGCTGTGCCGTGTACCCGCCGACCAGGGCGTCGGCCCCGGACACGGCGTGCAGGTTCGTGCGCAGCCGGGCGACGGTCTCCTTGGCGGCGTCGCTGTCGGCCGCCGCCTCCAGGACGGCGTCGATCCGCACCCGGCCGTCGACGACGAGCGGCGCACCGGCGTCGGGCCGTCCCGAGGCGGAGACGGTGCCGGCTGATGCCACGCCCTTGGTGTTCCTGGCCACGGCAGTCACCTGAGCTGTCCGGTCGGCGTCGGCGATGACGACAGCCGGGTTGCCGGATCCGCCGGGAAAGTGCTGCCCGAGCGTCTTCTGGGCCGCGACCGAGGGTGAGTCGTTCACGAAGATCTCGTCGAGTGGGACGCCCTTGGCGGACAGGGAGGGCGAGAAGGCCGCGAAGACGGCAAGGAGGAGTGCGGTCACCACCCAGGTCCGGCGCGGTCGGGCGTCCACGGCTGCGCCGACCCGCCCCCACAGGCCGTGCGCGTCCACGGACGAGTCCGACGCCTTCGGCCGGGAAGGCCAGTAGGCGGCACCGCCCAGCAGCGCCAGCACGGCCGGCAGGAAGGTGAGTGCGGAGAGCGCGGCGCAGACGATGCCGATGGCGCCGACCGGGCCGAGGGAACGGTTGTTGGTGAGGTCGCTGGCGAGGAGGGCCAGCAGTCCGAGCGCCACGGTGGCGGCGCTCGCCGTGATCGCGCCGAACGAGCGTCGTACCGCGGCCACCGCGGCGGCGGTCCGGTCCTCGCGAACGGCGAGTTCCTCGCGGAAGCGGGCGGTCAGTAGGAGCGCGTAGTCGGTGGCGGCGCCGATCACCAGGATGGACAGAATGCCCTGCACCTGCCCGTCGACCCGGACGATGCCCCGGTCCGCGAGCGCGTAGACGACAGCGCAGGCCAGCCCCAGGGCGAACACCGCCCCGAGAATGATCAGGAACGGCAGCAGGACACTCCGGTAGACGAGCAGCAGAATCAGTAGAACGGCGCCGAGCGCCACCCCCAGCAGCAGTCCGTCGATGCCCCCGAAGGCGTCAGCCAGATCTGCCTGGTTCGCCGCCGGGCCCGCGATCTGTGCGGTGGCTGTCGGCACACCCCGGACCGCCTTGCGCACCGTGCTGAGGACGTCCGGAAGGGTCTCACCGAGGTCGGACTTCAGCTGTACGACGGACTGCATGGCCTGTCCGTCGTCGGAGAGGAGGGTGGGGGAGGGACGGCCGACCACTCCAGGCTCTCCGGCGAGCGCACTGACCGCGTGGGTGGCGGCGGTCTGCTGGGCCTTGCTGATCCGGTTGCCGTCCGCCGTCCAGATCACGATGGCCGGCAGGGTCTCGGACTGGTCGAACGCCTCCCGAGCCTTGAGCACCCGGGTCGACTCGGCGCTCTGCGGCAGAAACGCGGCCTGGTCGTTGGTGGCCACCTCGCCCAGTTTCCCGGCGTAAGGACCGAGCGTTGCGCCCGTGCCCAGCCAGACGAAGAGCAGGACGAGCGGTACGAGCCACCGGGCCCGGCGCTGTGTGGTTCCCATGAGCATCCCTACTGCGGAATTAAGTCAATCATCAAGTATCTCAACGATTGAGAGAACATATACTGGGGCCATGCCCGTCAACAACTCCTCGTCGCCCCTGCCCGGAGACGACCCGACGGGATTGCAGTCCTTCGCTGTGCTCCTGCGCGGAATGAACGCCGAGTTCAATCGCATCGCGCACAAGTTCGCCCAGGCGCAGGGACTGCACCTCACCGACGTGCTGGCCCTGATCGCGATCCTCGACGCCGACATGGACGAGGGGCCCATGACGCCCGGCCGACTGCGCGAGCGGCTCAGTCTCACGTCCGGTGCGGTGACCGCTTGCATCGACCGGCTGGAGAAGGCCGGGCACATCCAACGCGTGCGAGCGGTCGACGACCGACGTGTGGTGCACCTGCGCTACGCGGCGGCGGGCCGACGCGTCGCCAGTGAGTACTTCCGGCCGCTGGCCCACAGCACCGCAGCCGCATGCGAGCGCTTCACCCCCGACGAACTGGCGGTCGTAGCCCGCTTCCTCGCCGAGATGAACCAGGAACTTGCCCGGCTGAGCCGCTGAACGGCTGCCCCCGCACGCCCTCCGGCCTGCGCGGCCCAGTCGCGTCGGGAGGTGTCGCCGGTCCGGACGAGCGGGTAAAAATAACGGAGAAATGCATCCAAGTACGCCACGTAAGGTGAAAAAAATGCATGGAGCAACGAGATGAACTTCCCGTTGATCACCACCTGGCGACCGTCTACCGCTACGGTGCCGCCTTGCGCGGCCTCGTCCTGCTCGCCTTCGCGGGCCTGGGCTTCGCCGACGCCCTCAGCCCTTTCGGCACGGCGGGCAACACGATCGCGGGCATGACCACCAACGTCGCGCTCAGCGTCATCTCCACCGTGGTGGGGCTGGCGCTGCTCGCCGGAGCTGTGATCAGCGGCAACTTCGCCTCGACCCTCAACATGGCGGTGGGCGGGCTGTTCGTGCTGAGCGGATTTTTCCATCTCTTCGTGCTGGATCGCCCCGCGAACATCCTCGACTTCGGCATGACCGACGTGATGTTCAGTTTCGTCATGGGGTTGCTCATCGCGACGTTCGGCATGTATGGCCGGGTCTCCGGCGAGCTGCCGCACGACAACCCCTACTGGCGCCGACGTCATCACGAACAGGCGGCAGGCGACGCAACTGCGGCGGGACTCCGGCGCCTCGGCTCGGCGGCGCGAGCACTCCCTGAAGCCGAGGAGTTGGGCGGCACGGTCGGAAACGACAGGACGGGATGACACCGGCGCCAGTAGGGGTTGTCGTGCCGTTCCAAGAGCGGGCCTCTCCGCTTGATCGCCTGGAGAGATCATTCGTACGGTAATGGTCGAAAGCATCGGCCATACGGCTATGCCCGATTTCTCTGATGAACCGTCGATTCGTGCGGAATGATGAAGCCATGGCCTTCGGCACCGGTCAGCAGCCTGGCCGGGAGCAGGCGTACCGAATCTTCCAGGAGCTCACGCGCCGGTGCTCCGAAGAGCCGCACTACTGGCTGCACCTGGCTCGCTACCACCTGGACTTCAAGAAGCACGAGGACGGGCAGGCGGAGAAGTTCATCAACCAGGCGATCGAACTCTCCAATGAACAGGACCACGTGCAGTTCCACGCCCTGGGGATGCTGCACCGGGATTGGGTGTACGCGGGTCTGCGCCAATTCAGCACCGGTGCCGGCCGCGAGGCCGCCCTCATCGAGCACATACGCGACCGGTACAACGCGGCGCTCGGAGTGTTCGCCAGGGCCCGCAAGCTCAAGCCGGAGGACGAGCACAACTACGTCTCTGCGATCCAGATGATCGTCAAGGTTCTCAGCAAGCTGGTCAGCGTCTCCTTGTACAAGAGCCTCGTCAACCTCCTGACCGCGGGCGGCGACGTCGGAAGCTGGGCGGACGAGCAGTTGAGGGTGGCGCTCTCGCTGCTGGACGAGTGCGAGTCGGTACGCCCCGACAGCGCCGACAGCTCGTACCTCCAGCGCTGTCGCGAGGAGATCGAGATCGCACATGGCGAGATCGAGACAATGGTCCGGGCCTGGCGCGACGTGATCGTGAACTCCCGCGGTCGCTCGGGGCTGGCGCTGGTCTTGGCCCGCGAGTTCCTCAAGGAGCAGGGCCGAGACTGGAAGGACACGCCCACCGAGGTCTTCCGGACCGTCGTGGAGTTCTTCGACGCGGCGTTCGAGGAGCGTGGCGATCTCGCCGACCATGACGTGGAGTTGTGGTTCCGCTGTTACCGCAGACTTCCGGAGTACGACGACCTCGCCGCTCTGGAACGCCTCTCCAACGTCGCCGGATCGCGTCCGAGTCCGTTGTGCAGCTACTACCTGTACGTCGTGCACTTCCTGCGCTGGCTCAACCAGGAGGAGTACTCGCAGGACGAGGCGCTGCGCCACCGCAACGAGGCCGCGCGGCTCAACCCCGGCCGCGACAGGCGGTGGAACTACGAGTGGGTGGCGAAGGGCGTGTCCGACGGCCACGCGGCGGCGCGTCTGGCGAATTTCAGGGAGCCCGGGGAGTACCGGCCCACGAACCGAGACTGGCAGCTTTCCGAGCAGGTCTGTCAGCGCGTCCGCGGTGTGGTCCGGCAGATCGAAGGACAGCGGTCGGGGCAGGTAGCTGTGGAGGACGGCGACATGAAGGCGTTCTTCGTACCCCGTGAGGACTTCACCAACTTCGAGCATCAGGGGAAGGCGGTCGAGTTCGACCTCGGGTTTGCCCATGACGGACTGAGGGCCTGGCGCGTGGAACTGGCACAGGAACAGACGTTGTTCCGCAATGCCGAGGCACGACTCCCGGAGGTGGCCCCCCCAGCGGTGCCGCAGTCCTCCCAGGTTGGTCCGGTGCGAGTGCTCTCACCCTCACAGGCGCCACGTCCGAGGCCCCCGGTGGAGACGCTGGAGATTCGCCAGGAGGCCCGTCGGCTGGCGAATGCCGACGGCCCGGAGGAGGCAAGCCGGTTCGTCATCGGCCACCTGCTGGCTGCCGAGACCGGCGGACTTGATGTCACCTCCTTCCAGGTGGGCAAGGCCCTCACGGACACCCTCGGGAACGAGAGCTATCGCCAACTGCGCGGCGGCGCATCGCTCAGTGACCTCGTAAGACGACTCGGCTTTGCGGTGCGGCCAACGGTGAACGGACAGTTCGTGGTGGAGCCCGCGACGAAGGGCTAACGGGGATCCCGGGGGCGTCAGCGCGGCTGAGGGGGCGTGCGGTGTGAGGATGTGGCCAGCTGGCGCCAGCCACTCGGCGCCTTCGGGCACCGTCGGTGGGGAGAACGAACCCGGCATCAGCAGGTCGCGAGGGTCCTGGCCGCGGG
The DNA here is from genome assembly GCF_053598575.1 of Streptomyces sp. NPDC001100. Lineage (NCBI taxonomy): Bacteria > Bacillati > Actinomycetota > Actinomycetes > Kitasatosporales > Streptomycetaceae > Streptomyces > Streptomyces sp. NPDC001100. Next base: position 22,953 of record NZ_JBSFKO010000075.1, read on the forward strand.
GGTGGCCGGCGCCGCATCGCGACAGTGCTGGAGTCCGCCCTACACCCCGTTGCTGACCTCCTTCTTACCGGGTTTCTTGCAGAAAGCCCCGGCGTTCACGCCGGGGTTGAATGCATCT
>NZ_JBSFKO010000076.1:0-16349 GCF_053598575.1 Streptomyces sp. NPDC001100
CTGACCCGCCACTACACCCGCAAACACGGACCCGACGCCTACTACGGCAACCCGGCTCCCGAGCCCGCCGCCTGATGAGCCCCGGACCCCGGACGACGGCCATTCCCCTTCACTATTCCCGTGTCACCGCATAACCGGCTACGGACGGCCACCGAACCGTAACCAGCACGGATTCCTCTTCCGCGAACCAGGAATGGTCCACTCCGGGACCCCACACGACGTAATCCCCCTGCTGCTCCAGAAGAACGCTGCGCTCCGGGAATTCCACCCGGAACCGGCCGCTGACGAGCACGAGAAGAGCGGTCCGCTCGTCACCTCTCACCCATTCCGGCCGTTCGTCCCCCTGTGGATGAATTCCCCATTTGACCTCCACAGCGTCGGTGTGGCGAGGGTCGTCGGCGGCCTTGAAATGACCGAGAAGCCATCCGCTGTCCAGTGGAGCATCCTTGCCCGCATTCCCCACATATATGTTTCCGCTCATAAATCCAGACCTTATCAGCCGTCATTTCCCTTCGAAATCACGGCCACCTGACATTCTCATCCACACCGAGGTGATGTCGCTCGATCAGTTCCGCGGGCGAGACTCCCCGCACCAGGGTCAGGGTGTACCCGCCCTCCAGCGCACAAGTACATGCGGTACATGCCGTCAGCCGCCCCCGAGACCCGGCCCGGCCCGGTCGGTCCGACCGCCGATCCCCGATCGTGGGCGAACACCCCCGACCCGCCAGTAGGGTAGGGAAGCCGCGGCCTCCCCACCAACACCCGTTCCTGCAAAGGGACATGAGCCGCAGCGGTTCAAGTCGGTCTCACTGCGTGAGGATGAAACAACAGGTGCTGATAGCGGGCCGGTACCGGCTGCACGTCGCCATCGGACGCGGCGCGATGGGCGAGGTCTGGCAGGCGTACGACGAGGTGGGCGGCAGACCCGTGGCCGTCAAACTCCTGCACGCCCAGAACTCGGAACCCACCGCCGCCGCCCGCTTCCGGCTGGAGGCGCAGACGGCGGGCCGGCTCAGCCACCCCCATGTGGTCGGAGTCCTCGACTTCGGCGAGCAGGAGGGCCGGCTGTTCCTGGTGATGGAACTGGTCCAGGGCGACAGCCTCTCCCATGTGCTCGCCCAGGCGGGATCCCTGCCGGCCGAGCAGGTGGCCCGTATCGCCGCCCACTCGGCCGCCGGGATGGCCGCCGCGCACGAACAGGGCATCGTGCACCGGGACATCAAGCCCGGCAACCTGCTCCTCGACGCCGACGGATCCGTGAAGATCGCCGACTTCGGGATCGCGCAGTTCATGAACGACCCCGGTGGCGCGCTCACCGCGACCGGCCAGATCGTCGGGACGAGCCTGTACATCGCCCCCGAGCGTGCCCTCGGCAAGCCCGCCGGGCCGCCGTCCGACGTCTACTCGCTGGGCTGCGTGCTCTACCAACTCCTCACCGGGCAAACCCCGTTCCGCGCCGGCAGCGCCATCGCCGTCCTCCACCACCACCTCGACACGGCCCCCGTACCACCACGGGAGCTGGGCGTCGGACTGCCGCCCGCCTTCGAGAACTACCTGCTCGGGCTGCTCGCCAAGCGGCCCGAGGACCGCCCCACGGCGGGTCAGGCGGCCAACTGGTTCGCCAGCGGCGCCTGGAAAGGACATCCCGAGCCCCTGCCCGCAGCCGCACCGCCTCCCCGGCCGACGCCCCGTGCGACCCCCAGGGAGACGCTCGGTGAGCCCAGGACGAACACGGCTTCCGGTTCCGTGACCACGTACGCCTTCCCGACCTCCGCCACCGCCGCTCCCGCCCACCGGACGCGGCGCCGGCCGCGCGAGGGGGGCCGCGCCACCGCCGGACGCCGGTCGCAGACGTCGCGGACCTCGCGGACGGTGGTCACCGTCGCCGCCGTACTGATCTTCCTCGGGGCGCTGCTGGTCGGCGTGGCGCTGTTCTCCCCCGACCACAGCTCGGCGGACACACCGGATACGAACCCGTCCAGCGCCGCGAGCCCCTGACGCACCGACCGGCCCGCAGGAGTCAGCGCGCGGGCCGGTTGTCCTGTTCGAGCAGTCCCGGCTCCTCGATGCAGTCGAGCAGGAACGGCACCAGTCCCCATTCCAGCAGGGCGAGTTCCCACTCCTCCTGTATCCAGCCGCCCTCGGCCGTTCCCTCGCCGGACGACACGTCGTCCGCGCCCTGGCGGTCGCGGGCCGACGCCTTCCACGACCAGACGAGGTCGCCCACGATCGCGCCGGCGGCCACGGCGCCGATGAGCACCCCCGCCGTCATCACGCCGTCGCCGACGTAGGGCCTCCCGACAAAGGCCCGCAGCGCGAATCCGAGTGCCAGCAACGCGACGGCGACGACGGCCACGAAGACGAGTGCGGCCATCAGCCAGCCACCGCCCCGCTTCCCGGCCGCGGCCGGGGCTCCGGAGTCCCCACGGGCGTCCTGCCGGCCGCCGGCCTCCACATACTCGCGGTACTCGGCCGCGGCCGCCTCGGCGATCGCGACGCGCTCCCGGAGCGCGCGCGTCCGCAGGCACTCGCGGTCGAGCTTCCCGCAGGAGCGGCCCAGCGCCTCCCTGACCCGCCCGGAATCCAGCGCCCGGCCCAGGAGGCGCTCGAAAGCCGTGCCGATGTCCGGCCCTGACACTCCTGGATCCCGCATGGGTCTCCCCCGATGAATGAATGCCCGCGGTAGCGGGAGCCGACCGCGCACGCGTGAGCGGTCAGGGGAGGCGAGTGTAGTGGCTCCGGCTTACGGAACCATGAGGGGGACGTACGACCAGCGGCAACGACCCGGACGACGCCCCGGCGGTCAGTCGGGCGAGGCATCTGTCACGGGGGGGGATCGAGGCGGTGATGGCGAGGGTGGCGTGGCGCCGGGCGTGCTTGGCGTAGCCGGTGGCCAGGTGGACGAGGGCCTGTTCGTTGCGGCCCTGGACGAACGGCATCCGGTCCGAGAACTGGTCGAGCGCCTGCCCGAGTCCCGCGACGTTGCCGTGGCCGAAGATGCCGCAGGTGGCCGGGATCAGCCGCCGCCGTTCACAGTCGGCGTCGCTGTACTGGTGGGAGAGACAGGAGACGACGGCCCGGGCCACGGTCAGCCGTGTGGTGGGTTCGGGACGGGACACACTCACGGGGAGCTTCCTTCTCCCGGATCGCGCGGACCACGCCGCTGACGTCGCTGGTGAAGATGCCGGCACCCAGCCCGTACGCGGTGCCGTTGGCCTGGGCGATCGCGGACCGCCATCACCCCAGAGGCCGCCGAGCGGATGTTTCGATTCGGACAACTGCCGCGAGCACGTATATGTCAGCCGCGTCGGCCGTCTTCGGTCGTGTCGGACGTATCAGACGTCTCGGCCGAGGGGCTGCGAGGCCCAGATGACCTTGCCGTGGGCGGTGTAGCGAGTGCCCCAGCGGTCGGCAAGCTGAGCGACCAGGAACAGACCGCGCCCGCCCTCGTCGGTGTCGGCGGCATGGCGCAGGTGGGGTGCGGTGCTGCTGCCGTCGTAGACCTCGCAGATCAGCGTGCGGTCGCGGAGGAGCCGCACCTGGATGGGGCCCTTGGCGTGCCGGATGGCGTTGGAGACCAGTTCGCTGAGGACGAGTTCGGTGGTGAAGGCGGCTTCGTCGAGTCCCCACTCGGACAGTCGGCGCAGGGCTGCGGCGCGGATGTCGGAGACGGCGGCGGGATCGGCCGGTACGTCCCAGCGCGCGATGTTCGCGGGCGGAAGCGCGCGGGTGCGGGCGACGAGCAGGGTGACGTCGTCGCTGCTGTGCGGGGTGGGGAGCGCGTCCAGGACGGCCCGGCACGTCTGTTCCGGGGTCCGGTCGGGGCGGGCCAGCGCCCGGTGCAGGAGGGCGAGGCTGTCGTCGACGTCCCGGTCGCGGTCCTCGATGAGCCCGTCGCTGTAGAGCACGAGCCGACTGCCCTCGGGGAGGTGCAACTCGCCTGTTTCGAAGGGCAGTCCGCCCAGGCCGAGGGGCGGACCGGCGGGCAGGTCGGGGGTTTCCACCGTGCCGTCGGGGTGCACCACTACGGGCGGCGGATGGGCAGCGCGGGCCAGCGTGCAGGACTGGGAGACCGGGTCGTAGACGGCGTACAGGCAGGTGGCACCGATGATCTCGGCGTCGTCCGGTCCGCCCGTGCGGCTCCGGTCGAAGTCGATGACGAGGTCGTCGAGGCGGGCGAGGAGTTCGTCCGGGGCGAGGTCGAGGGTGGCGAAGCTGTGGACCGCGGTGCGCAGTCGACCCATGGTGACCGCGGCGTGCAGGCCGTGGCCGACGACGTCACCCACGACGAGGGCGACACGGGCCCCGGACAGCGGGATGACGTCGAACCAGTCGCCGCCCACATCGGCCTGGGCGGGCAGATAGCGGTGGGCGACCTCGACCGCGCTCTGTTCGGGAAGGTCACGGGGCAGGAGGCTGCGCTGCAGGGTGAGCGCGGTGGCACGTTCGCGGGTGTAGCGGCGGGCGTTGTCGAGGCACAGCGCGGCACGCGTGGCGAGCTCCGAGGCCAGGGCCGCGTCGTCCTCCTCGTACGGTTCCGGCTGGGTCCGCCGGTAGAAGCTGGCCACGCCCAGGGTGACGCCCCGGGCGATCAGCGGAACGGTGATCAGCGAGTGGATCCCCCGGGCGAGGATCCGCTCGACGCGCTCGGGATCCTGCGCCTTCCAGCCCGGGGCGGCGCGCAGGTCGGCCTCCAGTACGGCTCGGCCGGCGGCCAGACAGCGTGCCTGCGGAGTGGTGGCCAGGAAGCCGGCCACATGACCCACCGGGTACAGGGAGAGTCCTTCGTGGAACCCGTGCAGGGCGGTGCGGCGCAGCAGGGTGCCGGCCCCGATCGCGCTGTCCGGCTCCTCCCCGCGCAGGACGGGCTCCGCCAGGTCCACCATGGCCAGGTCGGCGAGTTCGGGCACGGCAGCCCGGACGAGTTCCTCCGCGGTACGCGTCACGTCGAGGGTGGTGCCGATGCGCGCGGCGGCCTCGATCAACAGCCTGAGGCGTCGCCGCGACGCCACCGCGAGGCGGCCGATTCCCTGTTCTCCCACGCTGATCAGCTGTACGCCCGTGGTGCGGCGGGCAGCAGCCGACCCGCTGGCGTCGGGTATGCCGGATGTACCGGCCATCGGGTACGACGCCGGGTCCGGACGGCGCTGCCGCGGTCCCGGTGCGGTGTCGGCGCTCGCCCGCCGCGGACCGCCGGGCTGCCCCGCTCCAGCGGTGTCCGGCGTACCGGACGTGACGCGCTGGAGGGGGCCTTCCGGATAGAGGGCCTCCACGGCGAACCCGGCCACCCCGGAGGGGGTCACCAGCGGTCTGCACAGCAGCGTGGCGGTCAGACCGTGTCCCAGCGGCACTTCCAGGGCGGCCCGGCGGCCCGCCCCGACGAGCTCGGCGGCCTTCTCCCGCAGGATCGGCGGGGGCTCGTGCCCTCCCCCGCCGCCGGTCGGCGCGCCAGGGGCCACCGCCGTTCCCGCGGAGTGGGCCAGTGCGTGCACCCGCCGTTCGGCTGCCACATACGTCCGCAGCAGGGCACGTTCGCGTTCGCTCGCCTGCTCCAGGATCCGCCGTTCGATCGCGTGACCCGCCTCGTACATGAGGTACTCGACCTCCGGGGTGATATCGGCCACGTCGCACGCGAAGTCGATGACCCCTTCCAGGTGCCCGTCGAGCGGGTTGCGGATCGGCACGCTCACGCAGGCGTCGCGCTGGATGTGCTCGGTGAAGTGCTCCGCGCCCAAGACGCGGCAGGGACGCCGTTCGACCAGTGCCAGGCCGATGGCGTTGGTGCCGACCGTGTGTTCGGCGAAACAGAACCCGGGGGCGTCCGAGACGGCGTCGAGACGGCCTGCCAGGGACGGCTCGCCGACGCGGCGCAGAAGTTTCCTCCCCCGGCTGTCCGCCAGTGAGACACGTGCCCGGGTGCCGGTGATCCGGGACTGCAGCCAGTCGAGCGTCGGCCCGGCCGCGTGGACCAAGGCGTCGTCCAGGTCCAGGTCGGCCTCGTAGGGCGGGGCCCATCCGTCGGGGTTGACGGCCAGCAGCTGACACCGCTGCCACGAGCTCAGGATGGCACCGCGCGGGCCCCCCAGGACGACCTCGCCGGACAGCAACCGCTCGCGGGCCCGCGCCGTGACCAGGCCCGGGTCGCCCCAATCATCGGTCACCGGGATCACTTCCCTAAGCCGGCCGTGCAGGCCGTCTCGATGCGCACCCCGCCAGGACACAACACCACATTTCAATCTACTGCTGTGTCAATCCCCTCGGCGTGCGGCACCCCATGTCCGGCAGCGGAACCGCAGCCCGGGCGACGGCGCTTCGGGTGCTCCACGGGAGGATCCCTGAGCACCCGAACGTCAGCCGGCGGCCACCCGCGCGCAACCTTCCGGTGTTCTGACGTGTCCACGTAGCGTGCTGACGACAAGCAGAAGATGGCGAACAGCGGCGGCCGCCGCTTTCGTGGCCGCCGCCATGGCGGTCACGACCCCGGCCGCACATGCCGCCGCGACGACGCTCGTCCTGGACACCCAGGAGAACTACTACCTCCCCACCGCGGGAGAAGGCCCGAACCTGCACCTCGGCATCACCGCCTCGGGCGGGGACGCCCATGACGTCTCGGTCACGGTCGACGCCTCGTCCCTCGCCGGGAAGGCGACGATGGTGGTCACGGGGGACTGCGTGAGCACCGGCACCCTGAAGGTGAGGTGCGACGTGGGCCCGCTGTCGGGCAAGGAGTCGAGCGACCCGTTCTTCCTGAAGCCCACCGCGGCCGCCAAGGCGGGCGACACCGGTGCCATCACCTACACCGCCACCGCCTCCGACGCGGCCACCGTGACGGGGAAGACGGATGTCCTGGTCGGCGGGCCGAAGCTCGTCGCCCGGTCCTACCCGTCGCTGAAGGACATCGCGCCCGGCGCCGTCTTCGAGCGCACCCCGGCCTTCACCAACACCGGCGCAGCCCCCGCGGACAAGAGCGTCATGCTGCTGGTGCAGGACTCCGAAGGCGTCTCTCTCGCCCGTGACCACTCCAACTGTCACTACGCGGACCGGCCCGAGGCCGGCGCCTGGTGCCGGTTCGACACCCCGGTCGCGCCCGGCGCGGCCTACGAGACGGACGCGCCGCTGCGCTACACCGCCGCCAAGGACACGATGTACGGCTACGACACCTACGTCGTGTGGCCGGTCGGCGGCACCGCGCCCGATTCCTTCGACCCGTCCGACTTCCCCGGGACCGGCACCGGCGCGCCGCTCGGCCTGAAGTCCCTCGCCTCCGGCTCCGGATTCACCGGCTCCGGGTACGGCACCTTCGCCACCACCCAGCACGCCGACTACCAGGCGCTCGGCGACACGGTCCAGGGCAAGGTCGGCGAGACGGTGAGCATCACCCTGGGCGTGCGGAACAACGGGCCGGGCTGGATGAACTTCCGGTGGATGGACGCCGACAACTCCGGCACGTTCGTGGTGACCCCGCCCGCCGGCACCACCATCACCGGCGTCCCGGGCCCCGACGAGCAGGGCGACCCCGGACCGCTGTGGAACTGCACACCGCGCAAGGCCGGCGCGAAGAGCTACACCTGCGACATCGCCAGCACGGACTTCAAGCCGGGCGACTCCGTGACCCAGGAGTTCACGGTGCGCATCGACCGGGTCGTCCCCGGCGCGCGGGGCAGCGTGCGGGCGGTGGAGAACTCCGAGTACCCCAACCGTGACGACGACACGGCGAACGACACCGCGGCGATCACGGTGATGGCCACCGGCTCGGCGACGTCCAGCCCGTCGCCCAGCGCCTCCGCGTCCCCGTCGGCCACGGCCACCGCCACCGCGAGCCCGTCCGGCTCCGGGGCGGGAACCAGCAGCGGGGCGACGACCGGCGGCGGCCTCGCCGCCACGGGCACCGACGGATCCCTGCTGCGGGCGGGCATCGCCGTCCTGCTGGTGGCGGGCGGCACGCTGGTCTTCCTGGTGGCACGGAGGTCACGGCTGCACGAAGGCCGCTGACGCCGCCGCCCCGGCGTGGCCCGCGCACCAGGAAACCCTGGAACCGGAGGACGAGACCGGCGCGACCGGATCGCGGGGGCGCCGGTATCGCCGGTAATGCCCGGCACGGCCCGAACCCGGGTCGTGCCGGACTCAGGGTTCGACGGGAGCGGGTTGCGCCCGTCGCCGAAGGCGGCTCAGGCCCGGGGATCCTGCTCGCCGGCGTCGAATCTGCGTACCTCGTTGCGTATGCGCGGGCCCCACTTGGCGAGGAGGGCCGTGATCTCCGGGGTGCCCACATGCCGGTCGAGGGCTTCCTGGGACGCCCACTGTTCGAGCACGGTGACACTTCCGGTCGCCGCGTCCTCGACACAGAACGAGATCATCACGTTCCCCGGGTTCGCGGCGGCGAGAGGATACGACGTCGCCCGCGCCTCGGCGACGAACGTCTCGACGTCCTCGGCCGGGACCAAGACCCGCCCGGCGATGATGACGGTCGTCCGGACTTCGTCCTGGAGCGTGTTCGGCGTGTTCATCGGTGTTCCCCGTCCATCGTGTGCGGTCAGGCGACGTACTGGTAGGCGGGGTAGGTGAGATAGCCCGTGTCGCCGCCCTGGTAGTACGTGGCCGGGTCGGCGGGCGCGAGCGGCAGGCCGGTGCGGAGGCGTTCGACGAGGTCGGGGTTGGCGAGGAAGGCGCGGCCGAAGCTGATCAGGTCCGCGCCCAGGGCGAGCCAGTGGTCGGCGGCGGCGCGGTCGGTCTGCTTGGGGCCCATCGGGAGCACCGGGTTGACGACCAGGTTCCCCGGCCACGCGTGGCGCAGCCCGACCAGCACCTCCTCCTCGGCGGTCGCCTCCAGGTGGACGTAGGCGAGGTCGAAGCGGGCGAGTTCGGCGAGCAGAGCCGCGTACAGTTCCGGCACTTCCCTCTCCTCGACGCCCCAGAAGGTGCCGCCGGGGGACAGCCTGATCGCGGTGCGGGCCGCACCCACGGCGTCGACCGTGGCGGCGACCGCCTCGACGGCGAAGCGGATGCGGTGGGCGACCGGGCCGCCGTAGGAATCGGTGCGCAGGTTGGCGTTGGACGACAGGAACTGTGAGATCAAGTAGCCGTTCGCGCCGTGCAGTTCGACGCCGTCGAAGCCGGCGTCGATCCCGTGCCGGGCGGCTTCGGCGTACGAGCGCGCGTGGTCGGGCACCTCGGCAAGGCCCAGGGCGCGCGGCACCGGCGCGGCTTGCGGCCCCGTCGGGGTGAACACCTCGCCGGTCGCGGCGACGGCGGAGGGTCCGACCGGCGTCAGGCCGGTGGTGTCGGGGTGCGAGACCCGGCCGCCGTGCATGATCTGGGCGAAGATCCGCCCGCCGTTGGCGTGCACGGCGTCGGTGACGGGCCGCCAAGAGGCCACCTGTTCGTCGGTGTACAGACCCGGGGTGCCCGGGTTGGACTGCCCGACCAGACTGGGTTGCACCCCCTCGGTGACGATCAGTCCGGCGCTGGCCCGCTGGGCGTAGTAGACCGCCATGGACGATGTCGCGAGGCTCCCGGCCGCGGCCCGTCCCCGGGTCATCGGGGCCATCACCAGCCGGTTGGGCAGCTCCAGACCGCCGAGGCGGTGACGGTCGAACAGCGTGGTCATGCGGGGACTCCTTCGTACGTTCCGTATCGAAGGCCCGGGGAGAGCGGGCCCGACCGGTACGCTAAAACCTGACATCAATGTGAGCTGCAAGTCCCGAACCCGGGTCACCGTCAGGAGAGTTGAGATGCGGATCGGCGAACTCGCGGCGCGCACCGGAGTGAGTGTCCGCTCACTGCGCTACTACGAGGAGCAGGGACTGCTCGTCAGCACCCGCAGCGGCGGCGGGCAGCGCCACTTCACGGAGCACGACATCGAGCGGGTCGACTTCATCCAGCGCCTGTACGTGGCCGGGCTGTCCAGTCGCACCATCATGGAACTGATGCCGTGCCGCGACGCGCCCAGCGACGAGAACTCCGCCGCCGCACTGGAACGCATGGCCCAGGAGCGCGACCGACTCTCCGCCCACATCACGGAGTTGCTGCGCACCCGCGACTCGCTCGACGCCCTGATCACCGCGGCCCGGGCCGACCGCGACGACCGCCGGACCGCGGCGTGAGGACGCGTGGACGGTCCGCTCAGCCGGGCATCACGCTAGTTCGCCGCCGTCGGCGAACAGGATGGATCCGTTGACGTAACTGCTGGCCGGGCCGGCCAGGAACGACACGATGTCGGCGATCTCACTCGGGTCGCCCGCCCGGCCGGCACGTTGGTCCTGTCCCGGAGCGCGGCACGCTCGCCGGGCATCGCCGAAGCGCCTCCGGTGTGAACAGGGTCCGGCGACACGGAGGTGACCCGCGCGCCCGACAGGCCGAAATCAGTGGCCCAGTAACGGGTCAGGATCTCCGCACCCGCCTGGAGGCGCCGCAGACCGCGCCGACCGGAGCGGGCGTACGGGCCGCACCCGCGCCGACCAGCACGATCGGTCCCCGCCGGCGCGCGGCCACGCCGGTCCCCGGCGCTCCGACCAGCAGGAACGGGGCCAGGTACGACGCGGTCTGTCCGCCGCCTGAGCACGACTCCTCGCCGATCCGAGCGACCAGAGCGACCAGGACGCCGACCGACTGCGCACCCTCCTCTCACGCGTCGCGCGGACCGCCCAGCGTGAGTCGATCGCCCCTGCGGAAGCGGACCGCTGAGGTGCAGGGCCTCAGTGAGTCACCCGGAGCTTCGACTGACCGTGCGGAAGCTGTTCCCAGTCCTCCATGAAGCGGGCCTTCAGGCCGTGCCGGTCGGCCAGCGCGACCAGGGTCTCGGTGCGGTAGTAGAAGTCCTCGCGCAGCACGTGGTGTTCCTCGCCCTCCGTGCGGTCGAAGGTGAAGTCGAACCAGCCGCCCGGTGCCAGAACACGGCCGACGTTGGCGAGGCATTCCTCGATGACCGGCAGCGGGGAGTGCGAGAACACGCTGTGCGCGTGGACGACGTCGAAGTGCGCGTCGGGCAGGAAGCGCAGGGTCAGGTCATGTACGGGGGTGAGGACGGGGAGTTGTTTCTGCAGGCCCATCTCTACGAGCGTGTCCTGTGCCGCGGCCAGGATGTCGGGCGAGATGTCGATGCCGTAGTAGTGCCCGGGGTCGAGGTGACGGATGAAGCGCCAGCCGCCGCGCAGGTTTCCGCAGCCGATCTCCAGCATGCGGTGCTCGGGGCGCAGACCGTGGCCAAGGAGGTAGTCGAACTGCATCGCGCCCAGGGCGAGCCAGCGTTCACGGCTGGCGCTGCCGACCGCCGCGTCCGGGTCGGCCCGGGTGTCGGACCGCATCACGGCGCGGTAGTACGAGACGTGGTCCGGGTGGCGGTGGCGCAGCCAGGCGTCCCGGGTGGCACGGGCCAGATGGCGGGGGACGCGGTCGGGGTGGCGCAGGGCGTAGGCGATGCGGTGGCCGAGGGCCGCGCGGTTGGCGGTGAGGTTCTTGGTGGGCACGAGGTCGTCGCCTTCCGATCTCCGAGGTGGGTGGCGGGTGTTGATGCCAGCCTCGGTGCGGCGGCGGGGTCTCCGGCTCGGTCAAGGGGCGCTGATCCGGGGGCGGTTCGGGTGATCCGGATGTCAGCCGATCGGTTGATGCGCGGCCCCGTCCGTCGCGTTAGACACGGAGGATGGGACACACCGGACCACGGAGTACGGGACACACGGAACGGGAGAGGAAACGACGGAGGACGGGACACATCGGTCCGGACGAACGGCTGTTGCCCGCGGTGGTGCACGCCGCGTTCTTCCTGCTGCTCGGTTCCTCGTTCGTACGCTTCCTGACCCGCGACCAGGGCGGGGCACGCACCGACTGGGTCCTGGCGCTGTACGCGGCCTTCTGCCTGCTGTACGTCCTGGGGCAGTTCCTGGCACCGGCGCCGCGCCCGGGTTCGGCACCCACCGCGCGTCATCTCGCCTGGCTGGCCTCGGTATTCGCGGTCTGGACCGTGCTGCTCGCCCTCGCGCCGAGTGCCACCTGGTGTGCGATGCCCCTGTTGTTCGGCGGCCTGTACGCGCTTCCGGCACGGTTCGCGGTGCCACTGGCGACCGTACTCACCGCACTCGTCGTCGCCTCCGAGATACGGGTGGCCGACGGCGCGCTCAACCCCAACATGGTCGTCGCCCCGCCGGCACTCGCGGCGGTCGCCACCGCCGTGCTGGTGCAGTTGCAGCGGCAGGCGGTCCGCCAGCGGATCCTGATCGACGACCTGGTGCGCACCCGCCGCGACCTCGCGGCCACCGAGCGGCGGGCCGGTGTCCTGGCGGAACGGCAGCGGCTGGCCACGGAGATCCACGACACCCTCGCACAGGGCCTGTCCAGCCAGCAGATGCTGTTGCAGGCCGCCGAGCGGGTGTGGCGGACGGACCCGGAAGCGGCTCACGGGCACATCCTCAAGGCCGCCGAGATCACCTCCCGGGGTCTCGCCGAGGCGCGCCGCTTCGTCCACGACCTGGCACCGGCCGACCTCGTCGAGCACTCCCTGCCGGCGGCGCTCGGTGCGCTCGCCGAGCGGGAGAGCGGTCCGGGCCTGGCGGTGGAGTTCCGGCTCGACGGCGATCCGGGCCCGCTGCCCGAGCAGACCGCGGCGGCCCTGCTGCGCATCGCCCAGGGCGCGTTGGCCAACGTGCGCGAGCACGCTGCCGCCACCCGGGCCGCGCTGACCCTGACCTGGCTGGACGACCAGATCTCCCTGGACATCGCCGACAACGGCCGCGGTTTCGACGCCACTTCACCCCCGGTCTCCGCACCCGGCCGGGCGCGCGGCCACGGTCTGCCCGCGATGCGGATCCGGGCCCGGCAGTCGGGCGGCACGCTGAGCGTGGAGTCCGCCTCCGGCGAGGGCACGGTCGTGTCGGTCGCCGTACCCGTCGTCCGTGATCCCCGTGAGGAGCTCGTCCCGTGACCACACCCGCACCCGTACGTCTGTTGCTGTGCGACGACCACGCCGTCGTACGGGCCGGGCTGCGTGCGCTGCTGTCCAGCGCCGACGGCATCGAGGTGGTCGGCGAGGCCGGCAGCGGCGAGGAGGCCCTCGCTCTCACCGCCCGGGTCCGTCCCGACGTGGTGCTGATGGACCTCCAACTCGGCGACGGCATGGACGGAGTGACGGCCATCGGAGAACTGACCGCCGACGGAGGCCCTCGCGTCCTCGTCCTCACCATGTTCGACACGGACGCCGACATCACCCGCGCCGTCGAGGCGGGCGCCACGGGGTACCTCCTCAAGGCCGAACGCCCCGAGGAACTGTTCACGGCGATCCACAGCGCCGCATCCGGTCGTACGGCACTCTCGGCGCCGGTGGCCGACCGCCTCATGGCCCGGATGCGCAACCCGCACCCCACCCTGTCCGAGCGCGAGCGGGAGATCCTCGGCCAGCTGGCCCGCGGCCTGGGCAACCGGGACATCGCCCGGGCCCTGTTCATCAGCGAGGCGACGGTCAAGACCCATCTCGGGCGGATCTACGGCAAGTTGGGGGTGGAGACACGTGCCGGGGCGGTGTCCGTCGCCAAGGAGCGACGGCTGCTGTCGTGAGCCCGCCGACAGTTCTGGATCTCTTCGCTGTGCTCGACGGTCCGGCCACAGAGGTGCCCGAACAGCTCGTGCAGGGACTCGCACAGTGGGGTGAGGAACATCTTGCAGGCCGTGCTTCAAACTCATTGAACCGGCTGGGTCGTTCGAGCAGCGCCATGACCATCGTCGTTCACCTGTCCGCGGTCTGGTCGAGGATCGGCCGGCTGGAGCGGTCCGCCCGGAAAACGGGTCGTGTCTCGGCATCGACCCCGTACAGGCCGGTGTCCTTCATGTGCCCCTCGGACTGTTGCCGGACCGGACAGCCATCCCCCTGGTTGTTTGAAGCGGGCCCAGCCCGGTAGTCCGAAGGAGGCGGCCAACTGCCCAACCGCTCCCGGGAGGGTTCGGCAGTGAGCCCGCCACCGGCCGCCCCGGGAGCAGTCCCGAGGGGCGGCCGGCCCAGGCTCCCGGCGCACTAGGCGGCGTCGGCGAGCACCTTCTCGCGCACGGTGGCGCAGGAGCTGCTGATCAGCCGGGAGACGTGCATCTGGGAGACACCGAGCTGCTCCGCTATGCGGCTCTGCGTCATGCCTCGGAAGAAACGCAGGTAGAGGATCGTGCGTTCACGCTCGGGCAGGGTGCGCAGGGCCGGTTTGACCGCTTCCCGGTCGACGACCAGGTCGAAACCCGCGTCCCGCTCCCCCAGCAGGTCGGCGAGCGTCACCGTGGCGTCACCGCCCGGCGACTCGGCGTCGAGCGAGAGGGCGGCGTAGCTGTCCAGCGCCTCCAGACCGGCCCGTACGTCCTCCTCGCTCAGTTGCGTGTACGCGGCGATCTCGGCGATGCCCGGACGCCGCTCCGCACCCGTCGCGGACAGGTCCTGCAGGGCGACGCGCACCTTGTTGCGGAGTTCCTGGATACGCCGTGGGACATGCAGGGCCCACATGTGGTCGCGGAAGTGGCGCTTGATCTCGCCGGTGACGGTCGGGACGGCATAGCTCTCGAAAGCGTGACCGCGATCGGAGTCGTAGCCGTCGACGGCCTTGACGAGACCGAGCGCCGCCACTTGGCGCAGGTCCTCGAAGGGCTCGCCCTTCCCCCGGTAGCGGCCGGCGATACGTTCCGCCATGGGCAGCCAGGCCTGGACGAGCTCGTCGCGCAGGGCGTCCCGTTCCGGTCCGTCCGACAGGTGCGAAAGACGTGCGAAGGCCGCGGCCGTGCGCGGTGCGTCGTCGTGCGGATGGCGCTTCCTGGTGACTGAGTCCATGGTGCTCACAACTCCCTCCAGGGGATGTCGACCGGACGGTCCCCATGGGAGCGAGCACGCACTGAGCAGGCGAAACACACCCGCGATCCGGCGTACACCGGCTCCCACGGACGTGCCTCCTGTCCGAAGCACTCATCTCTGCGGCTTCCCGCACCGCACGTGCCGAAACAGGCGCGTACCTACGACGAGACCGAGCCGGGCGAACGTGGCTGTCCGTCGCGCTGTCCGTCACGCTGCGCGTCGTGCTGCGCGAGGGCGGAAAGCAGCGCCTCGACGGTCATGCCGGCCTCGGCCGGATGCCGCAGGATGGTCCCCGGGACGATGCGGTACGCGTTGGTCCGCCCCTCCCGGGTGTGGGTGAGATAGCCGGCTTCCTCCAGATCGGAAATGATCTTCTGCACCGCCCGCTCGGTGAGCCGGCACCGTGCGGCGATGTCCCGGATGCGGGTGCGGTGGTCCTCGGCGATGGCGGCAAGCACCCGGGCATGACTGGTGAGGAACGTCCATCCTGTGTGCGTCTCAGCTACTCCACCCATGCACCCCAGCATACGGCCTGGTATTCGCGCATCCAAAGACACGAAATATGTTTCATGTATCTCTTGACGTGTTTCAGGGGCCGGACGAGACTTGTACCAGGAGAGGACGGACGAACGCTTCGGGAGCGACTGCCATGCCGGAACACGAGCCTCCCGCTCCGCCCACGGGCAGCCCCGCCGCCTGTGCAACGTCGCCTGCCCCAGCGGGAGTCGGCCCGCCACCTTTCCTGCAGATCGTGACGCGTCCGGCCGGGGACCGGGCGGTCGTGACAGTCTCCGGAGAGATCGACGTCGACACGGAACAGACGATGCAACGTGCCCTTCGTCTCGCACTGGCCCGGTCGTCCGAAGGTGTGGACCTCGACCTGGCCGAGGTCGGATTCTGCGACTGTTCCGGACTCAACGCCCTTCTGCGCGTACGCCACACCGCCCTGGCGGACGGCAAGACGGTCACTGTCCGGACCGCGAGCCCGGAGGTCGAGCGGCTGCTCGCCCTGACCGACACGTCATCGCTGTTCACCCCCGCCCGCGCCCCCGTCAACGGGGAGATCGTCCATGACCGGCACGAACATTCCGCCGCGCCGCGCGACCGTACGGAGGAGAACGAGGTGTCCGACGGGGCCGAGGAACTGCGCCTCGAAGTCGTCCAGCTCAAGCGCGCCATGGCGACCCGGCCTGTCATCGACCTGGCCCGCGGAGTCCTGATGGCCTCTTTCGGCCTCAGTCCCGAGGAGGCCTGGAGTGTGCTGGTCGATGTCTCGCAGCACACGAACACCAAGCTCCACCGGCTCGCCGAGGAACTCGTCGACTCGGTCAACGGGCCACCGCTGCCCGACCATGTGCGGCAGCGGATCTCCGCAGCCGTCGCCGAGGTCTCACGCCCGGCGTAGGGCGAGCGTTCGGAACGAAGCAACACGACGCCGGCAGGATCGGGCAAAAAGCGGGAACGGCAGTACGAGCACGCAAAAGAGACCCCGGGATCCCGCACCGGGCACGGCGAAGGGCGGGCACCGGCAGCACGCCGG
>NZ_JBSFKO010000077.1:0-10258 GCF_053598575.1 Streptomyces sp. NPDC001100
ACGGCGGGCCGGTCCTCGTAGCCGTGTGGGTAAGACGCACGCTTTCCAACTGTGGTGGTGGGGTGGTGGGCGTCGTATGGGGGCGTTCACCTGCGTTCACGGACGGCTGGTCGCGGTGCAGGAGTGGGGCTGTGGTCTCGCATGAACGTCCGCGAACGGTGGTGAATGAGACGGAAACTGAGACGGCGGAGGTGGCGGAGTCGCCCTGCATCGACTGGCAGGGAGCGAGGTCAAGTGCTGGCGGCAGGAGATGAACGAGTGATCGTCCCGTGGCTTCTGGCGAGAGGGTTCACCGCGCTCGGCGTGGTTCCACGTGATGACACCTTTCCCGCCGGCTGTAGCCCCCGGGAACATCCACGCTGACGAAATCCCAGAAGGGCTTGGACTCGCGGAAGTGTCCGCCGCCCGTGTGCCACTGGAGCCCGGGATAGGCTCGGCGCAGAGACCGGAGAGCGGCCGAGGCTAGGCCGCAGCGTTTGTAGCCGTCGTAGGTGTAGGGCGATTCGACCCAGCCGATCTTGCACTGATCGCACACCACGTACTCGACTTCGAAAGCCAGGTCGGATCTGTAGTAGGCCGCTCGGATGCGCCAGCCTGTCCGCTCATAGTGCCCGGCGGGCCGGTCGACCCAGGGTTTCGGTGGTGCGGCGGACCCGTCGAAGCGGTACGACTCGGGGAATGCCCATCGACGGAATCGGTCACGCCAGGTCGGCTTGTCCGGCCACTCCCGCACCCACTGCACATGGTCAGCGAACTGTGCCACGACGCGGGCCACTGCTTCCTTCTCCGCCACCAACTCCCCTTCCGTCTCATCGGGTGTCCGCGTCGTCTGAAGCTGTCCATGAGTCTGACGGTGGGCGAACGCATACGCCATGTCGGCTGTACGGGGCCGTCAGATGCCCTGAGTCTCTGCATCGAGGGCTCTGCCAACCTCACCGCACTTGCGAGGGGATTGCCAGGGCCACTCCCGGGTAGTGACGGGCAGTAGTGGTGGCTGTCGAGGGTCCGTGGGGCGTTCCCGTGGGCCCGGCGCCGTCTCCAGGGTCAGGTCTCCAGGCCGAACTCGCGCCGCCGGTCCGAGATGGTGGTGAGGAAGCTCTGCGACGCGGCCAGGGAGTCCGCCCGAAGGGCTTCCTCCAGTGTTGTCCACCGGACCTCGTGGATTTCCTCCTCCTGTACGTCGGGACGCGAGGGAAAGTCTCCGACGCAGACCCATGCGTGGATCTTTCCAGGCCCTTCGTCCCTGGGGAGGCACCCGAGCGAGATCATCTCCCTGGCGTCCAGGTCGATGCCCAGCTCTTCCCGCACCTCGCGGCGGGCGGTGTCCAAGGGCGTGTCGTCCCACGACTCCATCTGGCCCCCGACGGGATGCCAGTACCCGGGATAGCGGCGAGATCGTGCGAGCAGGATCCTTCCCGAGTCGATCAGGAAGACAAAGGACGTCCACAGATTGGATCCATTGGTCCGCTGCTCGTACGCGTGGTCGATGGCGGAGAGCGGAACACCGGGATCCGTGATCGCGGTTCGTTTGTTGACCACAGCACTGCCTTTCGAGGGGCCGAGCACCCTTGATTCGTTGCCAGCTACGTGCTCGGTGGCGACCAGGGTCACGGACCAGGAATCCCATACGGCTTCATGCGGGCTTGTCGTGGTGTGGAACCTCCCGGCAGGAATGTGGAGCGGGCTCTCCTGCGGTGTGGCGTCCCATTCCGAGACCATACGGAGACTCATGGACCTGCCTTCCGGCGAGAGAACGCTGACTCCGACGCCGAGCGAACTCTCGACGGTGAACGAGTCGTACCGCACAGCCGTCGCGCCGTCATCCACGTCGTACATCGCGTGTCGGACACAGCCCACGATGGAACGTGTCAGCAGGTCCCAGCCGTGGCTGTGCACGATGAAGGGGTCGGAGTCCGTTCTCCGTTTTCCGGCGGGCGGCCACAGATGAACGCGGATGCCCCACTCGGGGAACGTGTCCAGGGGCAGGCGGAACACGAGGAATCCGTAGGGGTGCAGGTAGGAGGGCGAGTCGTCCAGGAACGTCCGTAGGTCCGGCCACCCTTGACGGGTCATCCACGAGCCGATCGCCTCACGCGTTGGCATAGGGGTTCACCGGCCTCCGGTACGCGTCCAGCGTCATGCTCAGGAGCTCGTCGTCCGCCCCTTGGAGTATGTCCAGCAGGGAGAGGACTTCTCTGACGTCCGCGACGGAACGAGGATCCAGTTCGGTGGCGGACCGGGGGAGAGGCAGCTCCGCGCTCTGACGGTTGCTCAGTCGCATGTCCTCTTTGGTCGAGTCATAGAAGGACGAGCCGACCGGGTATTTCAATGCGGCCGTGCCGGCCTTCTCGCGGGTCACGATCACACAGGTGTCGGACAGGTCGATCGTGAACGGTGAAACGGTGGACGCCAGGTACACCCGGCAGTTGAGCCGGGAGAACTGGTAACTCAAGAGCTGGAGCCTGATGATGGTCGCGGCGATCTCCGCCTGCGCGCGCCGCCGGGTCCAGTAGTCCCTCCGGTCGGGGTTCGCGTTCCTCCGGTACTCGGCGAAGAAGTCCATGAGTTCGGCGTTGCCCGGATCGAGCACCTGCACGTTCACCGAGAGATAGTGTCCCTGCCTCTCGGCGCGCTGGAGAAGGGTCGGCAGAACCGCCGATCTGAAATACCGAGCCGTATGACCTCTGTAGTCCCAGGAGTTGGTGGCGCCTGCTGCCTTGTCCAGCTCGGCGGAGATCGATCCGGGGTCGGTGACCTGAACCTCCATCGGTCCCTGCCGCTTCAGGCCGTATAAGAACACCACGAGCAGGGAGACGCACAAGGAGGCCACTGCGGCCCCGGTGAGCGAGTCGACGACCGAGATGATTGTGTCGCTGAGACTCACCTTTGTCGCCCCGCCGAGGTGCGGCAACGCGAACAGCCTGATGACGATCAGCAGCGCGGCGGCCAGAGCGACCGAGGAGAGGTACAGCTTCGTGTTCACACCCGCCAGGCCATCACTTCTCCCGGTGTCGTCCATGGGTCATCCCCCTATTGTTCGACCGCCGACCTGTCTGCTCCACCCGCCTGGATCCAGTGGATTCAACAGGAGCCGCAGGTGGTCCATCAAGAGACCATAAACGCCGGTGACACGGCCGAGACCCCGATGCGGCGAGGCTTTCCTGTTCCGACCGCCGGGGACCGTCCCCCAGCCGGACCGCCAGATCGTCCCGGCACGGGCCGCGGGCACCGCCGTGGCCGGCGTCACCTGCGTCGGACTCTGGTGCGGAATTCGCCGCCTGGAGCGGGTGACGAGAATCGAACTCGCACTCTCAGCTTGGGAAGCTAAGGTGATCTCGGTATCGTTGCGGGCCTGACCTGCGGCGGAAGGGTAGCGGCACCTGGTGGGCGGGTCCGTTGATTCCCCGGTGTTCCCCGCAGTTCCCCGTACGATCTGGCACGCATCTGGTACGACCCCCTTCGTCCCGAACTCCCGGCTGGGTGGTCATTACGGGCTGGTGGGCTGGTCAATCGGCCGTAGCCGGCTGCTGTAGGTCAGCTACGGTCGTTGAGGTTGCTCTACTTCTCTGCTCTACAGCTTGGGCGGCTTGGCGCGAGTGGGCGAGGTTGTTACGGCTGGTCAGGAGGCGCGGTGTGTATCGCCGAGGACCTGCGCACCGAGGGTGCGGCGACGGTCTTAGCGATGATGTTCCTTCCGTGGACTAGCGGGACCAGCCGGCATGGCAATCTGCAGGCGACCAGGGAAGAAACTGCAGATGAGCCGCGCATGGCCGTAGACCTGATGGCAGTGGTAGCCAGGTGGTTTACCACTGGTGCTCTCCGACGTCGATGACGGCCATCGACGGCATTCGAATGTATGGCCGACGCGTCGAGCCTGGCTCGTTTCCCTTCCCATCAAGACTCCGTGTCGGGAGCTCAAGAGCTTCCGCCTACCCAAACGCCCCAGCCGACACCTGGTCAGACATACCGACCCGATGGGATGATGCCGCACGAGGCCTCAGCGTCTCGTACGAGGGGAGATTGCACCCGCATGACGGAAGTCCCGATCGTCGGCACCGGCGTTATCAATTTCGAGTTCTTCAAGATAAGAACCGGAAACGTTGATGGGGGTCGGGCGCTATTTGAGCAGATGATTCAGGACCTTGTTGACGTGAAGTACCCCAACTGTTCGACCATTGAAGCGAATCCGGGCGACTGGGGAATCGATGCCTATGTCGGATCGCTGATCGATGGAGAAGTGAGCATCTGGCAGTCAAAATACTTCATTGACGGATTCGCTGAATCTCAAAAGAAGCAAGTACGCGAGGCTTATGAACAAGCAGTAGAATGCGCCAGGCGTGAAGGGTATGACTTGGCGAGCTGGACTCTGTGCATCCCTGTAAATCTAGATGGTCCAACTGAAAAATGGTGGCTGGGATGGAAGGGGCGCATGGAGAAGAGAGATGGTGTCACGATTGAGCTCTGGAACGAGTTGAGGCTGCGTAGGATCCTTCAGTCGGAGGATGCTCGGCGAATTAAAGAATACTACTTTAATCCGACCATTACCGTACCTAGAATGCAACGAAACACCGAAGCGCTTGAGGACTCCGAACAGTACGAGGGTGCACTTTTTGTTCGGCAGATGCATGAAGCAGATATGCTTGCATGCGAGGAAGCCAAAGAAGAGTTTTTCAATGCCGAAATTCTGAGTCGCGAGATTTCCGACAAGGGAATTTCAGAAGAAATGAAAGCGTTGGCAGACGCTAAAGCCGTGTTGGCATCCCTGTGGGCGCAAAGATTTAATAGTGCAGCACAAGTATCTGCCGATAGGAAATTGGTGGGTCTCTACGAGCGTGTTATGGACGCCGTTCGAGATCATCACCCGAACCTGCCTCCCGAGATCCGAGCGAATGTAATTCATGCGTTCGGTATGATTCATCAGCGGGTAGATGATGGGCGAGCCGGCTGGGTGCGCGATTACCGTGACGTAGCTGTGGCCTACTTCAAAGAAGCGGAAGAGCATAAGGAAGCCTCAAGTGATGTAGAAGGGCAGGGAGATCGGGAAAACGCTGCCGCGGTCGTCTCCTCAGAAGCGGAGGCCATTAATGGCGCAGACTGATCATAATGCCAGCCGAGAGAAGAACGTTTTTGAGTCCTATTTTCGGGCGGAGGATGAAGAGGAATTTCGTCTCGCCCAGCTGGTTCTTCTACTGGAAACAATGAGGAAGCAAGAAATCCACCCCAGCATAGAGCGCCTAGGTGTGCTAGATTTTTTTGCGGCCAATCCTTTTCTGGTGGTCCAGCCTGACGAGCCAGACTATAAACACCTGGTTCTTGCGGGATTCTCGGTAAAGCCTATGAGCTATGCGTCACCGGGGCATCGATTCGTCACTCGAAAGAATCGCATCGAGCACGACCTTGCATTGCTAGTAGCATACGGGTTGGTTCGCATTTCGGTGGAGAAAGGGTACAGGGTATGTGTCCTGACTTCTCGCGGATCGGAAATCTCTGAACAACTGACGAGCATGTACGCGGACGCATACCGGACGAGCGCCGAAGTCGTGGGAAAGAGGCTACGCAAGGTCCCTGATAGCAAACTGCAAGAAGCCAGCAGTGCTTGGCTTAACGCCGACCCCGCTATGCTCGATCTATACGACATGTAATGGAGGTGCTCGTGGTCACGGCTGTTCAAGGGCCCAAAATTCGAATCTACGGTCTTCGTCTTCTCGGGTATCGGAAAGATTATCGTGTCGATTTCACGAGTTCGGATGGCGGATTTCGGCCGCTGAGTATCATTGCCGGTGAAATCAGCACAGGCAAGACAACGATCTTGGAGTTCATCGAATACTGCCTTGGTGCGAGATACCATCCGCAACACCCAGAGGTAATTGACGCTGTCAAGGCAGTGCAACTTGGCATCGAAGCCGAAATTCCAGTTGAACGCCTCCCCGAGGGGGATAGCCCCGCAACGGTTACCTCTCCGGACGCGTCTCGACTTGGATACGCGCGACGACAGTTTGTCATTCAGCGAGGCGTCGAAGGATCTACGCGAGACGTCCTCGTTTTCTTGGGAAATTTGGATGAAATTCAACCGGTAGCACCTACATTGATTTCAGCGGACTCGTCGGCAGAGGAGAGTCTGTCCAAGTTCCTATTGCAGCTCTGTGGGCTTGATGGTATGCGCCTACGCGTGGCGCCCACTAAGAACGACTCACCTACACATGCGCTAAGTATTCGTGACGTAGCGCCTCTGTGGTATCTGAGTAACACAAGACTTGATAACAAGAATCTTGCGCTCGAGAACACGCCGCATAAGGCAATCAAGCTTCGGCAGGTAGTTGATCTAGTATTCGATGTTTTTGATGAGCATGGAGCAGCTCTCGCCACGCAAATCTCAGAGTTGCAAAAAGAGCTGGCCGCTGAGCGGCAGGGTTTGAATGCTATTTGGAAGTTCATTCGCGAGCAAGGGATTCCGGACAATCCGATTACCCTGCAACTCGCCATGGATGAGGCAGATGGCCGCCGCCGACAGGCACTCGCTAACTTGGAGTCCGTCAATACTGTGGCGCGGCAAAGGACGACTTTCGCCGACGGCGTTCGGCAGGAGTATCTGGAGAAGCTGCAAGCGGCTAGGGAGAGTGCGAGTCGTGTGCGTGAGCGTGCAACGCTGCTACGACGGCTGGGTCCATTGCGTGCACAGTATTCCGATGATTTGAAAAAACTGACCATGCTCATGGAGGCTAAGAGGTTGTTTGATCCTCTTAGTGTTATTAGTTGTCCTGCCTGTTCCTCGGACGTTTCCAACATTTCCGTTGTCGACGGACACTGTACGCTATGCCGTTCTGAAGTCCCCCACCTTGTGCACTATGCTATTTCGACTTCACCAGAAGAAGCGGAAAGTGTAGACGAGAATATAGACGTAAGTAAAGAGCTCAACAGTATGAAGAGGAGATTGACTGAGCTTAACGGGTACGTAGAGTCTGTTGAGCGTGAAGTTATAGAAGCGCGCAAAGAGACTGAGAATCTCGATGCTGAGGCGTCGCGCCTCCGGGTCCGCTTGGACGAGCTCACACGTGAAGCAATTACGCCGCTCATCGCAGAGCGGGACGCGGCCACGGGTGCCGTCGCTGATGCAGAGCGCGCGCGTGAACAGGTCAAGCAGCAACGACGAATGCTTGAGTCTGTTGAGGAGAAGGACCGGTCAGTTCAGTCATTGGCGGCTAGGCTTGCGGAAGCTCGTCAGAGAATGGCGGCGGCGGAGTCAAGTCAGCGTGGAAAAGATACCCTGATCGCAAACCTCTCCGGGCGCTTCTCTGCCATTCTGACCAGCTTTGGGTATCCAAAACTGAACGATGCCGTGATAGATAGGAATCTGATCCCTTCTGTGCGCGGTATTCGCTATGACAGGGTGGGTTCTGCTGGTGCTATGACATTGATTGCTTTGGCTTGGGAACTAGCAATATTTGAGCTGGCTTTCGAAGAGGGCAGGCGCCATCCGGGTTTCTTGCTGATCGATAGTCCACAAAAGAATCTTGCTCCTGACTCAGGCCCGGTGTCAGATGCCGAAGCTGCAGTGAGGCCCGAGAGTGAAGATGGTG
The DNA here is from genome assembly GCF_053598575.1 of Streptomyces sp. NPDC001100. NCBI lineage: Bacteria > Bacillati > Actinomycetota > Actinomycetes > Kitasatosporales > Streptomycetaceae > Streptomyces > Streptomyces sp. NPDC001100. The sequence goes on from NZ_JBSFKO010000077.1 coordinate 7,578, forward strand.
GAGCCGCGGAGAGCTCAGACGAGGATGAAGATGGCGTCTCGGCAGTTACTGGGGAAGCGATTGTGCGGCGCGTCTATGCACATATTCAAGCGTGGCTAAATTCAGCTGGCCGTGGCGCTCAAATCATTTTGGTGGACAACGTTCCGCCTGTGCCAGTCCAAGAGGATATCGTTGTGCGATTTGGTGGGCCTGAGGGGAGACCTCCGCACGGCCTGATTGACGATGAGTCATCTCAGTGACGCCGTCGGCGTGAGGCGAGCAAAAATACCGCGGTTGGCGGAGCGGCTTTGGGGTGGCGCTGCTTTGGCGCGAGTGATCATGGCCCCGTAAGCTTCCGGCGCGTCGGGCAGTCTGTGGACCTGCCCGGTAAAGCACGACGTTGGGGCCATGATCTTCGAGGCTCGCGCCAAAGTGGCTCCGTAAAGCCGTGGAGCCGACCGCCCCAGCCACGACGTACCCCTTCTCTGGCATCAGGCGGCTGCATGCTTTGAGCACGGCACGGGCGCCGGCCGGGCTGGAGCGGGGCGGAGACAGGAGCGCAGGCCCGGCCGGGGGCCGGGCCGCGCGCGGGGAGCGGAGCGAGCCGCCTTGAACCAGTAGAGAAAGTTGTAACTCAGTCGGTCGCGTGGGGCGGTTCCTGTCTCGGTTGATGCTTGGCGTTATGGCCACATTTGATCTTCAAGTTGCAGGTCACGGGGCTGGCCAGCTCGCGATGCAGCTGCTCAAGCAGGGTTGACCGGCGCGCTGGCGCTGGCGATGAGTTGCTCAGCGGCGGGCAGGAAGACCTTGAGGTCGGCTTGGTCCTTCCCTTCGATCCCGATGGCGAACAGATGGCTTCTGCCTCCGTACCTGACGTCGGCCAGGTACAGCCGCAGCACCGCAGGTTCGGCAAGGCCGTAGATGTTGTCGCCAGCGTTCGGCCAGGTCAGGAAGTCCGCGCAGGCTCGCGCCGGGCAGTCGGAGGCTTCGTTCACGGCCTTGCTGGAGATCTCGATGTCGACCAGCTTCGCGGGGAGAGCGCCGGTGCCGATAGTGCCGCTCTGGGGTTCGGAGACGTGAAGGTTGGGACGGCCTTTGAGCCAGGCCAGCAGGCCTGATGTGGTGCTGGGTACTCCGGCGGCGCGTTTCCGGTCCTTGCCTACGGGGATGATGTCGGACCAGAACAGGACCCGGTGCGTGTCCCAGTCGCCCTCCGGTGCCACGGAGAACTCGACGGGCTGGTCCTCGTGGCTCTCCCACCGTCCCTTGAAGGTCACCGTCAGCTGTCCGTTGAAGAAGTGCGCCGTCCGGTGCGGGCCCGCTTGCAGGCTTCCGGGATCGGAGCCTCCGGAGAGGCACGCGGGTGCGCACCCCGGGATCCCCGCTGATGCTGTGGTCGTCGGGTTCCCGGATGGACTACCCGAGCCACCTGCTTCCCCCGAGCCGCTGGTGCTGCTGCACCCGCTGACGAGTGCTGCGGACAGCAGGACCGTAATGAGTCCGACGACGGATTTCATGACGGACTCCCCTTGTCCGGTGACCAGGTCGGCCCAAATCATCCCAGAGGTCGTGAAGGACGTGAAGGAGCATGGGAATGACACATCCATGGGTATCAGCCCGCATGGCACGCTCATCCCGGCTTGCGAACTCCCTGTGCCCTGCAACTTCAAGAAGGACCAGGCTCGATGGGGAACCATGCGGTGTGGTCGTTGATCCAGGTGATGACTGCTCTGCCCATCAATAGGCGTGGGGTTTGAAGTCCTGTGCACAGATTGGGAGTTCGCCGCCTTGTCGGTGTGCGAGTGGCAGGAAGAGTGCTGGTCGGACTGTCCAGGTGATGCGTGTGTTGATGTGGGTGACGGACACCGCCCACGGTTCCCTGCGCAAGAGGGCTCGTCTCGTGTCAATGCGATGGTCGTAGAGTCGCTCGCACGCTTCTTGAGAAGCATCGGCGTCGAGGGCCGGCGAGATGGTGCGGAGGATCGTCGAAACCCAACTGTCCGCCTCACGCTCCGAGTACGCGTCGTAGGAGCCGAACAGGGCCGGCGGCATCCGCCCGTCCACTCCTTCCGTCCAGCATTCGCACCAGAACCCGCGCTTGGTCGTGACCCTCAGCACGGGTGCCCTCCTCGTCGTACGTCCGTGAAGAGTTCCGCGGTGACCGTGTGACCGCCGTCGCTGTCGTGGATCACGACCCGGTGCGCGATCGCGCTGACCATCCCCAGCCCCCGGCCGTGCTCCGCCTCCTGGCCACGGTGCTCGACCTTCGGAGCCGTACCGGCACCCCCGCCGTCCGTCACGGACAGGGCCACCACCTGCGAGGAGACCGCGAGCGCCAGGTGGAAGCTGCCGGCCTCTCGCCCGCTCGCCGTGTGAAGGATCGCGTTCGCGCTCAGCTCGCTCACGATCAGTTCGGCGTCCTCGGCCAACGGCGACCCGCGCAGGATGTCGCGTGTCCAGCGGCGGGCCCTGCTGACCTCTTCCGGGAAACCTGGGCAAGTGAGTCCCCAGACCCGCGCAGTGCTCGTATACTCGTGCATACAAGTTCCTTCGTGCTGGTAGGCCGCCATGTGCAGCGGGTTCGGGCTAGACGAGTTTCACGCCGTCGTGGGCGCGGATGGCTGGCGGAGACGCCGTGTCGAGTGCGTCCAGGACGCGGATCGCGTATGCCTCGTCGGCGAGTTCGGATACTTCTTCGCGGG
>NZ_JBSFKO010000077.1:10357-15609 GCF_053598575.1 Streptomyces sp. NPDC001100
GTCCAGGACGCGGATCGCGTATGCCTCGTCGGCGAGTTCGGATACTTCTTCGCGGGTGGCCCAGCGCAGTGCGCGGGTCTCGTCCCCGGTGGTGGGTGTGCCGTCGGTGGCCTGGCAGCGGAAGACCAGGGAGACGATCAGTCCGGTCATGTTCTTGTAGACGCCGGTGAGGGTCGCGGGGAGTGCGATCTTGATGCCGGTTTCTTCGAGGACTTCACGCTGGAGGGCCTCGGGGAGGGTTTCGTCTCGCTCGACGACGCCCCCCGGGGGTTCCCACTTGCCGTTGTCGCGGCGCTTGATCAGGAGGGCGCGGCCATGGTCGTCGACGATGACTCCGGCGACGCTCACGGAGTGCGGACGGTCAGTGCTCACGTTCCTCGGCCCTCCCGGCTGGCTAGGCTCTCCACCGTAGCAACAACACTCGCCCACTCGTCTAGATACCTAAAGGAGTACTCACTGTGAGTCCTTTCCGTTCCGGCCTGCTCGGCGATCTCGACCCCACGAGTGATCGTGCGGTCTTCCGGCAGATCGCCGACCAGTTGCGCGAGGCCATCGACCGTGGGCGCTTCAGGGAGGGCGAGAAGCTGCCCTCCGAGGCGGAGCTAGTGGACCACTACGGGGTATCCCGGATGACCGTCCGCAACTCCTTCTCCATCCTCCAGGGGGAAGGACTCGTCCACGCCGAACACGGCAAGGGCGTCTTCGTCCGGCCCCGCCCGCCTGTACGGCGGCTCGCCTCCGACCGGTTCGCCCGCCGGCATCGGGAACAGGGGAAGTCCGCGTTCATCGTCGAGGCGGACACGGTCGGCAGCCACCCCCAGGTCGACAGCCTTGAGGTCAAGGAACAGAAGGCCAGTCAGGACATCTCCACCCGGCTCGGCTCCGTGCGGCGGGTGCTCGCCCGGCGGCGCCGCTATCTCCTCGACGGCCGGCCGGTCGAGTTCGCCACCTCCTACCTCCCCCTCGACATCGCCCGCGGCACGCAGATCGCCGAACCCAACCCCGGCCCCGGCGGCATCTACGCCCGCCTCGAAGAACTCGGCCACCGCCTGGACCACTTTGAGGAGGAGATCCGGGCCCGGATGCCCTCGCCGGACGAGGTCAAGACACTCCGGCTGGCTTCCGGCGTGCCTGTCATCCATCTCGTCCGCACCGCCTTCGACACCGAGGGGCGGGCCGTCGAGGTCTGCGACACGGTCATGGCGGCAGACGCCTACGTCCTGTCATACCAGCTCCCGGCGACCTGATCGCATGGGCGGCGGCGCAGTTCTAGACGGTCGGATCGCCCTCGTCCTCGGGGGCCGGAGTGAACCAGTGGCCGATGTTGGTCCACATGAAGCCCTCCCGCCACGCGGGCTTGTCGGCCGCCCAGTCGAGGAGCGCTTGCAGGACCTTCTCCTGCGACACCGTCTGCGTCTGGTAGTGCTCTGCGGGAACGCCGTCCCGGTACTCCAACTGGTAGGTGTTGGTCTCGCGGAACAGCACCTGGATGTACCAGTTGCCTTCCTGGCTCTCGTCTTGCCGCTCAAGGAGCAGGTGATCGCCCTGATCCAGGTCGGCGAGCATCGTTCCTATCTTCGGCTTCGAAGGGCGCTTCACCGCGTGGCCCCGGCTGTTGGTCGCAATCAGCATGGGCAGAGCATGCCCGAGGGCACTGACAACGGCCCGGTCCGCGAGGCTTCCCGAACTCGTACACCTCAGCATGCATACTCGTATAGACGAGTGGGCAAGTTGTGTGGCAGGGTGGTCCGCACGAACCCGGAGATCGGGTTCGCGGATCGCTACATGTATAGACGAGTAGATAGGGAAACTTCCTTGCGTACCATCCGTGTTGAGACCGCCGCCGCGACGATCCTGCTGACCGAGGCTCCGGAGCCGAAGGTCCGCGACCGTCAGACCGGCGAGATTGCCAAGGACGCTGTCAGCGGCGAGGCGTTGATGACGCTCGGCGTCGTCTACATCGAGGAGGGCGAGTCGTCCCTCATCAAGGTCACCGTCCCCGAGGGCGGTGTCTCCGAGGGGCTCGCGCTCGGAGCTCCGGTCTCGCTGCCGGGGCTGGTCGCCCGGCCGTGGGAGAGCGTGTTCAACGGGCAGCAGCGTCACGGCATCGCCTTCCGTGCCGCCGCCGTCACTCCGGCCGCGTTCCCGGCCGTCGCCGAGGTCGCCGCCTGATGACCGACGTGACGACGCTCCTGGAGGTGGGTGGTCCCCTCGCCGCACTCGGTGGCGGGGCCGCCTACACCCGGGCCAAGCACCCGGCCGCGTACTGGTCCACGATCGGCCTGCCGATATCCACAACCCGCCTGCTCAGCTCGTACGGCTCGGTCATGGAGGCCTGCGGCCTGACCGTCGCCCCGTCCCGGCTGCGCATCCTCGCCGTCAAGGCCACCACCCGCCGCGAGGTCCGCCCCGTACCGCCCCGCCGGGGCATCATCCGCCCCACCACAAGCGGCCTGCGGATACGGCTGCGGCTCGCCCCGGGCCAGGAACCCGCCGACGTCGCCGCCTCCGCCGAACGACTGCGGCACGCCTGGGGAGTTCACGCCGTCTACGTCACCACCCTCAAGCCCGGCGTCGTCGAACTCCGCCTCGTCGGCTACGACGTACTGCGCCGGGTCCGCATGCCCCGCACCCGCAAGCTCCCCTCCGGCCTCCTCAAAGTGCCGGTGGCTCTGCGGGAGGACGCCACCCCGTTCGTACGGGACTACCGCACCGTTCCACATCAACTCACCCTCGGCGCAACCCTGTCGGGCAAGTCCATGTACCTGCGCCACCTGGTTGCCGGGCTCGCCCGTCAGCCGGTCGCCCTGGTCGGCATCGACTGCAAGCGCGGCGTGGAACTGTCCCCGTTCGCTGCCCGACTCTCGGCTCTGGCTACCGATCCCGACCAGGCGGCCGACCTGCTGCCCGCGCTCATCGACGAGATGGAGGACCGCTACGACCTGATCAAGGCCCGGCAGGGCATCGCCCCCAACACCCCTGACGAGGAGATCACTTCAGACATCTGGGGCCTGCCCGAGAGTGAACGCCCGGTTCCGATCGTGCTGTTCGTGGACGAGGTGGCCGAACTCTTCCTTGTCGCCACCCGCAAGGACGAGGAACGGCGCGACGAGATGGTCACCCAGCTCATCCGCCTCGCCCAACTCGGCCGCGCCGCCGGCATCTACCTCGAAGTCTGCGGCCAGCGCTTCGGCGCCGAACTCGGCAAGGGCGCCACCATGCTCCGCGCCCAGCTCACCGGCCGCGTCTGCCACCGCGTCAACGACGAAGCCTCCGCCAAGATGGCCCTGGGCGACATCGCCCCCGAAGCCGTCGGCGCCGCCTGCGCCATCGCCCCCGAACGCCCCGGCCTCGCCGTCGCGGGAGACACCTCCGGCGGCTGGTCCCGCATCCGCACCCCCTACCTCTCCCTCGGCGACGCCGCCGAGATCTGCCGCGACTCCGCGCACCTGGTGCCCGACCTGCCCGCCCTCAAGCGCTTCCAGCCGCACGCGCCCGCGCACCTGGTAAAGGCCCCGGGCCCCAACGTCCAGCCGCGCCCGGCAACCAACTGACCTTCTCCCAAATCGGTTTGGCGTGACCGCCTCGCGCCACGTCCCTACCCCTCCCATGCCCGAACCCGGAAGGAGCCGCATCATGCGCGCCCAACTGGCCCGCGTCGACGCGGTACTCGTCCAAGCACTCATCGCCGCCGCCCTCTCCTTCGCCCACCTGCACGACATCGCCTCGGCGGCCGGACAGGACGGGTGGAAAGCGTGGGCCTACCCCATCAGCGTCGATCTCCTGCTCGTCGCTGCCTGGCGTCGACTGCGGACCGGCGACGCGAAGGCCTCCGGCTGGTGCTGGTTCGTCATCGCTCTGACCGCGTCTCTCGGCGCGAACGTCGCGACCGCCGGCCTGCTCGACCTCGGCGACGTTCCCGCCTGGCTGCGCATCCTCGTGGCGGGCTGGCCCGCCGTTGCCTTCCTCGGCGGAACCCTCCTCGCCCACTCGGCACCCAAGGCGGTCGTCGCCGTCGAGGTGGTCGAGGACCAGGAAGACAAGCCCGAATCAGCCCCCGAGCTGCCCACCCAACTCGCTGTCGAGGTGCCACCCAACCGCCCCGCCGTGCCGGTCCCGGCCGCCCTGATCGAGCACGCCCGCAAGGTCGCCGCCGAGCACCACACCCGAACCGGAACCCCCATCGACACCCCGACCCTTCGCGCCCGCCTCGGCGTCCCCGCGTCCATGGCCGAAGCCATCGCCGCCCACCTCACACCGACAGGAAATTGACCCGTGCCCCTCACCTTCAACACCGCCGCCGACTACCTCGACGCGGCCCGCGAGATGGCCCGCAGCAACCGATGGGCACTGGCCCGGCTCCTGGCCGAGGAAGCCGCCGACCGGACCTCGGACCCTGCCCAAGCTGCCCGCATCCTCGCCGAGTTCCCCGCACCGAACCCGCAAAAGGAGGACTGACGATGCCCGCCAACCGCCGCTTCCGCAACGTCATCCGCATCGGCCCCGTCCAGGTCGCCACGTCCTACGACGACCGGGGCCGCGAGAAGCACACCGCCGCCTGCACCGCCCCGCGCTGCGGTGCCTCGCACGACTACGACAGCCGCGCCGCCGCCGAGTTGGCGGCCCACACCCACCGCTGCCCCGTCCGCTGAAAGGGAGTTCCACCCCGTGACCGTCAGCCTGCCGCTCGTCGTCGTCCTCGGCTTCTTCGCCTGGGGAGCGGTCAAGTTCCTCGGCGTCCGCACCTGGATCGTCGTCCTGATCGCCCTGTTCGGCTTCTGGCTCTCGCACACCTTCCTCGCCCCCGCCATCGAGTCCGGCACGCGCTCCGGCGTGGGTGTCGTAAACGGCTCACATGACTAGACGAGTAGATGAGAAAGGGTTCGCCGTGTTCCTGCCCAAGTACCCCGACAACCCGACCCCGCCGCCCGCACACACCCACACCCCGAACGACCCGATGCCCGCACGGCGCTCGCTCCCGCCGGTCGCCATCGACCGCAACACGGTCGTCGCCCTGGTCGTCGGCGGAGTCGTCCTCACCGCGCTCCTGGCCGCCGTCGCCGTAACGGCCATCTCCGTAGCCATCGCCGCCGTGGTCCTGCGCTCGATGCTCCGCGACCACCGCCGCTGAACGACCCCCGAACGACCCCTGACCTCCGGGGCGGCGGCACACGACCAAGCATTTCGCCGCCCCGGGGCCCGTCTCTCCTGACCGAGCCAGCCAGAAGGAGCAAGCCATCTTCACCCGCCCC
>NZ_JBSFKO010000078.1:0-15023 GCF_053598575.1 Streptomyces sp. NPDC001100
AGCATCGACATCCTGTTGACAGCACCCAACAGCCCATAACTTCATGGCCTTGCCCCAAAGGGGCGCGGGGAACTGCGCGCCCAGCCACGACGGCGCGGGAGCCGACCAACGACCCCACCTGGCCCGGCTAACGCAGCGCCCCCGCCGCCCTGGCGGCCACCGCATCGGCCACCGCGGCCAACGCCGGCGAGTCCAGCTTCCACTGCTGCCAGTACAGCGGTACATCGACCGCCCGCGCGGGCGCGAGGTTCACCAACTCGCCCGCCCGCAGCAGCGGCGCGGCCTGCATCTCCGGCACCATGCCCCACCCCAGCCCCGCGGCGACGGACTGGACGAACCCCTCCGAGGTCGGCACGAGATGCCGCACCGCACTCGCCCCGCCCTGCCCGCGCCGCAGCCGCCGTACGAAGGTGTCCTGGAAGTCGTCCAGCCGGTCGAAGGTCACCACCGGCGCTTCGGGCAGCGCGTCCCGCAAGGGGCCCGCGAGCCATGTCTCCCTGAACTCCGGGCTCGCGACCGGGAGATAGCGCATCCGCCCCAGCGCCCGCACCGAGCAGCCCGGTACCGCGTCCGGCGACGAGGTCACCGCCGCCATGACCAGGCCCTCGCGCAGCAGGGCCGCCGTATGGTCCTCGTCCTCGCGGCGGAGTTCGAAGCAGACCGGCACATCGCGCGGGACGCGGGTGAGCGCGCCCAGGAACCAGGTGGCGAGGGAGTCCGCGTTGACCGCGATCGACACCCGGGTCGGTTCGCCGGCCCCGCTCATCCCCAGCTCGGCGCGCGCGTCCCGCTCCAGACGGGCCAGTTGACGGGCGAACCGCACGACCACCTCACCGGACTCGGTCGTCCGTACCGGCTTGGTGCGCAGCAGCAGGACCCGGCCCGTGCGCTGCTCCAGGGCCTTCACCCGCTGACTGACCGCCGAGGGCGTCACATGCAGAGCGGTGGCCGCCGCGTCGAACGTGCCTTCGTCGACCACCGCGAGCAGCGTCCGCACCTGGTCGAGGGGCAGTTCCGAAACCATCACAAGCGCTAATGATACGTAAGAATCTTTAGCTGTTCTCCTGACGCCGACGTCTCTAGCGTCGAGGACGTGACCAACGCTCTGTCCGCCGCCGCCGCGGGATTCGGCACCGGCCTCTCGCTCATCGTCGCCATCGGCGCCCAGAACGCCTTCGTCCTGCGCCAGGGCATCCGCCGCGAGGCCGTCCTCGCCGTGGTCGGCATCTGCGCCCTGTCCGACGCCCTCCTCATCGCGCTGGGCGTCGGCGGGGTCGGCGCGGTCGTGGTCGCCTGGCCGGGCGCGCTCAGGGCGGTCGGCCTGATCGGCGGCGCCTTCCTGCTCGTCTACGGCGTCCTCGCGGCCCGTCGCATGTTCCGTCCTGCGGCCCTGCACGCCGAGGGCGAGACGACCGGCTCGCGCCGCCGGGCCGTCCTCACCTGTCTGGCGATGACCTGGCTCAACCCGCACGTCTACCTCGACACCGTGTTCCTGCTCGGCTCGATCGCCGCCGACCGCGGCCCGCTGCGCTGGACCTTCGGACTCGGCGCCGTCTGCGCCAGCGTGTGCTGGTTCACCGCGCTCGGCTTCGGCGCCCGACTGCTCAGCCGCTTCCTCGCCAAGCCCGCGGCCTGGCGGGTCCTTGACGGCCTGGTCGCCGCGACGATGATCGGCCTCGGCGCAACTCTTGCCGCCGGAACGTGAGATCACGGATTCGGCAGCCACAGCCGGTGCTGCGATAGTGAACCCTGGTCGATTAGATGTAGCGAGCAACCAGGAAGCCAGTGGACACCAGCGAGAGCACCGACAGCGGCACCGAACCCGAGGCCGCGAAGGACACGGAACCCGTCACAGCACCCCGGCGCGGCTGGCGTCGCTGGGCGATGGACACCCGCCCGCTGAGCATCCCCGCCTACCGCCGCCTGTGGTCCTCGACCATCGTCACGGCCGTCGGCAGCCAGCTCACCGCCGTCGCCGTACCCAAGCAGATCTACGACATCACCGGCTCCTCCGCCTGGGTCGGCGCCGCCAGCATGGCCGGACTGCTGCCGCTCATCGTGTTCGCGCTGTGGGGCGGCTCGCTCGCCGACAGCATGGACCGCCGCAAGCTGCTGCTGATCACCAACAGCGGCATAGCCGTCACCTCGGTGCTGTTCTGGCTCCAGGCCGTCACCGGGCTCGAATCGGTGGCCGCGCTGATGCTGCTGCTCGCGATGCAGCAGGCCTTCTGGGGCCTCAACGCGCCCGCCCGCAACGCCTCCATCGCCCGTCTGGTCCCCGCCGGGCAACTGGCCGCCGCCAACGCGCTGGGCTCGACCGTCATGCAGACCGGCCAGGTCGTCGGGCCGCTCCTGGCGGGCGCCCTCATCCCGGTCATCGGTCTGCCCGAGCTGTATCTCATCGACGCGCTGGCTTTGTGCGTCACGCTCTGGGCGGTCGTCCGGCTGCCCGCGCTGCCGCCCCTGGAGTCCGCGACACCGCGCCGCGCGGGCTGGCGCGAGGTCGTGGCCGGGTTCCGCTACATCTCGCTGCACAAGGTGCTGCTGCTGTCCTTCCTCGCCGACATCATCGCGATGGTCTTCGGCATGCCCCGCGCGCTGTTCCCGCAGCTCGCCGCACAGACCTACGCGCCCTACGGCGAGGGCCTCGCCCTCGGCCTGCTGTTCGCGGCGATCCCGATCGGGGCGGTGGTCGGCGGGCTGTTCTCCGGCACGTTCTCACGGGCGCGCCGGCACGGCTGGATGGTGATCGGCGCGGTCGTCGCCTGGGGCGCGGCCATCACCGGGTTCGGGCTGAGCAGCAACCTGTGGATCGGTGTGGCGTTCCTGGCCGCCGCGGGGGTCGCCGACATGGTCTCCATGGTGTTCCGCGGGGCGATCCTGCTGTCCGCCGCCACCGACGAGATGCGCGGCCGTATGCAGGGCGTCTTCACCGTCGTCGTCGCGGGCGGTCCCCGCCTGGCCGACGTCCTGCACGGCGCGGCGGGCTCGGCCTTCGGCCCCCGCACGGCTGTCGCGGGCGGCGGCATCCTGGTCGTGGTCATCATGCTGAGCCTGGCCTTCGCGGTCCCGGCGCTGCGCCGCTACCGCATCTGAGGCCGCGCGCTCAGACGTGCCCGTGGAGCGTGTAGTGCTCCATCAGCTTGCCCCGGGTCAGCTCCAGCCGGTGCGCGAGGATCTCCGCGACGATCCGCACCAGGGAGAGCCCGAGCAGCGGATCCTCCACGCACAGCGCGAGCACGGCGGCCGCGTCGAACTCGTAGGCCCGCACGGCACTGAACGCCTCCGCGCCGAAGTCCCACCGGTAGGGCGGGAACAGCCACGACCAGCCGAGCAGGTCGCCCGCCCCGAGAGTGCCCACAGTGACCCGCTGCTGCGGTGTCACCCGCTGGTCGAGCGAGACCGCGCCGGAGCGGATCACCCAGAAACGGTCGGCCGTGCCGCCCGCCTCGAAGATTCTGGAGTCCTCGGCGAACGACACCTCCTGCGCGAGCTCCATCAGCCGTTCGCGCTGGGCCTGGGGCAGGGCGGTCAGCAGTTTTATCGCTTTGGTCATGGCTCGGGGCTCCTCGCCGGCAGCGGTTCCGGAATTCTCCCTACGCCCATTTCAGCCGCTGTCGACGTCCCGGGCACCTCGGGGGACGGAATCGGGGCATGAAAAAGCCCTGGCTGGACGGGGGAGACCAGCCAGGGCCGTTAAGCGGTGGCGGCGGAGGACCGTACGGTCGACTCCGTGACCACGTATGAATGAACCGTAAACCACCAGCGGGCATTTCGTACCCAGCTGAACCGGTCGCGTGACCGGTTTCACTTCGCGGCATGCCGACCGGGGGCCACGATCTCGTCCAGCACCCGCAGAACGGCCTCGTAGGCCACCTCTCGTACGGGGTCACCCTGCTCCGACCACGAGTGCGCCTCCTGGGCGGCGAAGGCCCGGGCCCGCTGGATGCGCCGCAACAATTCACCCGAATCCACGACATCAGTCATGCCAAGCGCCTACCCCGGCGCGCTGACTTCACTTCGCCGGCGCCGGAATCGGCACGCCGAGCGGGCGGGCCAGACCGACTACGGCCTCGTCGAGGCGCTGCAGATGCCGTAGCACGCGGTCGGTGACCCGGCCGTAGCGCGGGGTCCCGGGGGTGCCGGGCCGCAGGAGGGAGGCGATGCTCGGTCCCGTTTCGATCAGGCCCACGGCGTCCCCGTCGGCGACATGCGCGCCGATGACCCCGATGTTGTGCACGATCCGGCGCCCCGCCTCCCGCAGCCGGGGGTCGGCCGCGATCGACGGATGCGTCGGCAGCAGCTCGGCGGTCGCCGCCAGGTACCGCGCGTGATAGGCGCAGGTCTCCAGCAGCGCGACGACGAACCGGGCGGTGTCCCGGCGCGCCCGCAACGGTGTGATCGGGTGCGTCAGCGGCTGTGTCGAGGCGCTCAGGTCTGCCAGCGCCTGGTCCAAGTCCCTTGCCTTGTCGAGGAGTTCGACCGGGACTCCACCGCTGAGCTGGTCGACGGCGGCCTCGGTGACGTCCGTGAGCCGCGCCAGCACGGTCCCGAGAAGTTCGTTCGTACGGCGGTCCGTGTGCACCGGCAGCACCAGCGCCGCGGCAACCACCCCGCAGGCCGCGCCGAGCGCCGTCTCCTCCACTCGCAGCACCAGCACCGACGCGCTGTAGGTGTGCAGCAGCGTGTAGAGCAGGCCCAGCATCGCGGTGACGAAGAAGGACATCAGGGTGTACGACAGCGGTGCCGTGTAGAACATCGCGAAGATGAAGAGGAGCACCAGCGCGAACGCCGTCCAGGTGTGGTGCCCGACCAGCCCCGCGAGACCGATTCCGGCGACCACGCCGAGGACCGTGCCGAGCAGCCGTCGGTAGCCCTTGACCAGGATCTCGCCCGTGGACGAGGTGTTGAGGAACACGATCCAGCAGGTCAGGACCGCCCAGTACCAGCGCTGGCTGGACAGGAACTCGCCGCCGATGATCGCCAGCGACGACCCCACGGCCACCTGCACGGCAGCCCGTGTCGTCGGCCGCCGCAGCCCCGTGCGCTCCGCGTCCTCGGTCTCCTCGCTGCCCGCGATGGCGACGTCCTCCGCGTCCAGTTCCTCGCGCGAGCGGGTCGTGGCGGGCGTGTCCTCGGACTCGTCCTGCGGCCCGTCCACGGCGATCCGCAACCCCAGCACGGCACGCGCGGCCTCACCGATGCCCCGGAACACGTCCTGCACGGCGTCCGACGCGGGCGGCAGGTTCTCCTCCTCGCGATAGCCCAGGAGCCGGTTGCGGACATGGGCCAGCCCGGTGCCCGAGTCCGCCCCCACGGGCCGCAGCACCAGCAGGCGCAGCGCCTCCAGCTCGTTGCGCAGCTTGTCGGTGGACTCGTCCCGCACCGGCAGCCGGTCGGCCGACGGCACGGGCGCGCCCGGCAGATGCAGGGTCAGGGTGTGGCCCCGCTCGGCGCTGCGCGCGGTCAGCAGCAGCAACCCGAGGCGCTCGGCGGCGATCTCGGCATCGGCGATACGGCGCTGCACCAGCCGCGCGACCGCCTCGTCCGAGGTCCCGTCCTCCAGCCGCCCCTGGATCAGCAGCGCCGTCTCGTGCAGCCGCGCGGTCCCCTCCCGTACGTCGTCGAGGGCCTTCTCCATGTCGTCCGGACCGGCGTCGAGCAACGCGAGCTGCGCGGTGACCAGTTGGGCGAACCGCGCCCGGAACGCCCGCCGCAGCCGGTCCAGCGTCCCCGTGGGCGTCTCCGGCACCAGCGCGAACCGCACCAGCGCGCTGCACACGAAGGCCACGCCGATCACGCCGTACAGCCGGGGCAGCGCGGAGACGGTCGCGCCGACGAACAGGGACAGGAAGTAGATCTGGAAGCCGATCAGGCCGAGCGCGGTGCCGCGGTCGCCGAAGCGGCGGCTGTAGACCGCGCCGAAGATCAGCAGGACGAAGAAGACGTCACCGGCGACCACCCGCGAGTTCAGCAGCGCGCTCAGCGACACCGAGGCCAGCGCCACCGGCAGGCCGAGCGCGAGCGTCACCGCCTGCCGCGCGCGCTGCTTCTCGCGGATCGCGAAGGTGGAGACCATCGCCGACATCGCCCCGGCCACCAGATGCGGCACCGAGGCGTGCAGCAGGGAGAGCACGGCCAGCGTGAGCGCGATCGAGGCCACCGTCCGCAGCCCGGCCGTGAGCCGCAGCAGTCCGGGATCGGACGCCGCGACCCGATCCCACAGCCGTGCCCACGCCGCCCGTCCCGCTGTCCTCACGCCGCCGTACTCTCCCCGGGTTCACCTCAAGATCCGTACCACCGATGCTACGGCTCCCGGGTCCCGGCCCCTTCGACGTGGTCCCGCACCTGCTCCGGCGAGAGATACGAGTCGGTGTACTCGAAGTCCTTCAGGGTGGCCGGTTTGCGGGCCTGGAAGCCGGTGCGCACGAAGTCGTCGCCGGCCAGCGCGTTGAGCGTCCAGTTCGTCGCGACGCGGACCTTGGCGACGTTGGTGCGCAGTGCCGCCCAGTGATAGCCGCGGGCGGCGAACTGGGCGGGCAGGCCGCGCAGTTCGATACCCAGCGGCTTGGACACCGCGTCCCTGCCGCCGAGGTCCACGACGAGCCCGAGATCCTTGTGGACGTAGGGCTTCAGCGGCTGGTTGCGCAGGGTCGCGATCACGTTGTCGGCGACCACCTTGCCCTGCCGCATCGCGTGCTGCGCGGTCGGCGGGCAGATCGCGCCCTCCCCGCCCTTGGCCTCGTCCGGGACCGCGCCGGCGTCGCCGAGCGCGAACACCCCGTCGTGCCCGGGCAGGTTCATGTCGGTGGTGACCGCGAGCCGTCCGCGAATCGTTTCCGCGCCGAGGGTGGCGATCAGCGGGCTGGCGACCACACCGGCCGTCCAGATCAGGGTCCGGGTCGGCACCACGCGCCCGTCCGTGAAGGTCACCTCCTCCGGCCCGGCCTTGGCGATCGAGACACCCAGGGAGATGTCGATCCCGCGCCTGGTCAGGATCTCCTGCGCGCTCCTGCCGAGCTTGTCGCCCAGCTCGGGCATCAGCTTCGGCGCGATGTCGATGAGGTGCCACTTGATCAGATCCGGGTCGATACGGGGGTAGCGCTTGACCGCGGCATGCGTCAGCTTCTGCAGACAGGCGGCCGTCTCGGTGCCGGCGTACCCGCCGCCCACGACCACGAACTGGAGCCGCGACGCCTTCTCCGCCGGGTCGTCGCTCGCGTCCGCGAGGTCCAGCTGCGTGATCACGTGGTCGCGGATGTAGGCGGCCTCGGCGAGGGTCTTCATCCCGAAGGCGTGATCCGTCAGCCCGGGGATGTCGAAGGTGCGGGTGATGCTGCCGGGGGAGAGCACGATGTAGTCGTAGGGCTCGTTGACGATCTCGTCGTTGATCGTGCGGATCACACAGACCTTGGCCTTGAGGTCCACACCGATCGCGCCGCCCGGGATGATCCGGGTGCGGTACTTGCTGCTGCGGCGCAGCGACACGGCGATCGACTGCGGGGTCAGGACGCCCGAGGCGACCTGCGGCAGCAGGGGAAGATAGAGCTGGTAGGAGAACGGCGTCACCAGGGCGACGTCGGCCTCCTGAGGGGTCAGTTTCCGTTCCAGGCGGCGAACGCACTCCACTCCTGCGAAGCCTGCGCCAACCACCAGGATCCTCGGTCGTGTCACGGTGTTCATCCCTTCTGCGGCTCCAGGCGGTCTGCCTCGACGCCGTACGCCTGCCCCTGGATCGCTGCTTCGCACACCAACACCGATCCCACCCCGCCGGGAGCCGTTCCGCCAGCTGAGCGCGGCAGGCAGACGAACGCGTGGGCACCAGCATGCCCCGCCGACGCCCGGCGTACGCCCCGGGCGCGTGAACAAATGGCGTACGTGAACCGGTCTCGACCCGCTCTTGGGCGACCGCTTCGGACCGTAGAGTGCACGCCATGTCGCACACTCAGCCCGAGCCGGGGTCCGGCTTCCGTACCCAGAACATCGACCCCGGCGGCGTGCCGCGGCTGGTGGCCGCGCTCGACATACAGGAAGCCAATCCAGGCGTACGACGCCTGCGGGCCTGGGCGCACGAGGCACTCGCCCCGCGGGCCGGCGAGCGCGCCCTCGACATCGGGTCCGGCACCGGCTCGACGACCCGTGAACTCGCCGCGGCGGTGGGGGACACCGGGTCGGCGCTCGGCATCGAGCCCAACCCCGGGCTGCGGACGATCGCCCAGGAACGCGCCGCCGAGGCCGGCAACCAGGCCCGCTTCACGGACGGCGACGCGCTGTCCCTGCCCGTGCCCGACGTCTCCGTGGACGTCGTCTGGTGCGAACGGGTCCTCCAGCACCTCGCCGAACCGGACAAGGCCGTCGCCGAGATGGCCCGTGTGCTGCGCCCCGGCGGGCGCGTGGCCCTCCTCGACACCGACTGGGCGACCACGATCCTGCACCCCGGCGACCCGGAGATCACCGCCGCGCTCACCGCGGGCGCCCTCACCGGCGCGGCCAACCCCTACGCGGGACGCCGGCTCGTCGGCCAGCTCAGCGCGGCCGGATTCGTCGTCGACGACCGGGGCTCGCAGGCGCTGCTCCAGGACCACCGGTCGGTCGTCTGGCCGCTGATCCGCATGCTCGGCGAGTCCGCGGTGCGCCGCGGTGCCCTCACCGAGGCCCAGCGCGACCGTGCCTACGCCGACCTCACCGAGGCCGCCGAGCAGGGCGCGCTGCACATGTCCGTGACGATGTTCGCGGTCGTCGCCCACCGCCCGGAGTGACCGCACGCCCGTGATCTGGGGCCCTGTCCCGCGGGGCCTGTCGTGGACGCGGGGCTCGGCACGGGCGCGAAGGCGTGGGGGCCCGCCGCGTCGTCGCCGGTCACCGATGCTCGCGGTCCTGGTTTCGCTGCTAGCGGTCTTTGCTTCGCGCGAACGGCGAGTCCACCGCCCGGAGTGAGCAGGTGTTCCGGTGGCCTCACCGGAACACGTTGTCCGCGTCCTCCCAGCCCGTGACCTGCTCGTCCACCGTCGGCAGCCGTGGGGCACGCGCGCGTGCCTGGTACATCGCGTCGATCTCGAACGCGTATTTCCGCACGATCGCGTCCCTGCGCAGCTTCATCGACGGCGTCAGCAGCCCGCCCGCGACGTCGAACGGCTGCGGGAGCACCCGGAACACCCGGATCGACTCGGCGCGTCCCACCGGGCTGTTGGCGGCTGCCACGGCCCGCGTGATCTCCTCCCGCAGCGCGTTCTCCTCCCGCGCCTCCCGGCCCCGCGCGTCGCTCTGCATCGCGAGACCGGCCTGCCAGTGCGCCACGAACTCCGGGTCCAGGGTCAGCAGCGCGCCCACACAGGGACGGTCGTCGCCGACGACCACCGCCTGATGGATCAGGGGATGCATGCGCAGCCGGTTCTCCAGGGCGGCCGGCGCCACGCTCTTGCCGCTGCTGGTGATGATGATGTCCTTCTTGCGGCCGGTGATCGTGAGATACCCCTCGGTGTCCAGCCGCCCGATGTCCCCGGTCGCCAGCCAGCCCGCGTGCATGGTCGCCCGGGTCGCCCGCTCGTCGTTGATGTAGCCCTGGAACACCGAAGGACCGTGCACCAGGATCTCGCCGTCCTCCGCGACCCGGATCTCCGTGCCCGGCAGCGCCTGCCCGACGGTGCCGATCTTCTCCCGGCCCGCAGGCTGCATGGTGATCCCGCCTGCGGTCTCCGTGAGCCCGTAGCCGTCGTGCACCATGATGCCGATGCCCGCGTAGAACAGGGACAGTTCACGGTTCAGCGGGGAGCCGCCCGACGTGCCGCCGACGACCCGGCCGCCCAGGCCGGCGCGCAGCTTGCGGTACACCGTCCGCTCGTACACGGCGTGCTGCAGCCGCAGATCGAGACCGGGGCCCGAGCCCCGGCCGAGCCTCAGCCGCTCCTCGGCCGCCGCGAACTCCCGTGCGGTCGCCGCGGCCCGCTCGAACAGCGCGCCGCGGCCCAGCTGTTGGGCCGTCCGCAACATGTTCTTGTAGATCTTCTCGAAGACCGACGGCACGGCGTAGAGATAGGTGGGCCGGAAGGAACGCAGCCCCGACACCAGCGCGGCCTCGGTCATCTCCGGCTCGTGGGCCATCAGCCAGCCGCCGCGCGTGCACAGGCCCTGGATCATCAGGCCGTACACGTGGGAGAAGGGCAGGAAGGCCAGCACGGCCGGCTGTTCCCCCGCGGGCGCCGCCGTGTTGGGCCAGCCGGAGAGCAGTGTGTCGCAGGGGCTGGCGAGGCTGCGGTGGGTCAGCGCGCAGCCCATGGGTCGGCCCGAGGTGCCCGAGGTGTAGGCGACGACCGCGGTCGAGTCCGGCATCACGATCCGGCGCAGCGAGTCCACAGTGGTCTGCGGGATGTACGTCCCCCGCTCCACGAGTTGGGCCAGCGCCCCGGAGTCCAGCTGCCAGACGTGCCGCAGCAGCGGCAGCGCGGCACACACCGTGCCGACCGTCATGATGCCCTGCTCGTCCTCCACCACCACGGCCACACAGTTGGCGTCCCGCAGGATCCACTCGACCTGCTCGCGCGAGGACGTCGGATGGACCGGCACCACCTCGGCGCCGACGGCCCACAGGGCGTGGCTGAGCACCGTCCACTCGTAACGGGTGCGGGCCATGATCGCGACCCGGCTGCCCGGCGAGATCCCGGAGGCGATCAACCCCTTGGCCACGTCGACGACTTCGTCCCGCAACTCGACCGCCGTCACCTCCTCCCACACCGCGGAGGTGGGGTCGGACCGGCGCGCGATCAGCGGAAGGGTGGGATTGACGGCCGCGGTCTCGAAGACGCTGTCGGCGAGGCCGCCGGTCAGGGTGGTCAGGGCGGAGGTGGGGGGTGGAGCGACGGCGAAGTCGCGCATGCGCTGCTCCTGGGTTGTACGGGGCGTGACTTTGCCGATCATTACTGTTATCGACGGTGCTCGAATGTAGCCCAGGTGTGAGCGATTGGTGCGGGGAACAGGGAAGTGCCCTCGCGGAGTTTGGCGGTTGAGCGGATCCGACCTGACAAAGCGGGTGTACGAGGACGTGAGCGCGGCGGAACGCGACCGGTCGGAGCGCGGCTGTGTCACGCAGGTGTCAGCCACACCGTCGCCAGGGGCGGGAGGGTGAGCCGGATGTGGCCCTCCTCCGGCTTGACCGGGTCGGGGTTGGTGACGTCGCTGCCGCCGTAAGCGGCGGAGTCGGTGTTGAGCGCCTCGCGCCAGGCCGGGATGTCGTCCGGGGCCTTGAGACAGTAGTCGTGGCGGACGACGGGGGAGAAGTTGCTGACGGCGAGCAGCGGCGCGCCCTCGGCGTCGAACCTCAGGAACGCGAAGACGTTGTCCTCGGCCGCGTCGCCCACCACCCAGCGGAAACCGGACGGTTGGGTGTCACGTTGCCAGAGGGCGGGGGTGTGGCGGTAGACGGTGTTGAGGTCGCGGACCAGGTTCTGGACGCCCCGGTGGTCGGGTTCGGCGTCGTAGGCCGGGTCGAGGAGCCACCAGTCGGGGCCGTGGGATTCGGACCACTCGGCGCCCTGGGCGAACTCCTGGCCCATGAAGAGGAGTTGCTTGCCGGGGTGGGCCCACATGAACCCCAGATACGCCCGGTGGTCGGCGCGCTGCTGCCACCAGTCGCCGGGCATCTTCGACACCAACGCGCGCTTGCCGTGGACCACTTCGTCGTGGGAGATCGGCAGGACGTAGTTCTCGCTGTACGCGTACACCATCGAGAAGGTCATCTCGTGGTGATGGAACTTGCGGTGGACGGGCTCGTGCGCCATGTAGCCGAGCGAGTCGTGCATCCAGCCCATGTTCCACTTCAGGCCGAAACCGAGGCCGCCGGTGTCGGTGGGGCGGGTCACGCCGTCCCAGGCGGTGGATTCCTCGGCGATCGTCACGACACCGGGCACCCGCCGGTACACGGTCGCGTTCATCTCCTGGAGGAAGGCGACGGCATCCAGATCGTCGCGCCCGCCATGGACGTTCGGGGTCCACTGGCCCGAGTCGCGCGAGTAGTCGAGGTAGAGCATCGAGGCGACCGCGTCCACGCGCAGCCCGTCGATGTGGAACTCCTGGCACCAGTACACGGCGTTCGCCACCAGGAAGTTGCGCACCTCGGTCCGCCCGAGGTCGAACTCGTACGTCCCCCAGTCCGGGTGCTCGGCCCGCCGGGCGTCCCCGGGCTCGTACAGCGGCTCCCCGTCGAACCGGGCCAACGCCCAGTCGTCCTTGGGGAAGTGCGCGGGCACCCAGTCCATGATCACGCCGATACCGGCCCGGTGCAGGGCGTCGACCAGGAACTTGAAGTCGTCGGGCGTGCCGAGGCGGGCGGTCGGGGCGTAGAAGCCGGTGACCTGGTAACCCCAGGAACCGCCGAAGGGATGCTCGGTCACCGGCATGAACTCGACGTGGGTGAAGCCCAGGTCGTTGACATACGCGGGGAGTTCGACTGCCAGCTGACGGTACGTCAGGCCGGGCCGCCAGGACGCGAGATGCACCTCGTACACGGAGAACGGCGCTTCGTGGACCGGTGTTTCCGTCCGCCGGGCGAGCCACTCCGCGTCGTCCCACTCGTGGTGCGAGGCCGTCACGATGGACGCCGTCGCGGGCGGCACCTCCGTACGGCGGGCCATCGGGTCCGCCTTGAGGAAGCGGTCGCCGTGCCGCGAGGTGATCTCGAACTTGTAGCGCGCGCCCTCGCCCACTCCTGGCAGAAACAGCTCCCACACCCCCGACGAACCGAGCGACCGCATCGGGAACGCCGTCCCGTCCCAGGAGCTGAAGTCCCCGGCGACGCGCACCCCTTGGGCGTTCGGCGCCCACACGGAGAAGCGGGTGCCGGTGACTCCTTCATGGGTCATCGGTTCCGCGCCGAGCGCCTTCCACAGCTCCTCGTGGCGCCCCTCCCTGATCAGGTGCAGATCGAGATCGCCGAGCGCGGGAAGGAAGCGGTACGGGTCGTGCACCTCGTGCTCGTCGCCCTCCGTGTACGACACCAGCAGCGTGTACGCCGGGATCGCGTCGAGCGGCAGTACGCCGGAGAAGAGCCCGCCCCCTTCCGAGACGAGCGGGTTGCGCATGCCGTCGATCACGACACTCACGGCCCTGGCATACGGCCGTAGCGCCCGGAAGGCGATCCCGCCCGCGACCGGACGTGCGCCGAGCAGTGCGTGCGGGTCGTGGTGGGCGCCCGAGAGCAGGCGGTCGCGGTCGGCCGGGTCCAGGGGAAGGGACACGGCGGGGCCGCCCGCCTCCGAAGGTGAAGTGTCGCGCAGGGCCACGGAGTTCAGCCTCCTCGGACGGCGAGTCGCTCGATCGCCGCCATGGGTACGGGAAGCCAGTCCGGGCGGTGTCTGGCCTCGTACAGCACTTCGTAGACCGCGCGATCCGTCTCGTACGCGCGGAGCAGGGCGTGCTTGGTGCGGGGGTCCCAGCCGGCCCGGGCCGCGTAGCCCGCACCATAGGCCTCCCGGCAGCGGCTCGCCCATTCGGGGCGCCAGGGACGGCGCTGCCGCGCCGCGTAGTCGAAGGAACGCAGCATCCCGGCGATGTCCCGCACCGGGGACTGCGCGCTGCGCCGTTCGGCCAGCGGCTTGGACGGCTCGCCCTCGAAGTCGATGACGAACCAGTCGCGGCCGGCCCGCAGCACCTGCCCGAGATGCAGATCGCCGTGGATGCGCTGGGCGGGCGGCCCGGCGTCCCGGCCGACCAGCGCGCCGAACGCGGTCCGCAGCCCCGGCACGAACGGCCGCAGGGCCGGCACGGAGTGTGCGGCGGCCTCCAGCCGTTCACCCATCGCGGCCGCCGTGTGGTCGTTCCCGGCAAGGTGCCGGCCACCGGACGGGAAGGCCGCGGCCAGCGCGAGATGGACATCGGCCGTGGCCTGCCCCAACTCATGTGCCTCGGTGGTGAATTCGTCACCGGCGGCGAGTGCGCGCAGCGCCAGCGCCCAGCCGTCGGAGGCGTCCGGCAGGAACGGCTGGAGCACACCGAGCGTCGCGGCCCACGGCTCCGCCGTCCGGAACCACGCCACCGGCGCCGGTACCCGCGTGCAGCCCTGCGCCGACAGCGCCCCCGGCAGTTCGAGGTCCGGGTTGACGCCGGGCTGGATGCGCCGGAACACCTTCAGGATGAACCGGTCGCCGTACACCAGCGAGGAGTTGGACTGCTCGGCGTCCAGCAGCCGGGGCGCGAGTCCGCCGGGCACCGACATCGACGGGTCCGCCTCGAAGCGCAGCGGACCCGCCGCACCGGGATGCCGCAGCCGCTCCAGCAGCAGTTCCGCCGATCGCGGGTCCTGCAGCGCGTCGTACACCGCGAGCCCGGCCAACGGACCTTCCTCCACCCGGCCGATGAAGGCCCGGGCGAGCCGTGGCGAGACGTGTTCCCTTACGCCGAGCAGGAGTTGGTAGCAGTCGCCGGGCGGGGGAGTGCCGCCAGGCGCGGACACTCCCGTCTGGGCGGCGTGCACCAGCAGATGCAGACAGCCCGGGAAGAGCTCCGTGGTGGACAGCACGTCGAGGTCGGCCACGGGCCGGTCCTTGCCGGCGAACCAGCGCTGCCCGGGCAGCCATTGGCGCAGCAGTCCGGCGAGCGTGGCTGGCGGCCGGTCGACGGCTTGGCCGCTCGGTCGGAGGGGTGCGGTCTTCGGCATGGTGACGCGTCCTTTCGCGGGCACATCCTCAAAGTCGTCGGCCGTTGCGGGGAGCGGCTCGCGAGAGCCGGAACCAGTAGAAGCCGTGCCCCGCGAGCGTCAGCAGATACGGCAGCTCACCGATCGCGGGGAACCGCACGCCGCCGATCAGCTCCACGGGATGCCGGCCGTCGAACTCCCGCAGATCCAGCATGGTCGGCTGAGCGAACCGCGAGAAGTTGTGCACACAGAGCACGAGGTCGTCCTCGTACTCCCGCAGGAACGCGATCACCGCCGGGTTCGTCGACTGGAGTTCCGTGTACGAGCCGAGGCCGAACGCCGGGTTCTGCTTGCGGATCTCGATCATGCGGCGCGTCCAGTGCAGCAGCGAGGAGGG
>NZ_JBSFKO010000079.1:0-14196 GCF_053598575.1 Streptomyces sp. NPDC001100
GAAGGCCACGGCGTGGGTGGAGTGGGTGTGGGTGATGCCGCCGATGGAGGGGAAGGCGAGGTAGAGGCAGCGGTGGGTCTCGGTGTCGGTGGAGGGGCGCAGGTCGCCGCCGACGACTGTGCCGTCGGAGAGCCGGACGGTCACCAGGTGGTCGAGGGCGAGGTCCGCGTAAGGGATGCCGGAGGGTTTGATGACGAACACCCCGGCCTCGCGGTCGACGCCGCTCACATTGCCCCAGGTCAGTGTCGCGAGGCCGGCCTGGGGGATGGTCAGGTTGGCGTCCAGTACCTCGTGCCGCAGGCCGTCACGGACTCGCGCGGTCATCGGTGCTCTCCTTGCGGATCGGTCGGGATCACGGGGGTCATGGGGGTCAGAGGGCCTGGGCGAGGCGGTGGTAGGCGGCGTTCCACCGGATCTCCTTGGCGAGGTGCCCGGTGTGGGTGGTCTCGTCGATGGTGAGCAGCTCCACGCCCGTCATCGCCGCGTAGTCGGTGAGGGTTTCGGTGTCTACAGCGGAGCTGAGCACGGTGTGGTGCGGGGCGCCGGCGAGCAGCCAGCTCTCGGCGGACTCGGCGAGTGAGGGGCGCGGCTTCCACACGGCGCGGGCCACCGGGAGCCGGTGCAGGGGCTCGCTGGGGGTGACGACGTCGACCGTGTTGGCGGTCAGCCGGAAGCGGTCGCCGAGGTCGGAGAGGCCGACGACGACGGCGGGGCCGGGGGCCGCGTTGAAAACGAGGCGAACCGGGTCCTGGCGGCCGCCGATGGACAGCGGGTGGATTTCGCAGCTGGGGCGGTCGGCGGCGATGGAGGGGCAGACCTCCAGCATGTGAGCGCCCAGGATGCGCGGGGTGCCGGGTCCGAGGTGGTAGGTGTAGTCCTCCATGAAGGAGGTGCCGCCCGGCTTGCCTGCGGCCATGACCTTCATCGTGCGCAGCAGGGCGGAGGTCTTCCAGTCGCCCTCGCCGCCGAAGCCGTAGCCGTCGGCCATCAGCCGCTGGACGGCGAGACCGGGCAGCTGGCGCAGTCCGCCGAGGTCTTCGAAGTTGGTGGTGAAGGCGGTGAAGCCGCCCTCGGTGAGGAAGGCGCGCAGGCCGATCTCCTGGCGGGCCGCGTAGAGGAGGGAGTCGTGGCGGATGCCGCCGGGGCGCAGGGCCGGGACGACGTCGTACACCTCGGCGTATTCGGCGGCGAGTTGGGCCGCTTCCTTGTCGGCGACCTGGTCGACGACGGTCACCAGGTCGTTGACGGCGTAGGTGTTGACCGAGTAGCCGAACCGCAGTTGGGCCTCGACCTTGTCGCCCTCGGTCACGGCGACGTCGCGCATGTTGTCGCCGAAGCGGGCCAGCCGCAGGGTGCGTGAGGCGTGACGGCCTACGGCGGCCCGCGCCCAGGCCGCGACGCGGTGGATGACCCTGGGGTCGGTGGCGTGACCGGCGACGATCTTGCGGTCGATGCCGAGGCGGGACTCGATGTGGGCGAACTCCCGGTCGCCGTGGGCGGCCTGGTTGAGGTTCATGAAGTCCATGTCGATGCTGGGCCAGGGCAGCGACAGGTTGTACTGGGTGTGCAGGTGCAGCAACGGCCGGTCAAGGGCGGAGAGGCCGGCGATCCACATCTTGGCCGGGGAGAAGGTGTGCATCCACACGATCACGCCCACGCAGGTGTCGGAGGCGCTCGCCTCCTGGCACAGCCGGCGGATCGCGTCGGCGTCGGTGAGGACCGGCTTCCACACGATCCGGACCGGGATCTTCCCGGGGCCGCCGAGGATCTCGGCGATACTTTGTGACTGCTCGGCGACCTGGTGCAGGATGTCGTCGCCGTACAGGCCCTGGCTGCCGGTGAGAAACCAGATCTCCTGGCCGGGGTAGGGGGAGGCTGTGGTGTCCATGAGGGTTCCTTTCAAAGGGAGTTGACCACCGGGAGTTGACCGCCGGGCAGGGCGTGCCGCTCAGGCGGAGGCCCCGGTGCGGAGGCGGCGCAGACGGTGCATGACCTCGTTGGTGCCGCGGCCGAAGTAGTCGTGGAGCAGCCGGTATTCGGCGTACAGCCGGTCGTAGGCGGCGGCCCGCTCGGGGTCCGGCTGGTAGACGGCCGGGCGGGCCTTGGCCATGGCGTGGGCGGCGGCCCGGATGTCCGGGTGGGCGCCGGCCGCGACCGCCGCGTGCATCGCCGCACCCAGCGCGGGACCCTGCGCCGAGTCGATGACACCCAGGGGCAGACGGGTCACGTCGGCGTAGATCTGCATCAGCAGCGGGTTCTTCATCAACCCGCCCGCGACGATCAGTTCACGGACCGGCACCCCGGCAGTCTCGAACGCCTCGATGATCGTGCGGGTGCCGAAGGCGGTGGCCTCCAGCAGCGCCCGGTAGACGTCCTCGGGCCGGGTGGACAGGGTCAGGCCCACCACGACACCGCTGAGGTCGTGGTCGACGAGGACGCTGCGGTTGCCGCTGTGCCAGTCCAGGGCGATCAACCCGTGCTCGCCCACCCGCTGCTTCGCGGCCAGCGCGGTGAGGTGTTCGTGCGGGTCGCGGCCCAGCGCGGCGGCCTCTTCGGCGTAGGAGGCGGGGAAGGCGGTGCGCACGAACCAGCCGAAGATGTCCCCCACCCCGCTCTGCCCGGCCTCATATCCCCACAGTCCCGGCAGGATGCCGCCCTGGACGACCCCGCACATGCCCGGCACTTCCGCCCACCGGTCGCTGCTCATCACATGGCAGGTGGAGGTGCCCATGATGGCGACCATCCGGCCCGGTTCCACGGCGGTGGCGGCCGGGGCGGTCACATGCGCGTCCACGTTCCCGACACACACGGCGATGCCCTCGGGCAGACCCGTCCACGCTGCCGCCTCGGCCGTCAACCCGCCAGCCCGGTCGCCGAGTTGACCGATCGGCTGCTCCAGCTTGTCGATGACGAAGCCGGCGAAGTCGGGGTTGAGCGCGGCGAGATAGTCGCTGGAGGGGTAACCGCCGTCCTGCAGCTGGCCCTTGTACCCGGCTGTGCAGGCGTTGCGGACGTAAGAGCCGCACAGCCGCCACACGATCCAGTCGGCGGCCTCGATCCAGCGCTCGGTCACCTCGTAGAGTTCCGGGTCCTCTTCGAGGAACTGGAGGGCTTTGGCGAACTCCCACTCCGAGGAGATCTTGCCGCCGTAGCGCTTGAGCCAGGGCTCCTTGCGGGCGTCGGCCAGCGCGGTGATCCGGTCGGCCTGGGCCTGCGCGGCGTGGTGGCGCCAGAGCTTGACGTAGGCGTGCGGACGGCCCGCGAACCGGGGCAGTTCGCACAGCGGAGTCCCGTCGGCGAGGACCGGCAGGACCGTACACGCGGTGAAGTCCGTGCCGATACCGACCACTTGCTCCGGTCGCACGCCGGAACGGGCCAGTGCCTCGGGTACCGCGATGCGCAGCACGTCGATGTAGTCCGAGGGAACCTGGAGCGCCCAGTCGGGCGGCAGCGGAGTGCCGTCGGGGAGAGCCCGGTCCAGGACGGCGTGCGTGTAGGGGTGCTCGGCGACGGCCAGTTCGGCGCCGTCGGCGACCCGGACCACCACGGCCCGCCCCGACAACGTGCCGTAGTCGACCCCGATGACACAGGGTTCCGGGTTCCCTGCGGTCCGATCTCCGGCATTCACCATCAGTCTCCTCCCAGAGATGTTCGATATCACGATCACTGTGCGACTCTTCGAAGATGCTGCCGGGCGGCACCCGCGCAGAAATCGGCGAAGTCGACCGACGTACTAGCTACGGCTCTTGCCGAAGTAGCGGGCCCGTGCCCGGTCGAGCAGGATGGCGATGCCGAGGACCGCTCCTTGGACCACCTGCTGGTCGTACGGGCTGACCTTGAGCGCGAGCAGTCCGTTGGTGATGAACTCCAGCAGGATCGCGCCCGCCGCGATGCCTGCGATGCGGCCCTCGCCGCCGGAGAGCGACATGCCGCCGACCACTGCCGCGGCGATCGCGGTCAGTTCCCAGCCGGCGCCGACCGAGGGGTCGGCCACGTTCATCCGGCCGATCACCATGATGCCGACCACTCCGGCCAGTGCGGCGCTGGCGATGTAGGTGGAGGTGATCCGGCGGGCGGTTGGGATACCGGCCAGCCGGGCGGCCTCCTTGTTGCCGCCGACCGCGTAGATCTGGCGGCCCACGTACGTGCGCTCCAGTACGAACCAGGCGATGACGGCCGCGCCGACGAAGAACAGGGCGGGGACCGGCACTTCGCCGATGTAGTACTGGCTCAGGTTGCTGAACAGCGGCGAGAGATTGTTGATGGGCGAGCCGCTGGTGATCGCGAGCGCCATGCCCTGCGCCACGGTGTAGGTGACCAGGGTGATCACGAAGGGCGGCACGTTCAGGCGGGTGACCATGATTCCGTGCCAGAGGCCGACCCCACCGCAGATCACCAGCGTGAACAGGATCGCGAGGGGCGCGGGCATGCCCTCGTTCACGTTCATCCAGGCGGCCAGGATGCCGGCCAGGCCTGCCAGCGCGCCCACCGAGAGATCGATGCCACCGGTCAGGATGACCAGCGACTCGCCGATGGCCAGGATGCCGACCTGTGACAGGTCGCGGCCCATCACCTGGAGGTTGCCCACCGCGGTGTACGTCTCCGCGTTGGCCGCGATCCCGACGAACACCAGCACGCAGGCGATGATCACGCCGGCCTCCGGGGAGGCGGCGAGTTTGCGGGCGAGGCTGGAGACGGCCGGGCGGGAACGCGGGGCGGCCTCTTCGGGTGCGAGCGTGCTCTGCGCGCTCATGCTGTGGCTCCGTTCGTCAGTTGTTCCTGGTCCGGCGTTTCCAGGTCCGGCGTTTCCGGGTTGAGCGGGGACGTTCCGGCCGCGGCCGTCATGATGCGTTCCTTGGTGGCGTCGGCCCGGTCGATGACCGTGGCCACCCGGCCGTGGTTCATCACCGCGATGCGGTGGCAGATCCACAACAGCTCCTCCAGTTCGGAGGAGGCGACCACCAGTGCCATGCCCTGCTCAGCCGCCCGGTCGATCAGCTTGTAGATCTCCGCCTTCGCCCCCACGTCCACGCCGCGGGTCGGCTCGTCTAGCAGCAACAGGCGCGGTTCCGCGGCGAACGCCCGGCCGAAGATGGCGCGTTGCTGGTTGCCGCCGGAGAGCGAGCCGATCGCCTGCTCGACCGACTGCATCCGCACGTTGACGTTCTCGGTGATCTTCCGTGCCTCGGCACGCTCGCGTCCCGGCCCGAGCAGGCCACGGGTGCTGATCCGCTTGAGCACCGAGACGACGACGTTGGACCGGATCGACGCGAACAGGACCAGCGACTGTTCCTTGCGGTCCTCGGGGATCAGGGCGATCCCGGCCGCCACGCCGTCACCCGCGCCGCGCGGCCGGTAGGACTCGTCACCCAGCCGCATCCGGCCGCCCGTCGAGGGCTGCGCGCCCGCGATCGTGTGGACCAGGCGGCTGCGGCCCGAGCCCATCAGCCCGGCCACGCCCAGGATCTCGCCTTCGCGCACCTCAAGGTCGACGGGGCCGAGACCGTCCGCGGTCAGGCCCTCGACCTGCAGCAGGACCGGGCTCGTCGCCGGTGGCGCCTTCGGTTCGCCTTGTGCGACCTCGCCGCCGACCATCTCCCGGATCAGCCGTTCCTCGGTGGCCTCGGCCGGTTCGAGGTCGGCGACCAGCCTGCCGTTGCGCAGGACCAGCACGCGGTCGCTGATCTCCCGCACCTCGTCCAGACGGTGCCCGATGAACAGCACCGTGCCGCCGCGGTCGGCGAGTTGGCGGGCCAGGCCCAGCACCATCTCGGCCTCGACCGGCCCCAGCGAGGAGGTCGGTTCGTCCAGGATCAGCAGCTTGGGCTCACGGCCCCAGGCCTTGGCGATCTCGATCATCTGCCGGGTCGGCACCGGCAGGGTGCGCACCTCCCGGCTCACGGGGATCGTCTCGGCGGACAGACCGATCTCCGCCAGCATCGCCTTCGCCTCGGCACGTTGGGCGGCGCCGTCGACCAGGAACCGCCGTCTCGACTTCCGCGGGCGGCGGCCCAGCAGCAGGTTCTCCGCCACCGAGAGCTGTCCGACCAGCGGGAACTCCTGGGAGACCATGGCGATACCGAGCTGTCCCGCGGCCTCGGTGGACCCGGCGACAAGCGGCTCGCCACCGACCAGGATCTCGCCGCCGTCCCGGTGGACGGACCCGGCCAGCGTGCCCATCAGCGTGGACTTTCCGGCGCCGTTCTCGCCGACCACGCCGATCACCTGGCCGGCGTACAGGTCGAGTTCTGGGAGGTCGAGGACGCGCACCGGTCCGTAGGACTTGTGCACTCCCCGCAGCCGCGCCGTGATCGCGCGGGCCGGGGCGTTCTCCGTGGCCGTCATGCTCAGCCGATCCCGAGCTGCGACTCGAGGGACTGGTACGCGCTCAGGTCGGACTTGGTGACCAGGCCCACGCCGGAGCTGAGGGTCGAACCGTCCTTCTCCAGATAGGGCTTGACGAGCGCCATCGTCGCGGCCTTGCCCAGCACCTTCTCCGCGGCCAGGATGTACGCCCCGGTGTAGCCCTGCTGGTACGGCATCTGCACGACGGTGCCGGAGATGACACCCGACTTGATGAACTTCAGCGTCTGGGCGTCGGAGTCGTCGGAGACGATGTGCACCGAGGCCGTCTTGCCGGCCGAGGTAACCGCCTGGGCCAGCGCGGGACCGTCGTAGGAGTAGACGCCGTAGAGGCCGTTGACGTCGGGGTTGTTGGCGAGGATCGTCTCGGCGTCGGAGGTCGCGGTGCTGGCCTGGAGGTTGTCGTTGACCTTCTGGGCGACGGTGATCTTGGTGCCCTTGAGTGCGGCCTCGAAGCCGGCGATGCGCTGCGTGGCGTTGGACGCGGTGAGCGAACCGACCAGGATGGCCACCTTGCCCTTGCCTCCGAGGACCTGCTTCATCGCGGTGCCGGCCTGGAAGCCGGCGGTGTAGTTCGGGGTGCCCAGGTAGAGCGAGGCGGCGTCGGTGCCCGGCAGCGGTGAGTCGATCGCCAGGACGCCGATGCCCTTCTGGACGTCGGTGTGGATGGTGCCCGCGGCCGAGGTCGGGTCGATCGCCGAGATCGAGTAGCCGGTGACGCCCTGCGAGCGCAGGGTCTCCAGCTCCGAGTTCTGCTCGGTCAACTTGCCATTGGGCGGGGCGAAGTAGGTGCACTTGCTCTTCGATATGCCGAGGTCGGAGCAGCCCTTGAGGAATCCGACCTGGCCGGCCTTCCAGTAGTCGGCGGCCACGTTCACCACCATCGCGATGTCGACCTTGGACAGGTCCTTGCCGGCCAGCGCGGACTTCAGTGCCGCGTCGAGCTTGGCGAGGCTTGTCTGGTTGAAGGTGACCGAACCGGCCAGCGCGACGGGGGCGGCGCTGGAGCCCGCCGAGTTCGAACCGGAGGAGCCGGTGGCGTTCTTGGAGCAGCCGGCCGCGGCGAGCGAGATGAGCACCACGGCTGCGGCGGCCACGGTGCGGGACCTTCCGGTACGGATCATGGTTGATCAGCGCCTTTCTGGGCGTGTCTGGGTGAAGAGAGCTCCCACGACCGGATGCGGGTGTGGGCGGATCGGGATACGACCGGGGCACTGTCTTGCCGACCCGCTCCGGTTGTTGGGCATGACGGTGCGTCGGAGACAGACGGGGATGGACGGTGGCAGTCCGGTCAGGAAGTCCTGGCGAGCGAGAAGTCGGCTGCAGGCATGTGAAGGCCGACCGGGGTGAACACGGCGAGGGCGGCGAGGTACGGCTGCCTGACGGATTGTCAGGTGGTGGGGACCGTCGGGTCGGAAGGCACGCCACTTGGCCAGTCCCGCGACCCGCGTGGACGGGGAAGAGCGGTCGTTCGGCCTGCGGCACTCACGTGCGACGGCGCCCGGACATCCGGGGACCCGCAGCCGGATGGTCGGCGGTCACGCTAACTGGAGTCGGCCCATCTCGTTTCCTCTTCTCTGGGCAGGCCGGTGGTGCGACCGGGGCGCCGGTCAGTGCCGGGGGCGGGTCGCCGACGTGCGCACCACAAGACTGGGTGGGATGACGATGTGAGGTCTCTCGTCGGCCGCCGGGAGCCCCGCGTCCGGGTCACCGACGATCTCGATCAGAGCACGCAGGGCACGCCGACCGAGTTCGTCGAAGTCCTGACGCACGCTGGTCAGTGACGGCCCGAAGTACTCGGTCTCCGGCATGTCGTCGAATCCGACGACGCTGATGTCCTCGGGCACCCGGCGGCCGGCCTGTTGCACAGCCCGCAGCAGGCCGAGGGCCATCTGGTCGTTGGCGCAGAACACCGCGGTGACCCCGGGGTCGGCGGCGATCCGTTGACCGACCTCGAATCCGGTACGGGCCGTCCAGTCGGCGCCGCCCAACGGTTCGACCACCGGAGCACCCCGCTTTTCCAGGGTGCTGCGCCATCCCGCCTCGCGCTCCTGCGCGTCGAGCCAGGAACGCGGCCCGACCATGTGGTGCACGGTGCGATGGCCGAGGTCGAGCAGATAGGAGGTGGCGAGTTCGGCGCCCGCCTCGTTGTCCACGGCGACCGAGGCGAGCTTTGCGTGGGTGCCGCAGCCGACCGCGACCAGCGGCACGTCCGACGGCACGCTCGCCAGCGCTCCGACGGCCGAGGTCTGCGGCGCGATCACGATGATTCCCTCGACACCCTGGTCCCGAAGCCGGTCGACGGCGTCCAGCACCGAACGGCGATCGAGCGTGCCGACCGCGGCCACTATGACGAAGTACTCGTGTTGCCTGGCCGCCTGCTCGATGCCGTAGAGCATGCAGGCCGGCCCGTACAGCGTGGTGTTGAAGCTGATCACACCCAATGTGCGGGTGCGTCGGGTGGCCAGGTTGCGGGCGGCGGCGTTGGGGCGGTAGCCGAGTTCCCGGACCGCGGCAAGCACCCGGTCACGGGTGGCGGACCGCACGTTCGGATGATCGTTGAGGACCCGCGAAACGGTCTGGTGCGAGACACCCGCGATCCGGGCCACGTCCGCCATCACCGGTGCGCGTTCCCCGTCCATCCCCCGCCTCCTCACGTGCCGTCGTGTTTCCGATCGGTTGCTTCTTCGGCCGGAACCAGCCTGCTGTGGAGAATTGTTAGCGCACACATTCCGGGGGGGTCAAGGATCGCAACTGCTCGGTTTCGGATGTTTCGGACAGCGTTGTCACGCGCCCCCAACTGCCCTGACCTGGCAGGTCATTGTCGAGAAAGATCCCGTTCCACCGCGGCCGCAGACCATCCCCCACGAAATCCAGGGCATTCGTTTCCACACTCTTGACCGTCCTCCACTGTTGACCGCTCATTCATCCCCGCGTAAAAAAGGCGGAGTTGCGAGACCGGTCGATCACCGTCGACCGTACGAGGCCGGCACAAGCACAACGCCCCGGTTCCAGGCCGGGTCGGCCCTTCCGGCATGCAGTCATCACGCTCGGCAGCCGTGCCCGAACAGAGGAACACACAGGCCGCCAATACCCCTGTCCCCTTGGAGCTCGGATGAGTGACGGCATCCGGGAATCTCGATTGTTAGCGCTCACATTTCCCGCCGAGCGGGACGGCGAGGCCCCGTTCAGCGCCGACGCCATGTCCCGGCGGCAGCTCCGGCATGCAGACCACCGCATACCGGACGTCCCCCCGCGCGCTGCGCAGGCGACGCCCGGCCCGAGAAGAACGCGACACGGAAGAGGTTCACAGTGACAGCAAGGCATCTGAGAGGGCTCCGGCTGAGGGTGGTCGGCGCGGTCCTCGCACTTGTCGCCGGCATCCTGGTCGGGGCCATCGGCACCGCGGGCACCGCCCAGGCGGCCTCGTCCCTGCCGTGTGACATCTACGCCTCCGCCGGCACCCCCTGCGCCGCGGCACACAGCACCACGCGAGCCCTCTACGCCTCCTACAACGGCGCTCTCTACCAGGTCAAGCGTGCCTCGGACTCCACCACCACCGACATCGGCGTCCTCAGCGCCGGCGGCTACGCCAACGCCGCGGCACAGGACTCCTTCTGCTCCGGCACGACCTGCGTCATCACCAAGATCTACGACCAGAGCTCGCACCACAACGACCTGACCATCGAAGGCCCGGGCGGCAACGGCGGCCAGGACGTCGGCGCGATCGCCAACGCCCTGCCGGTCACCGTCGGCGGCCACGCGGCGTACGGCGTCTTCGTCTCCGCGGGTGTCGGTTAC
The DNA here is from genome assembly GCF_053598575.1 of Streptomyces sp. NPDC001100. Taxonomy (NCBI): domain Bacteria; kingdom Bacillati; phylum Actinomycetota; class Actinomycetes; order Kitasatosporales; family Streptomycetaceae; genus Streptomyces; species Streptomyces sp. NPDC001100. Next base: position 10,165 of record NZ_JBSFKO010000079.1, read on the forward strand.
CGCGACAACAGCACCACGGGCATCGCCACCGGCAGCTCCCCCGAGGGCGCGTACATGGTGACCAGCGGCCACCACGTGAACAACCGGTGCTGCTTCGACTACGGCAATGCCGAGACGTCCGGCAACGACACCGGCAACGGCCACATGGACGCGATCAACTTCGGTACGGAGTGCTGGTTCTCGTGCACCGGCTCCGGCCCCTGGGTCGAGGCGGACCTGGAGAACGGACTGTTCTTCGGGGCGAACGGCGCCTACTCGGGCAACACCGGCATCTCCAGCGAGTACGTCACCGCCATGGAGAAGAACAACGGCACCTCGGCCTACGCGATCAAGGGCGGCAACGCCCAGTCGGGTTCGCTGAGCACCTTCTACAACGGGGCCCTGCCCACCACCAGCGGATACAACCCGATGCAGAAGGAAGGTGCCATCGTCCTGGGCACCGGCGGTGACAACAGCAACGGGTCCGACGGCTCCTTCTTCGAAGGCGTCATGACCTCCGGCTACCCGACCGACGCCACCGACAACGCCGTACAGGCCAACGTCACCTCCGTCGCCTACACCACGCCGACCGCGAGCTTCCCCGTCACGGGCACCGCCTACCGCCTCACCAACACCAACTCCGGCAAGGTCCTGGACGCGGTGAACTGCGGTACGGCCAACGGCACTTCGGTCGACCTCTGGTCCTCGCTCGGCAACACCTGCCAGCAGTGGAAATTCGCCGGCGCGGGCAACGGCCACTACACGATCACCAACGTCAACAGTGGCACGGTCCTGGACGACAAGAACTGCGGGCAGAGCAATGGCACGGCCGTCCAGCTGTGGTCCTCGCTCGGCAACACCTGCCAGCAGTGGGACGTCACCAAGGTCGGCAGCCACTACACCATCTCCAACGTCAACACCGGCATGACGCTGGACGTCACGAACTGCGGAACGGCCAACGGCACCGTGGTGCGCCAGTGGCAGCAGCTCGACAACACCTGCCAGCAGTGGGACATCGCCTCCTGACCTGAGAACCGACCCGCCGATGGTCCGCCGGCCTCCCCGACGGCGGATCATCGGCCCGTCCCGGCCGTCGATCCCAAGCCGAACACACACCCCCGCCCCCACCCAATCGGAACCCACCGCAGAGAGGCACTCACCACTCCTCCCCCGTTCAGCTCCTCCCTTCACCGCGCCCCATACGCAGCTGTCCCATCGATCCACCTCGCAAAGGAACTCCCGCATGCCCGCAGAAACCGGACTGCCCCGCAGAACCGTCCTCGCAGCCCTCGGCGCCGCCTCCCTGGCCGGAACGTTCGCCGCCGCCGCGCCGGCACAGGCCGCCGGACATTCCGCCGCCTCGGCGGACGCCTCCGCCCCGGACCTGCCCGCGGCAGCCGCGCACTGGACCTTTGACGAGGGCTCCGGATCCTCCGCCGCCGACTCGTCCGGCAACGCTCACACCGCAGCCCTCCAGGGCGCGGCCGCCTGGGACACCGGCAAGATCGGCGCCCACAGCCTCAGTCTCACCGCGGGCGGCAACGCCGCGGCCACCGGGCCCGCCCTCGACACCTCCAAGGCGTTCTCGGTGGCCGCCTGGGTGAACCTCAGTCAGTTGGGCGGCTACCAGACCGCCGTCAGTATCGACGGCCAGGTCGTCAGCGCCTTCTACCTCGGGCTGCGCGACGACACCGGCACCTTCGCCTTCGCCCGGCTCGCCTCGGACGCCACACAGGGTGCCGCCGTCGCGGCAGCCGCCTCCGCACCCACCACCGGCACATGGACCCACCTCGTCGGAGTCAGCGACCCATCGGCCGGAGTCACCCGCCTCTACGTCAACGGCGTGCTGGAGGGGGAGAGCGACTACACCGCGGGCTGGGCCGGCACCGGCGACACCGCCATCGGCCGCGCCCTCTACGGCGGCGGGCACGTCGACCAGTGGCACGGTCTGATCGACGACGTGTGGATGTTCCCGACCGCCCTCACCTCGGACCAGGTCGCAACGCTGGCCGGGGTTCCGGTGGAGTCCACGACACCCCTGCTCAGCGTGGACGTCGCCAACCCGGCGCACGCCGTGTCCCCCATCCTTCCCGGCCTGATGTTCGAGGACATCAACCACTCCGGCGAAGGCGGCATCTACGCCGAACTGGTACAGAACCGCACGATGATGGCCAGCGACACCTCAGCCGTCCACTGGTCCGCCGTCGGCGGGACAACCCTCACACTGGACACCACCACTCCCCTCAACGACGCCCTCAACCGCTCCCTCAAGGTCGTACTGCCGAGCGGCGCCGGGGCCGGCAACCGGGCCGGAGTGGCCAACGACGGATTCTGGGGCATCCCCGTGCGCCCCCGAACCACCTACACCGCGCGGCTGTTCGCCAAGGCGTCACACCGGATCGGCCCCCTCACCGTGGCGATCGAGTCGGCAGACGGTTCGACGGTGTACGCCTCCGCACGACTGCACCACGTCGGCACCGACTTCCCCGACCGCCCCTTCGAACTCACCCTGCGCACCGGCCCGCGCACTCCGGTGGCCGGCGACGCGAGGCTGACCGTGACCACCGACGACCCGTCCGCCGCGGGCAAGACCCTCTGGCTCCAGTACGTCTCCCTCTTCCCGCCCACCTACAACAACCGCCCCAACGGTCTGCGCATCGACCTGATGGAGAAACTGGTCGCCCTGAAGCCGAAGTTCCTACGCTTCCCCGGCGGCAACTTCCTTGAGGGCAACACCATCGCCACACGCTTCAACTGGAAGAACACCATCGGTCCGGCCTGGGAACGCCCCGGCCACATGGACGACGCCTGGGGCTACTGGTCCACGGACGGGCTCGGACTCCTCGAATACCTGCACTGGGTCGAGGACATGCACGCCCAGCCGGTCCTCGCCGTCTTCGCCGGCTACACGCTGAAAGGCGAGCACGTCACCGGCGACGCCCTCACGCCGTACGTCCAGGACGCCCTCGACGAGATCGAGTACGTCACCGGCCCCGTCACCAGCACCTGGGGCGCGAAGCGCGCTGCCGACGGCCACCCGAAGCCGTTCCCGCTGGAGTTCGTGGAGATCGGCAACGAGGACTGGTTCGACTCCTCCGGGTCCTACGACGAGCGGTTCGCGGCCTTCCACGACGCGATCAAGGCGAAGTACCCGCACCTGAAGCTGATCGCCACGGCGACGGTGACGAGCCGCACGCCCGACCTGATCGACGAGCACTACTACCTCGCGCCGTCCGCCGCCCAGGCCGCCACCCACAAGTACGACAACCGGGACCGCGCCTCGACCAAGGTCTTCGTCGGGGAGTGGGCCGCGCAGGAGGGACGCCCCACGCCCGACCTCAACGCCGCGCTGGGCGACGCCGCATGGCTGGCCGGGCTGATCCGCAACTCCGACCAGGTCCTCATGGAGTGCTATGCCCCGCTCTTCTCCCACGTCAAGAACAACGTCTGGGCGACCAACCTGATCGCCTACGACAACCTCACCAGCTATGTGTCCCCCAGCTACTGGGCGCAGCAGATGCTGACGAGCAGACTGGGCAGAACGGTACTGCCGGCCACCACGCGCGCGTTGCCCGTCGTCGCCACGGTCGCCACCCGCGCGGGGAACCGTCTCTACCTGGCGGTCGTCAACTCCGGGACGGAGAAGGTGAACGTACCGATCGAACTGAAGGGCCTGGCGAAGGGTGTGAGGACGAACGCCACCGCCACGGTCCTGACCGGACCCTCACGCACCGCCACCAACACACTGACCGAACCCACCACACTGGTCCCCAGAACCAGCACCGTCACGGGCGCGGCAGCAGCCTTCACCAGCACCCTGCCGCCGCTCTCCGTCACGGTCCTGGAACTCGTCCTGACCTGACATCCGTCCACCCACCCCTCAACTCGCCCTGCCCGTCTGCCCATCCCGGGCGGGCAGGTCGAGCCGGGGCGGGCGACGAGTTCCGGGCCCCACTGCCAGCGATGCGCTCACGGAACTCTTCCCGTTGATCAACAAATTGACGTGCTCCCTGGCCTAAAGTCCAGGGATTCCGGCCTGGGTCGTCTGACCCT
>NZ_JBSFKO010000080.1:0-12687 GCF_053598575.1 Streptomyces sp. NPDC001100
GCAGCGACCCCGCCGCGGCGCGGCCGGACCTTCAGGTCTACGTCGTCGCCGCGCCTCGGGTGCGGCACTACGGGATGCTCGTGGCCACGCTGCTTCTGGGCTTCCTGGGCATGCACGGACTCGGGCCCGTTCCCTTGGCCCATCCCGCCCCCGGGCACGCCGTGACCGCCATGACCACGGCCATGGGCGAGCGGGCGTCGACACCGGACCCCTGCGATCACGACGAGGGCGGCTGCGGCAGCCATATGACCCACGCGGACGCGACCTGCGCCTCCGCCTCCGTCGCCGGTGCTCCGGCCGTGGTTCCGCTGCTGGTGCCCGACGTGGCCGCCTGGGCCCAACTGCCCGACGCGCTCGGGTCCTTGGCCGGCGGCGCCCCCGACGGCGGCCGGGCCCCGCCCTCCCTCTCCGAACTCCAACTCCTGCGGATCTAGAGCGGCCCGCGTGCCCACCCGCGCGCTCCGGCACGCCCTGCACAGACAACCGTTCGAGTTCCAGGAGTACCACCATGACCGCACGACGCGGGTTCGCCCGTCGTACCGTCGCCCTCGCCGTCACCGCCTCGGTGGCCGCCCTCGCGCTCGCCGCCTGTGGCGACAACAGCGACAGCAAGGGAAGCGGCGGGACGAAGACCGCCGGGCACAATGCCGCCGACGTCTCCTTCTCGAAGGAGATGATCCAGCACCACCGGCAGGCCGTGGAGATGGCCTCGCTCGCCGCCGACCACGCCTCCTCGGCCCAGGTCAAGAGCCTCGCCACGAAGATCAAGGGCGCACAGGACCCCGAGATCAAGACCATGTCCGGGTGGCTCACCTCGTGGGGCGAGAAGGTGCCCCAGGACATGACCGGCATGGGCCACGACATGTCGTCCTCGGCGTCCGGCATGATGACCGAAGCCGACATGGGCAAGCTGGAGAAGGCCTCCGGCGCCATGTTCGACACCATGTTCCTCAACATGATGGTCGAACACCACAAGGGCGCCGTGGCGATGGCCAAGACCGAGAAGGCTGACGGCAGTTACCGCCCCGCCACCGAGCTCGCCGCCGGCGTGATCACGGCGCAGAGTGCCGAGATCAAGCAGATGGACAAGATGCTCGGCAAGGGCTGACACACCACCGGCGACGGCGAGAGCTGACGCCACCGGCGAACAGGGTGGGCCGACCGCGTGCCGCGCGGTCGGCCCACCCCCGCGCTCAGGACCCCTCCGCCGCCCCCCGCTTCCGGCGCTGCTCCTCGAACAGCCGCAGGAACTCCTTCGCCTGCTCCTCCGCCACCCGCTGGTGCTCGGCCTCTTCCTCGCTCACCACACGGTTCTCGTCGAACAGGCCCTCCGCGCGCAGCTGTTCCTCCTGGACGGCGGTCGGCAGCTCCGGGTCGTGGTCGGAGGGGCGCGGGCCCTCGGGACCGTCGGGGCCGATCCGGACGAGCCGTTCGACGCGCACGATCCGCGTCCGGCACCCGTCGATCACGATCTCGTCGCAGCGCTCGGCGTCGATCCGGTCGGCCGCCCGCGCGTACTCGGCCCGCGTCTCCTCGTCGAGCCGCTCCATGGCCGGCGCCATCACCCGCAGATAGGTGGTGAGCGTGTCCCGCGCCCCCTGCGGGCTCTGGTTGGTCATCTGCGTCGGCTGCCAGCCGCCGTCCGTGTACTCCGCGGCGGTGAACTCGGCGGGCAGCAGCACACCCCCGGGATGCGTCTTCAGGGCGCGCACGGAGTCCTCGCGCACGGGGGCGGGAGCCGTGCCCGGGGCGCGGACCAGTGAGAGCAGTTCCATCCGCAGGATGCCCTCGGACATGCCGGTCGCGGTGAAGGGGTCGATCACGAACCCCGTGGTGCGGCTGGGGAGTTCGTGGGCGTGTCCGACCTTCGCGGGGTCGGGGTCGGACGGCCGGGGCGGCTCCGGTCCGGTCGGTCCCATCCGGATGAACTGGTCGGCCCGCACTACCCGGAACCGCCGGCCGAGCACCGTGAGCTCGTCCACCTTCTCCCGGTCCAGCCGCTCCGCCCCGCGCAGCCACTCCTGCCGGCTCGCCGTGTCGCCCGCTTGCCGCGCGCGTTGGCGGAAGGTCATCGCCAGGGTGTCGCGGGAGCTCTGCGGGGCCATGTTGCCGAACCGGGAGATGACCTGCCAGCCACCGGATTCCAGTTCCTCGGCCACTCCGAACACCGGGCCGCCGCCGGCCAGGACGTTCGGGTAGGCCTCGCGGGCCTGCCACGCCTCCACGTCGGCGAGGGCGGCTGCCGGGGCGTCCTGCAGCGCTTCCATCCTGATCACCCGGTACCCGGGAACCTGATCACCGTGCTCAGACATGCTCCCACCATGCCCAGCGCAGGGGACGGCGGGCGACGAATCAACGCAACCAGCACATCGGTTGGGCTTGCGGCTCACCGGTTTCGGCCACACGTTCCACACCCCGGGGTGATAGACGTCGGGCATGAACAACTCGAACGTCTCCTCCTCTCCGGCAGGCACCCGATGACCGCGGGCGCCGACACCCCCGACCGCCGGGGCCGCACCGGCCTGGACCGCACCGGCCTCGACCTGACCGGCAACCCCCGGGTCAGGGTCCGCGACGTGACCCTGCTGTCCAGCCACTGGTACGTCGAGCGCACCACGACCTTCGACTTCCGGCACGCCGACGGCACCTGGACCACCCAGGAGCGCGAGACCCACGACCGCGGCAACGGCGCGACCCTGCTCCTCTACGACGCCGAGCGCGAAACGGTCCTGCTCACCCGCCAGTTCCGCTTCCCCGTGTACGTCAACGGCCACCCCGACGGCATGCTCGTCGAGACCCCGGGCGGACTCCTCGACGACGAGGACGAGCACCCCGAGGAGGCCGTACGGCGCGAGGTGGTGGAGGAGACCGGGCACACCGTGGGCGAGGTGGAGCACGTCTTCGACGTCTACATGAGCCCCGGCTCGGTGACCGAACGCATCGGTTTCTACGCCGCCTCCTACGGCCCCTCGACCCGCACCCACGAGGGCGGAGGCCTCCAGGAGGAGGGCGAGGACATCGAGATCCTCGAACTGCCCTTCCGCAGCGCCCTGGAGATGATCCGTACCGGGGAGATCGCCGACGCCAAGACCATCATGCTGCTCCAATGGGCGGCGCTGGACGGGCCGTTCGCCAAGTAGGCGCGCGGAGCCTTGACTTGAAGTGCGCTTCAACAGGAAGACTCCCGTTCGTGCCCGGAGGACCGGGTGCGAACGGGAGGGATCATCATGAAGTACCGCACCATCGGCACCGATCCGGCCCACCGCCGCGAGGTGAGCGTGCTCGCGCTCGGGGCCATGCTGTTCGGTTCCCGCACCGACGAGGCGACCTCCTTCGCCGTGCTCGACCGCTATGTCGAGGCCGGCGGGAACTTCATCGACACGTCCGACAACTACGCGTTCTGGGCCGACGGCAGCCAGGGCGGCCAGAGCGAGAAGCTGCTCGGCCGATGGCGGCGCAGCCGCGGCATCGGCGACGAGATCGTCATCGCCACCAAGCTCGGCGCCCGCCCGCTGGCACCCGGAACGGGATTCGTCGACAACCCGGAGGGCCTGTCCGCGAAGGTCATCCGCGAGTCGGCCGAACGCAGCCGCGAACGCCTCGGCGTGGACAAACTCGACCTGCTGTACGCCCACATCGAGGACCCGGGCGTTCCACTCCAGGAGACCGTCGAGGGATTCGCCGAACTGGTCGCCGAGGGCACCGTCGGTCTCCTCGGCGTCAGCAACCACGCCGCCTGGCGGGTGGAACGGTCCCGCGCGCTCGCCGCCGCGGCCGGTCTGCCCGGCTACGAGGTCCTCCAGTACCAGCACAGCTATCTGCGCCCCCGGACCGACATACCGTCCGGCCTCTTCCCCGACGGCAGCCTCGGCAGCGCGGGCCCGGACCTGCTCGGCTATCTGCGCGCCGAGCCCGCCCTCACCCTGGTCGCCTACTCACCCCTGCTGGCAGGCGCCTACACCCGCGAGGACAAACCCCTGGGCACCGAGTACGACCACCCCGGGACCCCCGCCCGCCTCGCCGCGCTGCGGGAGGTGGCGAAGGACACCGGGGCGACCGTCAACCAGGTAGTGCTCGCCTGGCAGTTGGGCGGTCCGCTGCCGATCGTCCCGCTCGCCGGGGCCTCGTCGGTGGCCCAGCTGGAGGAGAACCTCGCGGCCGTGGACCTGGAGCTGACGGCGGAGCAGCGCGAGCGCCTGGACTCCGCCGGGTCGGTCAGGGCCTGACCAGCAACTGGAAGTCGAACGCGTACCGGGACGCCCGGTAGATGTGCGTCCCGTACTCGACGGGCCGCCCCGTGTCGTCGTAGGCCGTGCGCTGCATGGTGAGCAGTGCCGCGTTCTCCTTCTCGTCGAGCCGGGCGGCCTCCTCCGGGGTGGCCGAGCGGGCGCCTACCGTCTGGTGGGCACTGTGCAGGGTGATGCCGGCGGTGCGCAGCATCCGGTACAGGCCCGTCGACTCCAGCCGGGCGGTGTCGAGTTCGAGCAGATTGGCCGGAAGGTAGTTGCACAGGAACGCCACCGGCTGACCGTGTGTGGAGCGCAGCCGTTCCAGGAGCGTGACCTCGCTGCCCTCCGCGACCCCGAGGGCGGCCGCGACATCCGCGGTAGCGGGCACGGTCTCGTTGCGCAGCACCTCCGTGGTCGGTCCCTGCCCGGCCGACTCCAGGTCGTCGTAGAGGCTGCTGAGTTCCAGCGGTCTCTTGACCTGGCTGTGCACCACCTGCGTGCCGACCCCCCGCCGCCGGACCAACAGCCCCTTGTCGACAAGGGACTGGATGGCCTGGCGGACGGTGGGGCGGGACAGGCCGAGACGGACCGACAGGTCGATCTCGTTGCCCAGGAGGTTGCCCGGCGCGAGGGTGCCGTGCTCGATCGCCGCCTCCAGCTGCTGCGCGAGCTGGTAGTACAGCGGCACCGGACTGTTGCGGTCCAGGGCGAACTGCAGGCCGTCGAGCGGGGATCCGGTCACGGCACGTGAGTAGCCACCGGTCTTCGCCACAGAGGGCACCTCCTCACGGATCATGACGGACGGTCAGGAGTTGCTGGGGAAACCGAGGTTGATGCCACCGTCGGCCGGGTCCGGCCAGCGGGTGGTGATGACCTTGCCCTGCGTGTAGAAGGCGATGCCGTCGTTGCCGTAGATGTGGAGGTCCCCGAAGAGGGAGTCCTTCCAGCCGCCGAAGGAGTGGTAGCCGACGGGCACCGGGATCGGCACGTTCACGCCGACCATGCCCGCCTTGACCTCCATCTGGAAGCGCCGGGCGGCGCCGCCGTCCCGGGTGAAGATCGCGGTGCCGTTGCCCCAACGGGAGCTGTTGATCAGGGTGATGGCCTCGTCGTAGGACTCGGCGCGGACGACGACCAGGACCGGGCCGAAGATCTCGTCCTTGTACGCGTCCGCCGTCAGCGGGACCTTGTCGAGGAGGGAGACGCCGAGGAAGAAGCCGTCCTCGTGGCCCTCGACCGAGAAGCCGGTGCCGTCCACGACGACCTCGGCGCCCTGGGCCGCGGCCGAAGCGACGTACGACGCCACCTTGTCGCGGTGCTCGCGGGTGATGAGCGGGCCCATCTCGCTGGCCGGGTCGTTGCCGGGGCCGATGCGCAGGTTGCCGGCGCGCTCGGCGATCTTGCTCACCAGCTCGTCGCCGGTGTCGCCGACCGCGACCACGACGGAGACGGCCATGCAGCGCTCGCCGGCCGAGCCGTAGGCCGCGTTGATCGCCTGGTCGGCCGCGAAGTCCAGGTCCGCGTCGGGCAGGACGAGCATGTGGTTCTTGGCGCCGCCGAGGGCCTGCACGCGCTTGCCGTGCTCAACCGCCTTGAGCTGGATGTACTTCGCGATCGGCGTCGAGCCGACGAAGGAGACGGCCTCGATGTCCGGGTGCTCCAGGATGCGGTCGACGGCCACCTTGTCGCCCTGCACGACGTTCAGCACGCCCTGCGGCAGGCCCGCCTCGGAGGCGAGTTCGGCCAGGCGGTAGGAGGCCGAGGGGTCCTTCTCGCTGGGCTTCAGCACGAAGGTGTTGCCGGTCGCTACAGCGAGGGGGAACATCCACATCGGCACCATGGCCGGGAAGTTGAAGGGCGTGATGCCCGCGACCACGCCCAGCGGCTGGCGGATCGAGGCCACATCCACGCGGGTCGAGACCTGCGTGGACAGCTCGCCCTTCAGCTGCACGCTGATCCCGCAGGCGAGTTCGACGATCTCCATGCCGCGCGCGACCTCGCCCAGCGCGTCCGAGTGCACCTTGCCGTGCTCGGCGGTGATCAGTTCGGCGATCTCGTCGCGGTGCGCGTCCAGCAGCTCGCGGTACTTGAACAGGATCGCGGTGCGCTTGGCGAGCGAGGAGGTGCCCCAGCTCTCGAACGCGGCCTTCGCGGAGGCGACGGCGGCGTCCACCTCGTCGACGGTCGCGAAGCCGACCTGCTTCTCCTGCGCGCCGGTCGCCGGGTTGTAGACGGGACCGAAGCGGCCGGACGTGCTCTCGACGGGCTTGCCGTCGATCCAGTGGGTGATCGTCTTCATGGTGCGAGTGCCTTTCGGGGGAGGGGAGTTCAGAGGTGGCGGCGACGGTCGACGACCTGGCGGTCGTACTCCTCGCGGGCCTGTACGGCCGGTGCGCGCGAGGCGGTCTCGGCGACCGGTACGTCCCACCAGGCCTCGGCCGGGGGAGCGGTCGGCGTGGCGGTGTCGGTCTCGACGTAGACACACGTCGGCCGGTCGGAGGCGCGGGCCGCGGCCAGTGCCTCGCGCAGTTCGCGCACGGTCTTGGGGCGCAGCACGTCCATGCCGAGGCTGGCCGCGTTGGCGGCGAGGTCGACCGGGAGCGGGGCGCCGGAGAAGGTGCCGTCGGCGGCCCGGTAGCGGTAGGCGGTGCCGAAGCGCTCCCCGCCGACCGACTCGGAGAGGCCGCCGATGGAGGCGTAGCCGTGGTTCTGGATCAGCACCAGGTTGACCGGCAGGCCCTCCTGGACCGCCGTGACGATCTCGGTCGGCATCATCAGGTAGGTGCCGTCGCCGACCAGCGACCACACGGGCGTGCCGGGGGCGGCCTGCTGGACACCGATGCCGGCCGGGATCTCGTAGCCCATGCAGGAGTAGCCGTATTCGAGGTGGTACTGGCGGGGCGAGCGGGCTCGCCACAGCTTGTGCAGGTCGCCCGGGAGCGAACCGGCCGCGTTGATCACCACGTCGTCGTCGCCCACAACCGAGTCGAGAGCGCCGAGGAGTTGGGTCTGCGTCGGCACGGCGTTCTCGTCCGGAGCGGTGAACGCGGTATCCACCACCCGCTCCCAACTCTCCTTGCCCGCGCGGTACTCGGCCTCGTAGGCGGGGGCCACGCGGTGCCCTTCGAGGCCCGAAGTCAGCGCCTCCAGACCGGACTTCGCGTCGGCCACCAGCGAGCGCGCGGCCAGCTTGTGGGCGTCGAACGCGGCGATGTTGAGGTTGACGAAGCGGACGGCCGGGTTCTGGAAGAGAGTGTTGGAGGCCGTCGTGAAGTCCGTGTAGCGGGTGCCGACGCCGATCACCAGGTCGGCGGCGCGCGCGATGTCGTCGCTGACCGCGGTGCCGGTGTGGCCGATGCCGCCCAGGTCGGCGGGGTGGTCGTGACGGAGCGAGCCCTTGCCCGCCTGCGTCGAGGCGACCGGGATGCCGGTGGCGTCGACCAGGGCCTTCAGCGCCTCCTCGGCGCGGCTGTGGTGGATGCCGCCGCCCGCGACGATCAGCGGTCGCTCGGCGGACCTGATGGCCTCGATCGCCTCCGCCAGCTCGGAGACGTCCGGCGCGGGACGCCGTACGTGCCACACGCGGTCGGCGAAGAACTCCTCCGGCCAGTTGTGGGCCTCGGCCTGAACGTCCTGCGGGAGAGCCAGAGTTACCGCTCCGGTCTCCACCGGGTCGGCCAGCACGCGCATCGCGTTCAGCGCGGCCGGGATCAGTGCCTCGGGGCGGGAGATCCGGTCGAAGTAGCGGGAGACCGGGCGCAGGGTGTCGTTGACCGAGAGGTCGGCCTCGACCGGGTGCTCCAGCTGCTGGAGCAGCGGGTCGGCGGCGCGGGTCGCGAAGTAGTCGCCGGGGAGGAGGAGCACCGGCAGGCGGTTGATCGTGGCGAGCGCTGCGCCCGTGACCAGGTTGGTGGCGCCCGGTCCGATCGAGGTCGTGACGGCCTGCGCGGAGAGCCGGTCGAGCTGGCGGGCGTACCCGACTGCCGCGTGCACCATGGCCTGTTCGTTGCGGCCCTGGTGGAACGGCATCGTGTCCTCGCCCGCCTCCAGGAGCGCCTGACCGAGTCCGGCGACGTTGCCGTGGCCGAAGATGCCCCAGGTGCCGGCGATCAGCCGGTGCCGTACGCCGTCGCGCTCGGTGTACTGGGCCGACAGGAACTGCACCAGGGCCTGGGCGACGGTCAGGCGGCGGGTGGGGGTGCTCATGAGGACTTCTCCGGTGCCGTGTAGAGGGGGAGGCGGGGGTCGACGGGCTGCTCGGGCCAGGTGGAGCGGACCCAGGCGTGGTCGGGGTGGTCGCAGATCAGCCAGGAGCGGTCGTCCTCGGGACCCGCCATGACGTTGAGGTAGTACATGTGGTGGCCGGGTACCGCCATCGAGGGCCCGTGCCAGCCGTCCGGGATCAACACGACGTCCCCGCCCCGGACTTCGGCCAGAACGTCGGTGTTACGGCCCTGGCCCGACGGCGAGACGCGCTGGTAGCCGAGGCCCGGTGTGCCCTCGTGGTCGGCGAACTCGAAGTAGTAGACCTCTTCGAGGACGGACTCCTCGCCGGGCCGGTGCTCGTCGTGCTTGTGCGGCGGGAAGGAGGACCAGTTCCCGCCGGGCGTGATCACCTCTACGGCGATGAGCTTGTCGCACTCGAAGACCCCGGCCGCGCCGAAGTTGTTGACCTGGCGGCTGCTGTTGCCGGTGCCGCGCAGCTCCACCGGCACCGACGAGGCCGGGCCGTAGCGGGCGGGCAGCCGGCGGGTGCAGCGGGCGCCGTTGAGCGCGAAGCGACCGCCGCCGGCCGACGAGATCGTCGTACGGGAGTCCCTCGGGACGTACGCGAAGTCGCTCACGGAGGTGAACACGCTCTCGCGGCCGTCGAGTTCGAAGGTGTCGTGGCCGAAGTCGTCGGAGGCGGAGACCGTGCAGCCGCCGGTGAGCGGGAGGACGATCCACTCGCTGTCCTCGGTGTCGAAGGTGTGCGTGCCGCCCGGCGGGAGCTCCAGGACCCGCAGGCTGGAGTAGCCCCAGGCCGCCGACTCCGGGGTGACGTCCACGACGTAGGGGCCGCCCAGGGCCTTGCCGGCGGGAAGGTGGTAAGCGCTCGTCATCGTGTGCCTCCGGTTCACAACAGACCCACGGCGGTGTCCACCGCCGCCTCCACGCCGCCGTCGGCGGGGTACAGCAGGGAGCGGCCCACGACCAGGCCCTGGACGGTCGGCAGCCGCAGCGCCTTGCGCCACTTCTCGTACGCGCCCTCCTGGTCGTCGCCGACCTCGCCGCCGAGCAGCACGGCGGGCAGCGTCGAGGTCTCCATGACCTCGGCCATGTCGTCCGGGTCTTCGGTGACGGGCAGCTTCAGCCAGGTGTAGGCCGAAGTGCCGCCCAGGCCCGAGGAGATGGCGATCGAGCGGGTCACGGCCTCGGCGGACAGGTCGTTGCGGACCTTGCCGTCGATCCGGCGGGAGATGAACGGCTCGACGAACAGCGGGAGTCGGTGTGCCGCCATGTCGTCGATGGCGCGTGCCGTCGACTCCAGGGTGGTCAGTGAGCCCGGGTCGTCGTAGTCGATGCGGACCAGCAGCTTGCCCGCGTCGAAGCGGAGCCGGGCGATGTCCTCGGCGCGGTGGCCGGTGAACCGGTCGTCCATCTCGAACGCGGCGCCGGAGAGGCCGCCGCGGTTCATGGAGCCCATCACGACCTTGTTGTCCAGGACCCCGAGCAGGAGCAGGTCCTCCAGTATGTCGGCGGTCGCCAGCACCCCGTCGACACCCGGCCGGGACAGTGCGATGCACAGGCGTTCCAGCAGGTCGGCGCGGTTCGCCATGGCCGTACGGCGGTCGCCGACGCCGAGCGCGCCGCGCGCCGGGTGGTCGGCGGCCACGATCATCAGGCGGCCGCTGTCGCCGAGCAGCGGCCTGCGCACCCGGCGGGCCGCCGCCTCGGCGATCGCCTCGGGATGCCGGGCTCTGACCGTGACCAGGTCGGGGATGCTGATGCTCAAGAGAAGCTCCGTTCAGGGATGACTCGTACGGTCACGGGGTCAGGCGCCCACGTGCGCGCCGGCGAGCAGGTCCTCGACCTCGGACTCGGTGGGCATCGCGGTGGAGCAGGCGAGGCGGGAGGCGACGAGGGCGCCGGCCGCATTGGCGAACCGCATGGTTTTGGCCAACTCCCAACCGGACAGCAGTCCGTGGCACAGCGAGCCGCCGAACGCGTCGCCCGCGCCGAGACCGTTGAGCACCTCGACCGGGACCGGTGGCACCTCGGCGGTCGTGCCGTCGCGGTGTACGGCCAGCACACCCTTGGGGCCCTGCTTGACGACGGCCAGCTCCACGCCCGCCTCCAGCAGCGCCTCGGCGCAGGCACGGGGCTCGCGGAGGCCGGTGGCGATCTCGCACTCGTCGAGGTTGCCCACCGCGACCGTCGTGTGCCGCAGCGCCTCCGCGTAGTACGGGCGGGCCTCCTCCGGGTCCTTCCAGAACATCGGGCGCCAGTCCAGGTCGAAGACCGTGGTGCCCGCCTTGTCGCGCGCCTTGAGGGCGGCCAGCGTGGCGGAGCGGCTCGGCTCCTCGCTCAGACCGGTGCCGGTGATCCAGAAGACGCGGGCCTGGCGGATCGCGAAGTAGTCCAGCTCGTCGGTGCGGATCTCCAGGTCGGGGGCCTTGGGCTGCCGGTAGAAGTACAGCGGGAAGTCGTCCGGCGGGAAGATCTCGCAGAAGGTGACGGGGGTCGGGTAGTCGGCGACCGGGGTGACCCAGCGGTCGTCCACGCCGAAGTCCTTGAGCGCCTCGTGCAGGTACGCCCCGAAGGGGTCGTCGCCGGTGCGGGTGATCACCGCGGTACCGCGGCCGAGCCGGGCGGCGGCCACGGCCACGTTGCTCGCCGAACCTCCGAGGAACTTCCCGAAGGTCTCCACCTGCGCCAGCGGCACTCCGGACTGCAAGGGGTAGAGATCGACCCCGATACGGCCCATGGTGATGAGATCGAAGGGCTGGGCTGACTCGGCCATGCGCGGCACTCCTCTGAGCTACTGGGGGGTGGGCGGGTCCCGCGAGGGCCTGCCGACTCCCAGGTGTAGGACTCCGAGGGGCGCTCTGTCAATAGTTTGTACTTACATTCGGACCTGCTTGTGAAATGATGTCTTAACAAAGTATTGACAGCGGGCGCGACCGGGGATTGGATTCCGTCCCAGCGCAACAGCCGTGTTTCACGGCTACGACCCGGGGCCGCACGAGCCCCGAGCCCTGATCTCTGAGATCATTGCTCCCTTTCCCCTGAAGCACAGTGAGGTGCAGGAAAGATGGACCGTTCTTCCCACTCCCGTACGCGCAGAATGGCCCCCTTCGTGGCGGTCGCCGCGGCAGCGGCACTGACCCTCGCCGGCTGCTCCAGCAGCTCGGGCGGCAAGAAGTCCACGGAGGACACCTCGGGCGCCTCGGCGGGCAAGGCCAGCACTCCCCGCATGACGGTCGCCCTGGTCACGCACCAGGCGCCCGGCGACACGTTCTGGGACATCGTCCGCAAGGGTGCCCAGGCCGCCGCGGCCAAGGACAACATCAAGCTCATCTACTCGGCCGACCCGAACGCGGGCAACCAGGCCAACCTGGTGCAGAACGCGATCGACCAGAAGGTCGACGGCATCGCGGTCACCCTCGCCAAGCCCGACGCCCTCAAGGACGTCATCAGCAAGGCGAAGACCGCGAACATACCCGTGGTCGGCCTCAACTCCGGTCTCAGCGACTGGAAGAAGCTCGGCCTGCTGGAGTTCTTCGGCCAGGACGAGACGGTCGCCGGCGAGGCGCTCGGCAAGCGGCTGAACACGGAAGGCGCCAAGAAGGTCGTCTGTGTCATCCAGGAGCAGGGCAACATCGGCCTGACCCAGCGCTGCGACGGCGTGAAGAAGACGTTCACCGGCACCACCGAGGTCCTCAACGTCAACGGCACGGACATGCCGTCGGTGAAGTCGACGATCACCGCCAAGCTCACGCAGGACAAGGCCATCGACTACGTGGTCACGCTGGGCGCCCCGTTCGCCCTGACCGCCGTGCAGTCGCTGTCCGACGCCGGCAGCAAGGCGAAGGTCGCCACCTTCGACCTCAACAAGGACCTCACCAGCGCCATCAGCAAGGGCACCATCCAGTTCGCGGTCGACCAGCAGCCGTACCTC
Source organism: Streptomyces sp. NPDC001100 (assembly GCF_053598575.1). Classification (NCBI taxonomy): domain Bacteria; kingdom Bacillati; phylum Actinomycetota; class Actinomycetes; order Kitasatosporales; family Streptomycetaceae; genus Streptomyces; species Streptomyces sp. NPDC001100. The sequence continues at coordinate 12,391 of NZ_JBSFKO010000080.1, forward strand.
CAGGGCTACTTGGCGGTCGACTCGCTGTGGCTCTACAAGAACAACGGCAACTACAGCGGCGGTGGTGAGCAGCCCGTACTGACCGGCCCGGCCTTCGTCGACAAGACCAACGTCGAAGCCGTCGCCAAGTACGCCGCCAACGGAACCCGGTGATGAGCATGACCCAGCACGCCGAGCCGGCGGTGACCACACCGCCGGCCTCCGGCCCCAAGCCGACCGACGGCCGGACCGCCGAACGCACGCTGGCCATCCGGATGTTGGCCCGTCCCGAGGTGGGTGTCTTCCTCGGTGCGGCAG
>NZ_JBSFKO010000081.1:0-12605 GCF_053598575.1 Streptomyces sp. NPDC001100
GTGCGAGAACTACTGCCGTTCGGGAGCGCCATCACGGTGCACGGCCCCACCGAAGCCAGGGCCCACCTCCGCGACCTCGCCACCGATCTTGCCCACCACTATGCGCCGTCACCAACGTCCTGACCCTCAACACCTGGACGAATGAGTCCGATGTCCGAGACCATCAGTGCTCGGGTGGGGCCTGCGGAGGCTGCGATCATGGATGCGTTGTCCATGCCTTCGCACGCGATTCGGAGTGGTGCTGCCGTGAGTTCCGTCCCGCCGGACCCGTCAACGCTTCACCCGATGCCGGAACAACCTCGCGTGGTCCTCCTGAAGCCGCTGGTGACGTCGCCCCTGATCGAGATCGGCGAGTACTCCTACTACGACGATCCAGACGAGGCGACGGGTTTCGAGACGCGGAACGTGCTGTACCACTACGGTCCGGAGAAGCTGATCATCGGGAAGTTCTGCGCGCTTGGTACTGGGGTGCGGTTCATCATGAACGGGGCCAACCACCGCATGGACGGCCCGTCGACTTTCCCGTTCCCCATCATGGGCGGCAGCTGGGCCGAGCACTTCGACCTCATCACCGGTCTCCCCGGCCGCGGAGACACGGTGGTCGGCAACGACGTCTGGATCGGCTACGGCGCCGTGGTGATGCCCGGAGTCCGCATCGGCCACGGGGCCATCGTCGCGTCCGGCGCCGTTGTCGTCGACGATGTCCCCGACTACGGCATCGTCGGTGGCAACCCGGCCACATTCGTCCGTGCCCGTTACAGCCAGGCCGATGTCACACGGCTGCTCGCTCTGGCCTGGTGGGACTGGCCGACCGAGCACCTCACGCGACACCTGCGCGCCATCATGTCCGGCACTGTCGAGGACCTCGAAGCCGCCGCGCCGGGCAGGTGACAGCCCGGGGTTGGTTGATCATCGAGTCGACGATGTGGATGAACGCCTCGCAGCAGGGGAACAGTTCGTGCCTGCCGGTGAGGAGGTAGCCCTCCAGCCAGCCCTGGCAGGTGTGTTCGGAGAGGTTCTCCATCACCCGGCCGTGCCGCCCGCAGCGCCGGAGCGAACGCCTCGCGGGCAGCCCCCTCACAACGCTGGCCTTCGACTCCTGAAGGCACTTCTCGAGGTCCGCGAGCGGCGCCAGGAGACGTCCGCTCGACGACAGGCGCGGCTTCCCGACGCCGTACTCACAAAACCCCAGCTCAACACGGTGAGAGTGCGCGGATCCGGCCACTGGAGAGCGCTCCACAACTCGGCGGCGCTTGGTTCGGACCTTTACCGGGCTCCATACGGCATGGCCAACAGGCCTGCTTTGCAACCCATCGCGTTGAAGCCGTTGACGCATGAAGGGTCGCGCCGGACACTCCTGCATTGAACGGCGATCCCTGCCTGGCCCGCACCCAACTCAGGCCTACGGCAATCGACATGACGGATCGTTCGGAATCAGGAGGACAACCAGGGACCGCAGACTCACGATCATCCTGAGAGCGCTCTCATACCTGACCTGCTCTCCGGTCTTCGCCAGGAGCCAGGCCCCCTGCACCACTCCCCACCCGCCAGCTTGCCAGGGAGGACCCACACGATGACGAACTCCCCACCACCTGCCGGTGCGCCCGCAGGCAGCCAGAGAACCGTCCCCCTCGTTCTGGGCAGCACTATGCTGCTGCTCATCGGCACACTCGTAGGCCTGATCGGCACCGGTGGCAGCGCCTCGGCGGCTGTACCCGGCGCTCCTGCAGGCTGGACCACTGTCTTCTCCGACGACTTCAACGGGTCGTCCGGCAGCGCGCTGAACCGGGCCGACTGGCTCTACGACCTGGGCACCGGATACCCCGGAGGTGCCGCCAACTGGGGAACGGGCGAGATCGAGTCGGCCACCGACTCCACGAGCAACGTGTACCAGGACGGGCAGGGACACCTGGTCATCCGGGCGCTCCGGGACGGCTCCGGCCACTGGACCTCGGGACGCATCGAGACGCAGCGCACCGACTTCGCCGCCCCTCCTGGCGGACAGCTCCAGATGAGCGCGTCCATCCTCCAGCCCAACCCGGCCAGTGGACTGGGCTATTGGCCCGCGTTCTGGGCGATGGGCGGCGCGGCCCGCCCGGTCGGCGCGACGAACTGGCCGAGCATCGGCGAGTTCGACATCATGGAGGACGTCAACGCGCTGAGCAAACACTCCACCACCTTCCACTGCGGGGTGTGGGCGGGCGAATGCCACGACCCCGACGGCATCACCAGTGATCTTCAGCCGTGCGCGGGCTGTCAGACCGGCTACCACACGTACTCCGCGATCATCGACCGCACGAACACCGCCGCGGAGCAGCTCCGCTTCTACCTCGACGGCAATCTGACCTTCACCGTCAACGAGAACCAGGTCTCGGTCGCCACCTGGCAGGCCGCCGTCGACCACGGGTTCATGGCCATCTTCGACCTGGCGATCGCCGGTTCGTACCCCGACAAGGTCTGCGGCTGCAGCTCGGCCGCCCAGGCGGGCAGCATCACATCAGGTGCCGCCATGAGCGTCGACTGGTTCGCGGTCTACCAGCAGGGCGCCAGTGGCAGTACCACCGGCGGTACGACGACCGGCGGCACCACGGGTGGCAGTACGACCGGCGGGAGCACCGGCGGGAGCACGACGACACCGGACTACACCGCCGGCGTGACGCGCCTGAGCAGCAGTCAGGCGCAGATCACGTTCGTTGCGACCACACCCGCGGCGTACGTCGATGTGCACTACCTCATCAACAACGCCGGCCAGCAGAACTTCCGTATGACCAACAGCGGCGGCACCTGGACGCAGAACGTCACGCTCACCGCCGGATCCACCCTGACCTACTGGTTCACCTACGAGAAGAACGGCCCCCAGTACGACAGTCCGCACTACACCTACACCCAGTGAGCATCCTGGGCCGGTCCCGTGGGACCGGCCCAGGTACAACGGCCGCGCAACGGCCGTGCCCGAACGAAAGCCGTCAGTAGCGGTCGCAGGTCTCGCGGACGTAGCCGTCGTGGCCGGCCGGGGTGACGTCGAGGTCCCGCCGTACGATGCTGATCCGGTCGCCCCAGCCCGCGCAGGCCTTCTTCATGCCCTTCTCGGTGTACTCGACGACGATGACGTGGTCGCCGAACGCGTCGGCGTAGGAGCCGCATTCGTCGTACTGTCCGCACTCCTCCACCACTGCGAAGTCGAGGCCGACCCGCTTGCGGTCCTTGGCGAGTTCGAGGGTGTTCTTCTGGGCGATGGCGAGGTGCCGGGCGTGCGCATGGCGGGCGAGCAGGGTCTGGAACGCCTCGGCGTCGGCCGCGTTGAGCAAACCGTGCGGGGCGCGGGTGTAGCTGTCGTAGTTGTCCGGCTCGACGGCGTCGAATCCCTTGTCGGCGCACGCGTCGATCCAGCCGTCCACCTTCTCCGCGATCCGCGCGCGCTTGGCCGGGGTGCCGATGTCGAGCATCGCCTCGCCCCAGTCCTTGTCCATGACGACCTTTCCGGAGCGGTCCCGCAGCAGGAGGTCGGCATCCCAGTCCCCCTCCGCGTCCGGCTGGGCCTGGAACGCGTTGACGTAGCAGACGTTGTAGACGCCCGGGGCGGGTGAGGCCGTGTGGTCGCGGGAGACGACGGAGACGCCCTTCGGCGGGGTGTACGCGCCACCGAGTTGGTAGTCGACGCCTGCGTGGACGGGCGGTGTGGACACCTTCGCCGTCGCGGTCTTCGGCGAGCTGTCGGCATCGGTGGCGGAGCCGGAGCAACTGACGGCAACGAGGGCCGTCGCGGCGAGGATGACGGAGAGGGGCATGGTGACACGGCGGGAGCCGGCCCGGGACTTGCGCATGACGGTCTGCCTCTGGATGCGAGAGCATGCCCCGCCTCGGACACGCTGGATCCTGGCGACTGGGGCCGGGCCGACGGCTCGAAGGCCTGTGTTACCGGCTGGGAATGCCGTGGTTGTGCGGACCGCGGGAGTGTCGGGTGGTCCGGTGCCGTGACGATACCAAGGCGGCCGCGACCGATTGCGCCGGCCCCGGACCTGGTCGGCGGGTGTCCAGGGTCGGCAAGGGGGTGCCGTCGGGCGTACGCGTCGTCGGCGTCCGCGCGGTGCGCGCGACAGGGCGAGCAGGAAGGCCGTACTGCCCGACGGAGCCTCGCGGTGAGGTCGCCGCCGTGGTTGCGTACGACGTCCCGTGCGACGGCCAGGCCTGGACCAGCCCGGCCGTCGTCACCTGCGCGGGCCAGGGTCGCGGTGATCGCGGTTTCGGTGTGCCGCTGGCCGTTGTCCCGGAACTTGCCGAGAACGCGGGCCAATTGGCCGCAGCTGCCCATGCGATGCCGTGGCGCACCCGGAGGGCGGGCATCGGCGCCGCCACACCCGCCTCCCGTCCGGAGCCGTAGGCCGCGTACACCTCTTCAGAACGGGCCGAGGACCCGCTGAGGGGACACTCAGTCGGTCGCGGCATAGGTCCAGAAGTCACGCATCCACGCGGGGAAGGCGGGACCGGACAGGCCGCAGGGGGTGAAGAGGACGCTGACCGTGTCGGTCGACGGGTCGATGTGTAGGGCGGTGCCGGTGCCGCCCACCCAGCCGTAGCGGCCGGGGCTGTTCCACAGCTCCGCGGAGGTGACGTCGACCGAGCCGCCGTAGCCCCACCCCTGGCCCTGGAGGAAGAGGTGCCCCTCGGCGCGCTGGTCCGCGGTGAGGTGATCCGTCGTCATGAGGCCTACGGACGCCGGGGAGAGGACCGTGCCGCCGCCGGCCAGCAGCATGCGGCCGAAGGCGTGCCAGTCCGCGACGGTGGACACCAGGCCTCCCGCGCCCGAGGCGAAGGCGGGCGGGGCTAGGGCGGCTTGGGTTCTAGAGGTCGTTGCAACACCTGACCTTCGGGGTTGTTGCGATGACCAAGCCGCGTCGAAAGGGTGGAGCCAAATGGCGCCGCCCTAGCCAACCCTAGGCCCACCACAGGACGTCGTCGTCGGACAGATAGCACTCCCCGTGGGTGACGTATCCGCCGCGCACCACGCCGTCCCAGCAACGGCGAACCATCTCCTGAGCCGTGAGGTTGCCCCAACCCCAGTCGATGTCGCCTTCGTAGCCCATCTCGTCGAGGACGACCGGCTTGCCCCACTGCTCCCGCCAGGCGCCGGTGTCCTCAGGCCCACGCTGGATGCCGGAGTGAGTGACCCACTCGGCACTGTTGTCGTAGAGGTCCACCCAGTTCTGCACGACGTGGACGCCGTCGAGCTGTTCAGCCATCTCGCCTCCAGTAGTCGTGCGTGAGGTCACCGGCGCCGATCCAGTCGGCGTCCACCGTGGACACCAGGGGCACGGCCGGGGCCCTGGGAACGAGCGAGGACAGGTCCTCGCGCAACCGGTCTCGTACGGTGCTCACGTCGTCGGAGTGCGAGGCGTAGTCCACGGGGATGCGCCAGGCCATGACGCCCTCGGCGGCGAGTTCGTCGACCAGGGCCCCGACCTCGTCGCCGGGTCCGGCGACGACCAGCACGCGCGGGCCGTTGACGGCGGCGACCGTCACCTTGCCCGAGCGGCGTTCCAGGTACGGGGCGAGTTCGTGACTCCTCCAGGAGTTGGGCGGCCATTCCCGGCCACTGGGAGCCGAGGCCGGGGAAGACGAAGACGGCCTTGCGGCCGGGCAGCGTGCGGGCGGTGACGACCGCCGGGTCGGACCGTCCCGCCGTCACCGACCTCCTCGACAGCTACCGCAGTACGCGCCGCAGGCACGACCCCGGCCAGCTCATCGAGGTCATCACCGGAGCGGAGGCGCTGCGCCAGCACCTGCGGCAGATGCAGGACAACGCGCGCCACGAGATGCTCTGGTTCTGCAAGGCGCAGTACGTGGCGATGCCCTCGGGCAGCAACCGCGCCGAGTACGACGCCCTCGCCCGCGGGGTGCGCTACCGCGTCCTGTACGAGCAGGCCTTCTTCGACGACGAGGGCGCCGTGGACAACGTCGTGGAAGGTGTGCGCGCCGGCGAGGTGGCCCGGTCGGTGCCTCACCTGCCGCTGCGCCTGGCCGTGGCCGACCGTGCCATCGCCATCTGTCCGCTGGTCCCCGGTGGGCCCCAGGGCAGTCCCCGGGTGGCGACGGCCGCGTTGGTGCGAGGCAGCAGCCTGCTGGAGGCGCTCATCTCGCTCTTCGAGCGCTACTGGGAGACCGCGGTCCCGCTGAAGGTCAGTGCGGCCGGCGGGGTGGAGGGCAGCGACGGGGTCGTCGACGCCGACCCGCTGACCGAGACCGACCGCCGGCTGCTCTCGCTGCTCGTGGCGGGTGGCGCCGACAAGGCCATCGCGAGTCAGATGGGTCTGAGCAGGCGTACCGTGCAGCGCCACATCCAGCACATGATGACGCTCGCCGGCGCCGATACGCGGATGCAGCTCGCCTGGCAGGCCGCTCGCCGCGGCTGGCTCTGAATCCCGCCGCGCACTCTCATCGGCCGAGTCCCGGGCGCAAGAGACATCCCCTCACGGGTTCACAGCATTGATGGGATGGATCTGTTGTTGACATCCCATGACGCGTGCCTCTGGTCGCATCTCCTGGTGGAATTCCCCAGCGCCTCCTCCCGACCTCTAGACAATCCCCTCACGCCCACCCTATAAACATCCCATCTCTCTGTCGGCGACATCCAACTGTCGCATCGGTGTAACAACCCCGCTCCGGGACAAGCGCGAGGAAGTACCCATGAGAATGAGAACCGCACTCGGCTCCACCGCGTCCGTCGTCTGCGCGCTGACGCTGCTCAGCGCGTGCAGCAGCGGCTCCGGCACCTCCGCCTCGTCGAGCGACAAACCGCTCGTCGGCGTCGACTACCCACGGTCGGACACCGACTTCTGGAACTCCTACATCAAGTACACGCCGGACTTCGGGAAGCAGCTCGGCCTCTCCCTGAAGACCACGAACTCTCAGAACGACGTCGCCAAGCTCACCGCCAACGCGCAGACGTTCATCAGCCAGGGCGTCAAGGGCATCGCGATGGCGCCGCAGGACACCGCCGCCATCGCGCCGACCCTGGCCCAGCTGGAGGCGAAGAAGATCCCCGTCGTCACCGTCGACACCCGCCCCGACACCGGCAAGGTGTTCATGGTGGTGCGGGCCGACAACCGCGCCTACGGCGAGAAGGCCTGCCAGTTCCTCGGCACGAAGCTCGGCGGCAAGGGCAAGGTCGTCATGCTCGAAGGCGGCCTCGACTCGATCAACGGCCGTGACCGCACCGAGGCGTTCAACGACTGCATGAAGAAGAACTACCCCGGCATCAAGGTGTTCGGCGAGGCCACGAACTGGGACGGCGCGGTCGCCGCGCAGAAACTGCAGACCGACCTCACCGCCAACCCGGACATCAAGGGCGTCTACATGGAGTCCAGTTTCGGCCTGTCCGGCACGCTGCAGGTGCTCAAGCAGAAGGGCCTGCTGGTGGATCCGAAGGACAAGAAGCACGTCTTCATCGTGTCCAACGACGGCATCCCCGAGGAGCTCAAGGACATCGCCGCGGGCAAGATCGACGCCACTGTCTCCCAGCCCGCCGACCTGTACGCCAAGTACGCCCTGTACTACCTCAAGGCCGCGATCGACGGGAAGACGTTCAAGCCCGGCAAGACGGACCACGACAGCACGATCATCCAGGTCCGCGACGGTGTGCTGGAGGACCAGCTCTCCGCTCCCCTGGTCACCGCCGACGGCGGCACCTACGGCGGCGTTCCCAGCGTCAAGAGCGACGACACGTCGCTGTGGGGCAACCACCTCGGCTGACCTGCCCGGTCAGGGACCCAACGGCTATCCAGAACAAGGCGGTTGAGATGAGCGACGGGGAGCGTACTGTCACCCCCGCGCCCGCCCCGGCGGACGACGGGCGGGCCCCCGCAGCCCCGCCCGTCGTCGAGGCGACGGGCATAGTCAAACGATTCGGCCCTACGGTGGCCCTGAACGACGCCCGGATCACCATCCGGCCCGGTGAGACCCACGCACTCGTCGGCCGCAACGGAGCCGGCAAGTCGACCCTCGTGTCCGTCCTGACGGGCCTGCACGCCCCCGACGAGGGGACGGTCACCTTCGGCGGCGACCCCGCGCCACGGCTCAGTGACCGCGACGCCTGGCGCCGGCGCGTCGCCTGCGTCTACCAGAAGTCGACGATCATCCGCACGCTGACCGTCGCCGAGAACCTCTTCCTGAACCGGCACCACCACGGCCCCCACCGGCTCATCAGCTGGACCGGCGTACGCCGCCGGGCCCAGGAGCTGCTGGCGGCCTGGTCGGTGGACGTCGATCCGCAGTCCCCGGCCGGCGAACTCAGCGTGGAGCAGCGGCAGTTCGTCGAGATCGCCCGGGCGCTGTCCTTCGGGGCCCGGTTCATCATCCTCGACGAGCCCACCGCACAGCTCGACGCGGCGGCCATCAACCGGCTCTTCGACCGCATCCGCGACCTGCAACGCCAGGGCGTGACCTTCCTGTTCATCAGCCACCACCTTCAGGAGGTCTACGAGATCTGCGACATGGTGACGGTGTTCCGCGACGCGGCGCACATCGTGACCGCGCCGGTCGCCGAACTGCCTCGCACCGAGCTGGTCGCCGCCATGACCGGAGAGGCCGCGGCAGACCGGCGCCAGGAGCGCGCCGCCAGCCTGGAGGAGAGCGCCGCACCCGCGCTGTCCGTACACGCCCTGGGCAGCGACGACACCTACACCGACGTCACCTTCCGGGTGGGCGCCGGTGAGATCGTGGGCCTCGCGGGTGCCGCCGCCAGCGGACGGACGGAGGTCGCCGAGACCGTCGTAGGACTGCGGGCCGCGGCGACCGGGGAGCTGGAGATCTCCGGGCGCCGGCCCCGGCCGGGCAGCGTGCCCGCCGCGCTCGCGGCCGGCGCCGGGTTCGTCCCGCAGGACCGGCACCACCAGGGTTTCGTGCCCGACATGTCGATCGCCGACAACGCGACCCTGTCCGTGCCCAGGCGGCTCGGCAGGAACGGCTTCCTCAGCCGCGGACGGCGCGACCGGCTGGCCGAGGGCCTGATCGAGAACCTGGCCATCAAGACCCCCGGACCGGAGCTGCCCGTCTCCGCCCTGTCCGGCGGCAACCAGCAGAAGGTCGTCATGGCGCGCGCCCTGGCCGACGATCCCCGGCTGCTGGTCCTGATCAACCCGACCGCCGGCGTGGACGTGCGCTCCAAGGAGTTCCTCCTCGGCAAGGTCGAGGAGACCGCCGAGTCCGGCACCGGCGTGCTCATCGCCTCCGACGAACTCGACGATCTGCGCATGTGCGACCGGATCCTGGTGATGTTCCAGGGCCGGGTCACGACCGAGATACCCCGCGGCTGGCACGACCACGACCTCGTGGCCGCCATGGAAGGAGTGGACCTCGATGCCTGAAACCGTCCTCGCCGAGGGCGCCGCCCAGGCCGTGGAGCCCAAGCGGAAGCGGACCGCGCTGCTCGGCGGCCGGATCCCGCTGGCCCGGCTGCGCGATCTGGCGCTCGTTCCGGCGATCGTCGCGATCGCGATCGTGGGCCAGATCGTCAACCCGGTCTTCCTCCAGACCGACAACCTCATCAACGTCCTGCAGACCATGTCCGAGATGGCTCTGCTGGTCCTCGCCCAGACGATGATCCTGATCGTCAAGAAGATGGACCTCTCCCTGGAGTCCACGATGGGCCTGGCCCCGGGAGTCGCGGCCTGGCTGGTCGTCCCGGCCGGAGCCGGACACGGACTCGGTCTGCTCCCGGGCGCCTGGGCGGTCCCCCTTACCCTCGCCGTCGGCGCGCTCGTCGGCGTGATCAACTCACTGCTGATCATCCGCTTCGGCCTCAACGGCTTCATCGTCACGCTCGGCATGCTGATCGTGCTGCGCGGCATCCTCACCGGCATCTCCGGCGGTCAGACCTTCTTCCAGCTGCCGCAGTCGATGCTCTACGCCGGCACCGCCGAATGGTTCGGCATGCCCGCCTCGATCTGGATCTGCCTGGCCCTGTTCGCCGTCGCGATCGTGGTGCTCGGCTGGACCAGTTTCGGCCGCTCCCTGTACGCCATCGGCGGCAACGTCGACGCGGCGAAGGCGGCCGGCATCCGTACCGACCGGGTGCTGTGGATCGTCATCGTCACCGGCAGCGTGCTGGCCGCCCTCGCCGGGCTGATGCTCTCCGGACGTCTGGCCTCGGTCGCCTCCGCGCAGGGCAACGGCTACATCTTCACCGTCTTCGCCGCAGCCGTCATCGGGGGCATCAGCCTCAACGGCGGCAGGGGCACCATGTTCGGCGCGTTCTGCGGCATCCTGCTGCTGTTCATGATCCAGAACGTGCTGACGCTGGCCGGTGTCCCCGCCCAGTGGATCGGCGCCCTCAACGGCCTGATCATCCTGGTCGCCCTCGCCATCTCCCGCATCACCGGCGGCAAGGTCCAGGAGTGACCCGGGCGGCCCACCAGCAGCCCCGCCTCCATCGCGTTCACGTCTCGTCGCAGGGGGAACCGTCTCCCCTGCCCGTCACAGGAGTTGCCGCCATGTCCTCCCCCGTGCCCCCCTCAGCCCGCATCATCTCCCTGGACGTCCTGGACGTGCGGTTCCCGACCTCCGAACACCTCGACGGCTCGGACGCCATGAACCCCGAGCCCGACTACTCCGCCGCCTACGTGGTCCTGCGCACCGACGCGGGCGACGGGCTGGAGGGGCACGCCCTGGCCTTCACCACCGGGCGCGGCAACGACGCCCAGGCCGCCGCCATCGCCACCCTCGCTCCGCACGTGGTCGGCCTGCCCGTGGAACAGGTCTGCTCCGACCTCGGCGCCTTCGCCCGCTCCCTGGTCCACGACCCCCAACTGCGCTGGCTGGGGCCGGAGAAGGGCGCCATCCACATGGCGACCGGCGCGGTTGTCAACGCCGCCTGGGACCTGGCCGCCAAGCGCGCGGGCAAGCCCGTGTGGCGTCTGCTGGGTGAGATGTCGCCGGAGGAGCTGGTCGCTCAGGTGGACTTCCGCTGGCTGTCCGACGCCCTCACGCCCGAGGAGGCGCTGGAGATCCTGCGCCGGGCCGAGCCCGGCCGCGCGGAGCGCGTCGCCCGCCTCCTCGACCAGGGCTACCCCGCCTACACCACCACCCCCGGCTGGCTCGGCTACTCCGACGAGAAGCTGGCCCGCCTCGCCCGCGAGGCCGTCGCGGACGGCTTCACCCAGATCAAGCTGAAGGTCGGCGCCGATCTGCAGGACGACATCCGGCGCCTGCGCACCGCCCGCGAGACCGTCGGCCCGGACATCCGCATCGCCGTCGACGCCAACCAGCGATGGGATATCCAGCCCGCCATCGACTGGATGCGGGCCCTGGCCCCCTACGACCCGTACTGGATCGAGGAGCCCACCTCCCCCGACGACATCCTCGGCCACGCCACCATCCGCAGGGCGCTGACCCCCATCAAGGTCGCCACCGGAGAGCACATCGCCAACCGCGTCGTGTTCAAACAGTTGCTACAGGCCGGCGCGGTGGACATCGTGCAGATCGACTCCGCCCGCGTCGGCGGCGTCAACGAGAACATCGCCATCCTGCTGCTCGCCGCCAAGTTCGGCGTCCCCGTCTGCCCGCACGCCGGCGGCGTCGGCCTGTGCGAGATGGTCCAGCATCTGTCGATGTTCGACTACGTCGCCGTCTCCGGCACCACCGAGGACCGGGTCATCGAGTACGTCGACCACCTGCACGAGCACTTCGTCGACCCGGTCCGCATCGTCGGCGGCCACTACCTCGCGCCGACGCGGCCCGGACTGAGCGCACAGATGCACCCCGCCTCCCTCAAGGAGTACAGCTACCCCGACGGCCCGGTCTGGTCCGCCCGTGTCTGAACCGCCGCCCCTGGCCGGCGCCCACCACCACGTGTGGACCCCGCATCGAGGACCGGCGACGGGCCGCCGACCGGCCCCCGGCGCGACGCCGGCTGACGAGCACGGTGGTCGTGCAGTGCGTCAGCGAGTCGCACCCGGAGGGGCTGCAACCGCCGTCCGTCGAGCGGGTCCTGTGCCGGACAGCACCTGGGCCTCGGCTACGACGCGGTGCTCTGCCAGACGGCCACCGCCTTCTACCGCCTGTCCGACCACGCGAACAACACGTAAGGAGAGGACAGCGTGCTGCTGACCGAACTGCTGCACCCCGGCATCCTCGAAGCACTGGCCGGAGCCGGCCACGGCGCCCGCGTGTTGCTCGCCGACGGCCACTACCCCGCCAGCACCGCCACCGGCGAACGCGCCAGAACCGTCCACCTCAACCTGGCACCCGGCACCCTCGACGTCACCACCGTCCTGGACGTGCTGCTGCGCGCCCTGCCCGTGGAGTCGGCGCAGGTGATGGTGCCGCCCGAGGGCGAGCCGGAGCCGACGGCCATCGCCGAGTACCGCTCCCGACTGGCGCCGGTACCCGTCGGAACACTCGACCGTTTCGGGTTCTACGACGCCGCCCGCTCCCCCGACCTGGCCCTCGCCGTCGTCACCGGCGACACCCGTACCTACGCCAACCTGCTGCTGACCATCGGCGTCCGCGCGGAAGGGACCCTGACTCCACGATGACCCTCGCCGTCCGCTACACCTCCGCCCGCACCCTCGACACCGCACCGGCCACCGCCGCCGCACCCGGCCCCGGCG
>NZ_JBSFKO010000082.1:0-8413 GCF_053598575.1 Streptomyces sp. NPDC001100
CAGCGCCCAGCAGCTCAAGTCCCTCGGAAAGTCGCACCAGTTCGGCGGCAGCGGGTCGGCCACCCAGAACGCGACCACACCGGCGCCGCAGACCAACACCGGTTCCGCGTCGGACAGTTCGACCGCCGCCGGCCAGAGCGCCGCCAAGCCGAACAAGAACCAGCTCAACCCGGCGCTACGGCTCAACAGGGTGTCCCGCACCGACACCTCCGACACGCTCTCCGCCGGCACGGGCGTCAACCGCACCCCCACCGAGAGCGGCGACCTGCACCGGGTCGTCGCCGACGTCACCTATGTGGTCACGGTCCGGGCGGGCTCCCGCACGCTGGGCAACGGGATCCGTGGCGTCGGCACGATCGACCCCGTCACCTTCGCGGTGGACGTGCCCGACGGGCTCCAGTTCCTCATGACCCAGGGCCAACTCGACCGTGACGCACGGTGGATGGGCTCGGTGGCCGGTCTCACCCCGGCGCCCGTCCAGGGCCGGGCTCCGCTGCCGGCGGCGTACGTGAGCCACCGGCAACTGGGCCTCGGCGGCGTGCTCTCGGTCACCGAGTACGCGCGCGTCCCCGCCCCCGCACCCGCTGCCGGCGGCCAGATCCCGCTGGCGCAGATGAACGAGGTGGAGCGGCGCGGCCAGGTCGGGCGCGAGCTGATGACCCTGGTCGAGACCGAGGCACCCGGAGTGTTCACCCCCGGGCACTCCGGCTACCAGCAAGGTGTGCACAGCCGGATCGCCCAGCTCACCTCCACCGCCGGACTGCGCTCCCTGCCCGGACGCGGCCCGGACGGCACCCCGCACCCGGCCACCACCCGCTTCCACTTCCGCCACCACGGTTACGGCGGTGAGCGGTTGGTCGAGGTCACGCTGCGGGCCAGGCCCCGGCGGGCCCAGAACCTGGCCGGCATCCGAGGCACCTCGACGCCCGGCTCGGGTCTCGAACAGTGGCAGTCGCACACCGCCGCGGGCCGCACCACCACCCGCGCCTCTGTCCGGCAGACACAGCTCCCGGTCACGCCGGCGGTCCGCTATCTCCGTCCGGACCAGGGTGCCGATCCCTTGACGACGGACCGCGCGACGCCGGGGATCACCCCGCAGTCGGCCAGCAGCATCTCGGTCCGGCGGGCGACCACGGCCGACAACCGGTTCTGGCTGCGCACGGACAACGGCGCCGACTTCGACGGCCTGCGGTACGACTACGAGCTGTCGGTCCGCTCCGCGCTGGTCGTCGACTGGCCGCCCAACGTCATCGGCGGTCTCATCCAGCACGGTGTCATCGCGTGGGCCGACGCGGACGGTGACGTACGCCAGTGGATCGACAGGCTGCTGGCGGGGGGCAACTCGCGGACCAGCACCGTCCCGGTCGCTCTGGCGCTGCGGTTCACCGGCACCGAGACCAACACGCCCGTACCGACGACCACGGTGCCCGCCGCGTCCGCCGAGTCCGGCGCCGACCCGCGCAACACCGTGCGCCCGTCCGGCCCCTATCTCACCGACGCGCAGATGTTCCACCCGGTGGGACCGACCCCGGCTTTCCACTTCGACGGCTGGGCGCATCTGGAGACGGCGCTGAACAACGTCGCCCCGCGCCGCCTGGGAGGCTGGCACGCACAGATCACGTCCGTCTCGGTGGAGGGACAGGCCGTCCGGCTGGGCCAGTTGATCCAGGCCGGGCGGGTCAGCCTCGACCGTCCCCGGCTGGTCGCCGACCTCACCGGCACCATGCCCGGCACCCAACCCTTCGAAGGGGCACCCGACCAGGCCCCGTCGATCGCGGTGACGCTCTACAACCCGCGCCGTTCCACCCACGCCGACGACGTCACGCTCGACCAGCTCCACAACACCACCGACACGGTGAGCACCGCGGCCGGCGCCGACCACTCCTTGGCGGTCTCGTACACGCAATCCCTGAGCGGGGCCGACAACAATCGCCAGATCGGCGGGATCAACGTCCCGGTCGCCCAACGGCAGACCCAGCCCTCGACCTTCGGCGGCACCACCACCGGCAGCCGCCGCGACTGGCTCAAGTCCGGCAGCACGGCCGCACCCGCCAACGGCGCGCGCGGGACGCGGAGTTACGTCGTCGACGCCGATGCCCATCTGCTCGTGGAGGGACCTGAGGGAACCCGCCACGTCACCGGTACGGTCACCCTCCGTGTAGAGGAGCGTGACCTGCTCGGACACGGTCTGCTCACCCCGGCCGAGTCCCCGGCGAACATCCACGACGTGCCGGCGCTCGTCCCCGACTGGGCCACCG
This sequence comes from Streptomyces sp. NPDC001100, assembly GCF_053598575.1. Taxonomy (NCBI): domain Bacteria; kingdom Bacillati; phylum Actinomycetota; class Actinomycetes; order Kitasatosporales; family Streptomycetaceae; genus Streptomyces; species Streptomyces sp. NPDC001100. The sequence goes on from NZ_JBSFKO010000082.1 coordinate 2,259, forward strand.
TAGAACCGCACACACTGCCCGAACGCCTCAACTCCGCGATACCGCCGGGCAGTCACGGCATCCAGCTCTGGGTGGCCCTCGGCGCCGACCCGCAGGGCGAACACCTCGGCCAGGCGCTCTACGGGGCCTCGCGTGCGGCGGTGCTCGGCAACCGGCCGCTGGAGCTGATGACCCGGGACCCGCAGGGCATCCGCCGCTGGGAGTTCACGCCCGAGGGCGCGCTCGTCACCGCCGACCCCGACCTGACCACCGCATGGGACGCCTTCGACGCCCAGGCCGAACTCCTGCACACCGCCACCAACACGCTCACCGACACCCCCCACCAGTTGAACCTCCTCACCGTCGCCCGCCGGGAGGCCAACCAGGCGTACACGGCCGTCGCGGAAACCCACCAGCAGGCGCGGCTCGCGGTCACGAACGCGACCACCGCCCACAAGCAGGCGACGAAGACGGCCGCCGGCTCCGCCCGGGCCGCGCGCGAGGCCGAGGCACGGATCGAGCGGCTCAAGCAGGAGCTCGCGGCGGCCCAGCAGACCACCAGGAAACTGCCGCAGGTCATCGAGAACCACGAACGGGAGGAGAGGGAGGGGCAGCACGACCTTGTGACGGCCCTGGCCGCGCTGACGCGGGCCGAGAACACCGTGCGCGAAGAACGCGCCGCCGCCGCACGCGCAGCCGCCGAACAGGCCGCGAAGAACGGGCAGTCGGGTACGGCACCCGCACCCGTACCGGCCCCGGCCCCGGTCACGTCCGGCGCCCCGCGCCCCCACACCGCCGCACCCGATGTCGCCGCCGACCCCCGCGTCCAGGCCGCCCTCCCGGCGATCACCGCCGCCGAGAACGCGATCCAGCAGGCCACCGATGCGCTCACCGCCGCCAGGCCGGCGCTGGCAGAGGCGCGGGCGACCGTCGCCGGCCGGCCGGATGAGATCCGCACGGCGCAACAGGACCACAAGAAGGCCGTGGAGAAGGCGCGGGCCGACGCGGGGGCCGCGGTCGACGCGGCCGACGACCTCCAAGCCGCCACGCAGGACGAGACCGACGCCCAGGACCGGGTGACCGAGGCCGCGGCCGAAGTCGCCCGCCACGACACGGCGATCGTCGCCGCCGTCACGGCACAGTTGCAGGCCGCGGCCGACCAGATGGCCGCCACCGCCGCGCTGCCGGGCCTGGCCGCCGACGTCCAGGACAGCGCCCCGACCCCGGAACAGTCCCTGCGCACCACCTTCGCGGCCACCCCGCCCCGCTGGCCCGCCCCCGACGGCCGCGCCGCGCCCCTCCCGGCCGGCGGCCAGACCCACACCCCGGCGCCCGCGACCACCACCGGAACCACGGGGACGAACCCGACGACCACGACGACCACGCCGAAGCCGGCGAAACAGCAGCCGAAGAAGAGCGGACCGCCCAAGTCCGGTACGAGCAGCGCCAAGACGGACAAGAGCAAGAAGCCGGCCACCGGCAAGAGCACGGGCGTCGACAAGGGCAACGGCAAGAGCAAGGCCAAGTCCCCGCTCGTACAGTCGCCTCCGCCGCTTGGCACGACCCCGGCCGGCCCGCTGTCTCCCTACGTCGCCCCCGCGGGCAACGCCGTCGAGACCCCCGGTGACGGCAACTGCCTCCTGTACGCCGTCATCGGCAGCGCACCGCTCCTGGTCCGCACCCGCCTGCGGCAGGCCGACCCGACCTTCGCCCCCGGCACCGCCGCCTGGCTCGCCCGGCCCGGTGACGTATGGCAGACCCTCACGACACTCACGGGGCAGCCGCAGACCACCAACCGGGGAACAGGCCATCTGCGGGCCGCGCAGCGAGGGTTGCAGAACCTGGTCCTGGCCCGGCTGGCGGCGGCGCGCGACGGCAGCCGACCGCTGCCCCCGCAGGTGCTCGGCCAGCTCCGGGGCGTCCTCGCCGGCCGGTTCGAGAGGCGGGTGCAGAACGCGTCCGACGGCGACGTCGACAACGAACTGGTCCGGTACGGCATCCAGGGCGTGACCCACGCCGAGGACCTGGACCCGGTCGACCTCCAGACCCGTTACGCACAAGCCATCTCGCAGCCGAACACACCGCCCGCGCCGGCCGGCGCCGCGCCGAGCAACCGGCGGATGTTCGCCTATCTCCGTTCGGCGAACGCCCTGCCGACGCTCGCCACCATGACCGCGGACGAGCGCCGTTCGCTGCTGACGGCCGGCTACCACCGGAGCACCGCGGCCCTCACCGCGTACGAGGCGCGCGAACTCGACAACGCGGTGCGCAACTGGTCGAACCAGTGGGCGAACCCGATCGGCGACACCTTCCTGCCCCTGCTCGCCGACACCCTCGACGCCCCGATCCACGTCTTCCAGCCGGTGACCAACACGCCCACCGGTCCCCGAGGCATCGTGCTGCGCTACGGGCCGACGACCAGCAACACCCCCGCGCTGGAGGTCCACTACACGGGCCTGAACCACTACAGCGCCAGCGACGCGAACACCGGCACCGCCCCGGCGAACATCACCACGTCCAAAGCGCCCCGGGGTCCCGAGGACGCCAACAGTGTTCTGCCGAAGGGTCGTTACCGTCCCGCGCCGACCCGCGACGCCGACGAGGACCGTCCCGCGTCCCGTGTCGCCGACCCCGCTCCGAAGGACAGCTGGCACGGCCTGCGTCCTCACGCGCGCCCGGCTGTTCACTCCACCGAGCGGTTCGATCCGCATGCGGACCAGTCCAACTCGCCCCGCCCCGGGGCTCTCAGTGGTGCGACGACTCTCGTCCGGACACAGGTCCGTCGTATCCAGGCGCCCAACGGGCAGTGGGTACGCGACTACACGCTCAACCTTCCGGTCACCACGACCAGTCCGAACCTCACCCAGCAGCTCAACGAGCGCATCACCCGTCTTCTCGACACGCATCTCAACTCGGGCCTGGCGCTGCCCGGTTCAGGCGACCAGCTCCACATCAACCTCAACCTGATCTCCGATCCCGCGCACCCCGAGGCGATCACCCTCACCAACACCGCGAACCCGGACCGGGCCGACCAACTCCACCTCGACGCCAACCATTCCGACGAGGATCTCCTCCACGAGGTCCTGCACTACCTCGGCCTGCCGGACGAACAGCGTGACAACGACTTCCTGTTGCGCAACCACCCGAACAGCACGGCCGTCCGCACCACCGGCGTCATGGCCACCACCCAGACCCCCGTCCACATCCCGCACCGCTACCTCCGCACCATCGAGAACGTCACCGCGGCCGGCCCCCGACTCCACGACCACGCAGGCCAGGACGAGACGACGCCGGTCCGCGACCCCGACACCACCCCGATCTCCACGGACTCCTCCCTCACCTGGCCCACCTCCCAGGCGCCGACCGCACAGCCGCCCGCGCAGAGCCAGCTCCCGTCGAGTTACGTGAACTCCTACGGCGCGCTCCCGGACGGCACGGTCGGACTCGTGTATGCGGAGCCGTTCTCCGACGAGGTGGTCGAGGGGCTGCACGGTCAGGTCTACGAGGCGCTCGGACTCGATGCCGACAATCCGCCCGAGTCGGTGCGCGAGCAGGTGCGGGACGCGTTGAGCCGGGAGAACCTCGCGCTGCAGCTGCCGTATCTGCGCTCGAACGGCGGTCACCGCATCACCGTCCGGGTCGGCGGCCGTGATCGCACGGTCGACGTGCAGCTGACGCTTTCCGACGCGCGGGCCTCGTTGCGGCAGGGGCGTTTCGATCCGCGTGATCCGGACAAGCATGTCGAGCGGCGTGGGTTCGGTACGCGGGAGAACTTCTCCAGCCAGCCGTCGGGGACGTACCGGACGTTCCAGGTGCCGTGGACCGGCTCCTGGCCGATCACGGCACCGACCGCCGTACGGGCGATAGACGGATCGCTGACGGCCGCCGTCACGCACAACCAGGCCGGCGACGCGACGACCGTCACCCAGGCCGTGCAGACCACGTCGTCCCAGCGCTCCAACGAGCCGTCCGATCCGGTGGAGTTCAGCACCCGGTGGCGGGTGCGTGTCGACGCGCCCGCCGTCACCGCGCCCACCACCACGACCGCCCCGGCACCGGACGGGTGGGGTACGGCGGAGTCCCACGGCCCGACCACGATCTGGTTCCCGCGGCACCTCACCACCGCCGATCCGGCGCCGGGTTCGCTGCCCGCGCCCGCCGCGGTGGCCGATCTTCCGCTCTACGGCGTCGACTCCGTGATCGACCCCCGGGCGCTGTACGAGCATGTCCACCGGACGTACCACGCCGATCTCGACGACACGGCCGCCGGGCAGGTCTCGGACTTCCTCTCCGAGCAGGTGCTGCGCGGCACATTGCCCATGCAGGTGGACGGCGGGCTCTACTCGCCGGTGATCACCGATGCCGACGGCAACGCGGTCGGCATGCTGCACCTGGTCACCACGCCCGCCGTGGGCACCCCGCTGCGGCAGAGCACCCCCGGCCAGATCAACCTCGAAAGCCATGTGGTCAACACCGCGAAGGTCGACCTCTCGTCGAAGTACACCAGCGGCATCGGGATCAGCGGGAGTGGTGCCGCCGCCCTCACCGGCGACCACAGCCAGGGACACCCGGACGCCTCCGGCACCATCGGTGGCAGCCTCGGCCTGCGCGGGCAGACCCAGGCGACCGTCACCAACACGTACAGCGCGAGCAGTTCCGCGGGCACGATGCACGCCATCCGCACCAACCGCGGCCATCTGCTCACCCCATCCGGCGTCACCTACCAGGTCACCCTGATCCGGCCGGACGGCACGGAGACGCGAGCTCCGGCGCTTACTCGGGCCCACGGCATGGACCTACGGGTCCTGAGCAAGGCGGACGCCACGGGACACCCGCCGACCGCCGCCGAGACGCGTGAACTCCCCGACTCGCTGGAGCGGTTGGACGGTATCGGGCTGAGCGCGGCCCCGCTCGACGTCACCGGCACGGACGGTCTGTTCGACGAGGCCGAGGCGTGGCTGCGGCGGGAGGGCTTCCTGCCGCCCAGTCCAACGGCCCCGGCCCCCACCGGAGTTGGCGCGCGGCTGAAGCAGGCCCTGCGCAACCACGAGCCCGAGCACCAGATCCGGTTGCACGCCCAGCTCAACAACCTGCGCCGACTGCGCGAGGCCCGCTCCCGTACCGGGCTGCGGGCCGCCACCGACGCCATGGTCGACGGCGGACACTCCCTGCACTTCGAGGTGCCCAACAGCAGCGACACAGGCGTCCGTCGGGTCCGGCTGCTGCTCACCGCCGACCGCGACACCGGGCAGGCCAGCACCCATCACCTGGTCCTGCCCGGCATCCAGGTCATGGGTCTGGCGCAGATGGCGGGCAGCGACGCCGAGCAGCGGGGCGAGTCGTACGGCGGCGCCCTCGGGCCGATGGCCAGTGTCAGTGGGCCGTTGGGCAGTTGGGGGTCCATCGGGTTCGGGGCCGACTATCAGTACGGCCACCAGGTCACGCACGGCGACACCGTGGGCGGCGCGACCTCGCACGACCAGTTCTACATCGGCACCGGTCAGGACAGTCACGCGTTCGACGTGCCGGTGCGGTTGGCCCTGGACCTGTACGCGGACGACGGGGACCAGCCGAGCGTGCGGTTCGGGCAGAACGTGAACCAGGCTCTCGCCCCGGCAGCCCCGGTCGTCGCCCCGGTTCCAACTGCCGTCGGTGTGCCGCCCGTTGCTTCTGCGCCGCCCGTCGCGCCGACGGTCACCGGATCGCTGCGCCTTGCGGTGCCGAACGGCCGTACCCACGCACCCGCGACGACCCCCGCGCCGCCCGCGCGTACCGACGGGGCGCCGCGTCGGCCCAACGCGGTCGACAGGGCCCGACTCGACGGGACCGATGCCACCGGTACCCCGCGTCCGGAGCTGGTGCGGATACCGGACGACGCGCTGATCGACACCGTGCGCGGTTCGGCTGCCGTCGAGTCGGCCTTCCAGCGCGCCGCCGCGGAGATCCGCAACCTGGCCCAGCCGACGCCCCCCGCCGCCACGGGCACGGGCACGGGCCCGATCCTCCCGGTCACCGCCCCCGCGACCACCGGTACGGCCCCGGCGACCACGGGTACCGCCCCCGCCCCGGCCGCCCGCGACGGCATCTCCCCGCTCGCCGGGCACGGGCTGATGGACGGCAGGACGCGCGCCGCCGAGACCCGGCACGCGGCGATCACGCCGGGCAGTCTCGTCGCC
>NZ_JBSFKO010000083.1:0-7854 GCF_053598575.1 Streptomyces sp. NPDC001100
GGCGGGGCCTGTTCCCGGATGCCCGGCCGGTCGGCCTGCCGACGTATCCCTTCCAACGGCAGCGCTACTGGCTGGACTCGGCACCGGCCGTCGGTGACATCAGTGCCGCAGGTCTGAGTGCGACGGAACACCCGCTGCTCGGCGCGGCCGTGACGCTCGGCGGCTCCGACACCGTCCTGCTCACCGGGCGGCTGTCTCTGAACGGTCATCCCTGGCTGGCCGATCACGCCGTCCTCGGTACGGTCTTGCTGCCCGGCACCGGATTTGTCGACCTGGCGCTGCACGCAGCACGCCACACCGGTCTTGCCGTGGTCGACGACCTCACCCTCCATGAGCCGCTGGTGGTGCCGGAACAGGGTGCCGTCCAGGTGCAGATCACCGTCGAGGCGTCCGACCCGTCCGGCCGCCGCGCGCTGGCGGTGCACGCCAGGCCCGAGGCGTCGGAGGAGGACCAGGAGGCGTGGACCAGGCATGCCACCGGCGTGCTCGCCGCCGGGCCCGCCCCCGCGCCGGGGGATCTGAGGGAGTGGCCGCCGCCCGGCGCCGTCCAGGTCGAACTGGCCGATGTGTACGAGCGGCTCGCCGGACGGGGATACGAGTACGGGCCGGTGTTCCAAGGCCTTAGGGCGCTGTGGCGTGACGACAACGACGTCCTGTACGCCGAGATCGAACTGCCGGACGCCACCGACCCCGGCGGCCACGCCCTGCATCCGGCGCTGCTCGACTCGGCCCTCCACCCGCTCCTCGCCATGGCCCTCGCCGGGACCGGTCCGGACACCGGTGCGGACCTGCCGCTCCTGATCCCCTTCTCGTGGAGCGGGATCGCCCTGCACGGTGCCTCGCCGAGCGCCTGCCGGGTCCGGCTGGCGCGGACGGGCGAGGAGACGGCGACGCTGAGCCTCGCCGATGCCGGCGGTACGCCGTTGGCCGAGGTGGAGACACTCACCCTGCGTGCGATGGACCCCGGCAGGCTCGCCGCCCTCGGCGCCGACCGCGATCCGTTGCGCCGCGTACGGTGGCAGCCGGCCGAACTCGCGGGCATGGCCGAACTGTCCGGGACCGGCATGTCGATGGTCGGCATGTCTGTGGTCGGCACGGCGGTGGGCCGCACGGTGGTTGGCCGCACGGTGGTGGTCGGTACGGACACCATGGGGCTGGACCGGGACCCGGGACCGGCGGACGGGGCCTTCCCGGACCTTGCCGCGCTGAGCGCCGCCGTCGAGGGCGGGCTGCCGGCCCCGGACCTCCTCCTCGTACCGTGCCCACCGGCCGACGGGACCGGGGTCGGGACCGCCGACGCGGCCCGCGCCGGCACCTACCGGCTGCTGGCGCTGGTCCAGGACTGGCTAGCCGACGAACGCCTCGCCCCCACCACCCTCGCCGTGGTCACCAGCGGTGCCGTGCTCACCCCCGGTGACGCGACCGTCGCCCCCGCACAGTCGGCGCTCTGGGGCCTGATCCGTACCGTCCGCTCGGAGAACCCCGGACGGGCGGTACTCATCGACATCGACGGTGACCCGGCGTCGTACCGTGCGCTCGGCTCCGCCCTGGCGAGCGGGGAGCCCGAACTGGCCCTTCGCCGGGGCGAGTTGTACCTTCCCGGCGCCGCCCCTCTGGAGGCCGACGGTACGGATCCCGCGCCCGCCCTCGACCCCGAGGGCACGATCCTCGTCACCGGGGGCACGGGAGCCCTCGGCGGGCTGGTCGCCCGCCATCTGGTCACCGGGCACGGCGCTCGGCATCTGCTGCTCGCCGGCCGTGGTGGTCCCGACGCCGAGGGGGCCGCCGCGCTCACCGCCGAACTGACCGCGCTGGGCGCCACCGTGACCGTCGCCGCCTGCGATGTCGCCCAACGGGAGTCCGTGGCCGCCCTGTTGGACGGTGTCCCCGTCGAGCACCCGCTCACGGCGGTCGTGCACAGCGCCGCCGTCCTGGACGACGGCATCGTGCAGGCGCTGGACCGGGATCGGTTCGAGACCGTGTGGCGGCCCAAGGTGGACGGCGCGCTCTATCTGCACGAACTCACCAAGGAGCTGGATCTGGCGGCCTTCGTCCTCTTCTCCTCCCTGGCCGGCGTCGTCGGCAACGCGGGACAGGCCAACTACGCTTCCGCCAACGTCCTGTTGGACGCGCTGGCCCAGCACCGGCGGACCCTCGGTCTGCCCGCCACCTCCATCGCCTGGGGCCTGTGGGCGGAGAGCCGAGACACCGCGACAGGCCTGGCCACCGGTCTGGACGCCGCCGACCTCGCCCGTACGGGCCGTGGCGGCCTGCTGCCTCTCGACGCCGCCGCCGGTCTCGCCCTCTTCGACGCGGCCCTGGCAACCCGGGAACCCGTCGTGGTCGCGGCCGGCTTCGACCCCGTGGCCCTGCGCGCGCAGGCGGCGGCAGGCGTCCTCGCACCCCAACTGCGGGGCCTGGTGCGGCTTCCCGCCAGGCGCACCGCGGCGGACGCGTCCGCCAGGCCGTTCGCCGAGCGGCTGGTGGGGCTCACGGAGGAGGAGCAGCGGCGGGCGGTGCTCGAACTGGTCCGTACGGCGGTGGCCGCCGTCCTCGGCCACGGGGAACCCGAACGGGTGGAGGACGACCGCTCGTTCAAGGATGTCGGCTTCGACTCGCTCACCGCGGTCGAGTTGCGCAACCGGCTCTCCGCCGCGACGGGCCTGCGGCTGCCCGCGACCCTCGTCTTCGACCACCCCAACGTCGGCGCGCTGGCCACGTTCGTCCTGTCGTCCCTCGCACCCCCGGCGGCCACCGCGGGAGGTCCCGTACTCGCCGAACTCGACCGGCTGGAGTCGGCACTGGCTCTGCTCGGCGGCGACGGTGCCGGCGACGACACCCTCCGGCAGACCGTGAGCACCCGGCTCCAACAGCTGCTGTCCGACTGGAACGGCACGGCGGCGCAGGACACCGAGGACGTCGCGTCCCGCATCCGGGAGTCCTCGGTCTCGGAGATCTTCGACTTCATCGATACCGAACTCGGCGGAATCCCGCAGTGAGTGTGAGGACGTCTCATGGTGAATGACATCGACTCAGGCGCCAACCCGGTCACTGGCCCGGGCGTGAACCCGGACGCCGTCGCGATCGTGGGACTCTCGTGCCGCTTCCCGGGCGCCCCCGACCCGGAGCGGTACTGGCAGTTGCTCGCGAACGGCGAGCACGCCATCCGCGACGTCCCCGAAGACCGTTGGAACGGTGCGGAGTTCTACGATCCGGACCCCGCCGCACCGGGCCGGACCAACGCCCGGCAGGCGGGATTCCTGGACCGCGTCGACGCCTTCGACGCCCGCTTCTTCGGCATCTCGCCCCGTGAGGCCGCGAGCATGGACCCGCAGCAGCGGCTGATGCTCGAACTCGCCTGGGAGGCGCTGGAGAACGCGGGCATGCTCCCGGACCGGATCCGGGACACCCGCACGGGCGTCTTCATCGGCGCGATGCTGGACGACTACGCGACGCTCCTGCAACGCTCGGGCACCGCCGCCATCGGTCCCTACACCTCGACCGGTCTGCACCGCAGCATCATCGCCAACCGGCTCTCCTACTTCCTGGGCCTTCGCGGGCCCAGCCTCGCCGTGGACTCCGGCCAGTCCTCCGCCCTGGTCGCCGTTCACCAGGCCTGCGAGAGCCTGCGCAAGGGCGAGTCGTCCCTCGCGCTGGCGGGCGGCGTCAACCTCATCCTGGCTCCGGAGAGTTCCGTCGGGGTCGCCAAGTTCGGCGGGCTCTCGCCGGACAGCCGCGCCTACACGTTCGACGCGCGCGCCAACGGCTATGTGCGCGGCGAGGGCGGCGGCCTCGTCGTCCTCAAACGGCTCGCGGACGCCGAGGCCGACGGGGACGACGTCATCTGCGTCGTCCTCGGCGGCGCGGTCAACAACGACGGCGGCGGCACCGGTCTCACGGCCCCGAACGCCGCCGCGCAGACCGAGGTCATCCGCATCGCCCAGCGGCGGTCCGGGATCTCCCCCTCCGACGTCGGCTACGTCGAACTGCACGGTACGGGCACCAAGGTGGGCGACCCCGTCGAGGCCGCGGCACTGGGCGCGGTCTTCGCACCCGAGCACGACACGGGGCGTGCCCCGGAGCACGACACGGGGCGTGCCCCGGACCAGGCTCCGCGCCCGCCGCTCGTCGTCGGCTCCGCCAAGACGAACATCGGCCACCTGGAAGGTGCCGCGGGCATCGCCGGGCTGATCAAGGCCGCGCTGAGCGTCCGGCACCGGGAGATCCCGGCCAGCCTCAACTTCGAGACCCCCAACCCGGACATCCCGCTCGACCGGCTCGGCCTGCGGGTGCGGACCGAGCACGGGCCCTGGCCGCGCCCGGCCGCGCGTCTCGTCGCCGGCGTCTCGTCCTTCGGCATGGGCGGCACCAACTGCCATGTCGTACTCGCCGAAGCGCCGGCCTCTGCCGCGGTACGCCCGGCCGGGAGCCCCCCGCCGCCGGAAGCGACCGGCGACGCCGTGCCGGTGGTGTGGCCCGTGTCGGCCCGTACCCACCGGGCGCTGCGCGAACAGGCGGCCCGGCTGCGGGAGTCGGTGGCGGCCCGCCCCGAACTCGCCTCGTCCGACGTCGGGTTCTCGCTGGCCACCACCCGTACCGCCTTCGACCGGCGCGCCGTCGTACTCGGTGCCACCCGCGACGAGCTGCTGGACGGACTCGCCGCGCTCGCCCGGGGCGCGACGGCGTCGGAAGCGGTACAGGGTTCGGCCGCCGGGGCCGGCGGCACAGCCCTGATGTTCACCGGGCAGGGCAGCCAACGCCCAGGAATGGGAAGGGAGTTGTACACGGCCTTCCCGGTTTTCGCCGACGCGTTCGACGAGGTCTGTGAGCACTTCGACGCCCACCTGGACAGGCCGTTGCGGGATCTGGTGTTCGGCGAACCGGGCAGTGCGGAGGCCGCTCTGCTGGACCGCACGGAATTCACCCAGCCGGCGCTTTTCGCGGTCGAGACCGCGCTGTTCCGGCTGGTGGAGTCCTTCGGCGTGACACCGGACCACCTCATCGGCCACTCCGTCGGCGAACTGGTCGCCGCCCACACGGCCGGGGTCTTCTCCCTCCCGGACGCCTGCGCGCTGGTGGCCGCACGGGGGCGGCTGATGCAGACCGCCCCCGAGGGCGGCACGATGCTGGCGATCGGCGCTGCCGAAACCGAGGTGCTGCCCGTACTGGCGCAGTACGAAGGCCGGTTGAGCCTGGCATCGGTCAACGGGCCCCGGGCGGTGGTGATCGCCGGAGACACCGACGCGGCGCAGGCCGTCGCGGACCGGTTCCGGGGCGAGGGCGTACGGACAAAGCGGCTGCGGGTCAGCCACGCCTTCCACTCCCCGCACATGGACGGAGTCCTGGAGGAGTTCCGGCGGGCCGCCGAAACCGTGACGTACCACGAACCGGCCATCGCGGTGATCTCCAACGTCAGCGGGCGGGTGGCGACGGCCGAAGAACTCACCTCGCCCGACTACTGGGTCCGCCACATCCGGGAGTGCGTACGCTTCCACGACGGCGTAAGGACACTCCACGAGCGGTCTGTCACCACCTTCCTCGAACTCGGCCCCGATCCCGTCCTCACCGGCATGGCGCAGGACACTCTCGCCGGACAGGACACGGACACCGGCAACCGTCCCCCCGTAGTCGCCGCACTGCTGAACAGCCGCTCCGGCGAGCCCCGTACGGTCGTCAAGGCGCTCGCGACGGCATACACCGGCGGCACGGACGTCGACTGGGCGTCGTACCCGGGCATACGGACCGGCAACCGGGTGGCCCTGCCCACCTACGGCTTCCAGCGCAAGCGGCACTGGATCGACGTCCCCGGCACCCCGCTCCCCGGGACCGTGGCGGGGGAGGTCGTGGCGGAGATCGACGAGACCGACGACGGCACACTCGCGGCCCGGCTGCGCGGACTGTCCGAGCGTGAGCGTGAACAGCTCGTTGTCGCACTGGTCTGCGCCCACGCGGGCGGAGTCCTGGAGTACGACCCCCGCGAGGTCATCGAGCCGACCCTGTCGTTCAAGGAGATCGGCCACAACTCCCTCACCTCCGTCGAACTGCGCGACCGTCTCGTCGCCGAAACAGGACTCCCGCTGCCCGCCGCCCTGATCTACGACTACCCGACACCCCTTGTCCTCGCCCGGCACATCGTCCGTGAGCTGCTGGGCGAGCGGGACGCCACCGGCACGGGCACCGCGCCCACGACAGTCGGCGTGGCGGCCGACGACCCCGTTGCCATCGTCGCCATGGGCTGCCGCTTCCCCGGCGGCGTCGCCTCCCCGGAGGACCTGTGGCGCCTCGTCGCCGACGGCGTGGACGCCATCGGCAGTCTGCCCACCGACCGCGGCTGGGACATCGAGGAGCTGTACGACCCCGAGCGCGGACGCAGCGGCAAGACCTACGCCCGCGACGGCGGCTTCCTCACCGGCGCCGACGGCTTCGACGCGGAGTTCTTCGGCATCAGCCCGAGGGAGGCCGCCGCGATGGACCCGCAGCAGCGGCTGCTGCTGGAGACCGCCTGGGAGGCGCTGGAGCGGGCCGGTATCGAACCGTCGACGCTGCACGGGACACCGACCGGAGTCTTCGTCGGCGCCACGGCCCAGGACTACGGGCCGAGGCTGCACGAACCGGCGGACGGCTTCGACGGCTACCTGCTCACCGGCAGCACCCCCAGCGTCGCGTCCGGCCGTATCGCCTACACCTTCGGCCTTGAGGGCCCGGCCATGACGATCGACACGGCATGCTCGTCGTCCCTCGTCGCCTTGCACATCGCCGCACAGGCACTGCGCAACCGCGAGTGCTCGCTCGCCCTCGCCGGCGGCGCCACCGTCATGGCCACCCCCGGCATGTTCGTCGAGTTCAGCCGCCAGCAGGGCCTGTCGCCCGACGGCCGCTGCAAGGCGTTCGCCGCCGCCGCCGACGGCACCGGCTGGGCGGAGGGCGTCGGCATGGTCCTGCTGGAGCGACTCTCCGACGCCCGGGACAACGGGCACCAAGTGCTCGCCGTGCTGCGCGGTTCCGCGGTCAACCAGGACGGTGCGAGCAACGGCCTGGCGGCGCCGAACGGTCCCTCGCAGCAGCGGGTGATCCGCCAGGCGCTGTCCAACGCCGGGCTGAGTGCCGCCGAGGTGGACGCGGTCGAGGCGCACGGTACGGGGACGAAGCTGGGTGACCCGATCGAGGCGGAGGCTCTCCTGGCCACCTACGGTCAGGAGCATTCGCCCGAACAGCCGCTGTGGCTGGGCTCGTTGAAGTCCAACATCGGCCACGCCCAGCAGGCCGCCGGCATCGGCGGTGTCATGAAGATGGTCATGGCGATGCGGGCAGGTGTGCTGCCGCGTACGTTGCACGTCGATGAGGTGTCGCCGCACGTCGACTGGTCGTCGGGTGCGGTGTCGTTGCTGACGGAGGAGCGGGCTTGGCCGGAGCTCGGGCGTCCGCGTCGTGCGGCGGTGTCGTCGTTCGGGATCAGCGGTACCAACGCGCACGTCATCCTCGAACAGCCCGAGCCCGAAGGGGAGATGAGCCGCGCAGCTGTGCCACTGGGGGGCGTGGTGCCGTGGGCGTTGTCGGCCCGTACTCCGGAGGCGTTGCGGGAGCAGGCGGAGCGGTTGCGTGAACATGTGGCGGCTCGGCCGGAGTTGGCTCCGGCGGATGTCGGTGCGGCGCTCGTCGGTACCCGTTCGTCTTTCGCGCACCGTGCGGTGGTGGTGGGTTCGGATCGTGAGGTGCTGTTGCGTGGGTTGGGCGCACTGGCCTCGGGTGAGGCCGACCCTGCGGTCGTACAAGGTGTGGCCGGGACCGGTGGACGGACGGTGTTGGTGTTTCCGGGGCAGGGGTCGCAGTGGGTGGGGATGGCGCGTGGTTTGA
>NZ_JBSFKO010000084.1:0-7331 GCF_053598575.1 Streptomyces sp. NPDC001100
GCTTCGGCTTCGGCTTCGGCTTCGGCTTCGGCTTCGGCTTCGGCTTCGGCTTCGGGGAGCGGGTCATGACCGCCGTCTCCGAGAACGGCCACCGCATCGCGTTCGTCGACAACGACAAGAAGCCCTGCGGCCACGGCCGGATGCTGCGCAAGGAGGACCCGCGCTTCGTCCGCGGCAAGGGCCGCTACGTCGACGACCTCGACCTGCCCGGCATGCTCCATCTGGCCATCCTGCGCTCGCCGTTCGCGCACGCCCGCGTCCTCTCCGTCGACACCACCCTCGCCGAGGCGCACCCGAAGGTCCGCCTCGTCGTCACCGGCGCGATGCTCGCCGAGAAGGGCCTGGCGTGGATGCCGACCCTCTCGAACGACGTGCAGGCGGTCCTGGCCACCGACAAGGTCCGCTTCCAGGGCCAGGAGGTCGCCTTCGTCGTCGCGGAGGACCGCTACGCGGCCCGGGACGCCCTGGAGTTGATCGACGTCGAGTACGAGCCGCTGGACCCGGTGATCGACGTACGCACCGCCCTCTCCCCCGACGCGCCCGTCATCCGCGACGACCTGGAGGGCAAGGCCGACAACCACTGCTTCGACTGGGAGACCGGCGACGAGGCCGAGACCGAGGCGGTGTTCGCCCGCGCGGACGTCGTGGTCACCGAGGACATCGTGTACCCGCGCGTGCACCCGGCGCCGATGGAGACGTGCGGCGCGGTCGCGGACTTCGACCAGGTCGACGGACGCCTCACCCTGTGGTCCACCACCCAGGCCCCGCACGCCCACCGCACCCTCTACGCGATCGTCGCAGGGCTGCCGGAGCACAAGATCCGGGTGATCTCCCCCGACATCGGCGGCGGCTTCGGCAACAAGGTGCCGATCTACCCCGGTTACGTGTGCGCGATCGTCGGCTCGCTCCTCACGGGCAACCCGGTGAAGTGGATGGAGGACCGCGCGGAGAACCTCATCAGCACCGGCTTCGCCCGCGACTACGTGATGCGCGGCGAGATCGCGGCCACCCGCGACGGACGCATCCTCGCCGTCCGCACCCACGTCCTCGCCGACCACGGCGCGTTCAACGGCACGGCCGCACCCGTGAAGTACCCGGCGGGCTTCTTCGGCGTCTTCACCGGCAGCTACGACATCGAGGCCGCCCACTGCAAGATGACGGCCGTCTACACCAACAAGGCGCCGGGCGGGGTCGCTTACGCCTGCTCGTTCCGCATCACCGAGGCGGTCTACCTGATCGAGCGGATCGTGGACTGCCTCGCCTACGAACTCGCCATGGATCCGGTCGAGTTGAGGATGAAGAACTTCATCCGGCCCGAACAGTTCCCCTTCCGCACCAAGACCGGCTGGGTCTACGACTCCGGCAACTACGCGCCCACCATGGAACTGGCCAAGGAACTCGCCGGCTACGACGCCCTGCGCGTCGAGCAGGCCGAGAAGCGGGCCCGCGGTGAACTCATGGGCATCGGCGTGTCGTTCTTCACCGAGGCGGTCGGCGCGGGGCCCCGCAAGGACATGGACATCCTCGGCCTCGGCATGGCCGACGGCTGCGAACTGCGGGTGCATCCGACGGGCAAGGCAGTCGTACGGCTCTCGGTGCAGTCGCAGGGGCAGGGGCACGAGACGACGTTCGCGCAGATCGTCGCCGAGGAACTCGGCATCCCGCCGCAGGACATCGACGTCGTGCACGGCGACACCGACCAGACCCCCTTCGGCCTCGGCACCTACGGCAGCCGCTCCACCCCCGTCTCGGGCGCCGCCGCCGCGCTGGTCGCCCGCAAGGTACGGGACAAGGCGAGGCTGATCGCCTCCGGGATGCTGGAGGTGTCGGTCGCCGACCTGGAGTGGGAGAAGGGCTCCTTCCATGTCGCGGGCGACCCCGAGGCCTCGGTCAGCATCCAGGCCATCGCGATGCGGGCGCACGGCGCGGGCGACCTGCCCGAGGGTGTGGAGGGCGGGCTGGAGGCGCAGATCTGCTACAACCCGGAGAACCTCACCTATCCGCACGGCGCCTACATCTGCGTCGTCGACATCGACCCGGGCACGGCGAAGGTGACCGTCCGCCGCTTCGTCGCGGTCGACGACTGCGGCACCCGCATCAACCCGATGATCATCGAGGGGCAGGTGCACGGCGGGCTCACCGACGGGGTCGGCATGGCGCTGATGGAGATGATCTCCTTCGACGAGGACGGCAACTGCCTCAGCGGTTCGCTCATGGACTACCTGATCCCCACCTCGCTCGAAGTTCCCGACTGGGAGACCGGGTTCACCGTCACGCCGTCCCCGCACCACCCCATCGGCGCCAAGGGGGTCGGCGAGTCCGCGACGGTCGGCTCGCCACCCGCGATCGTCAACGCGGTGGTCGACGCCCTGAAGCCGTACGGCATCCGGCACGCGGACATGCCGCTCACACCCTCCCGGGTGTGGGAGGCGATGCAGGGCCGACCGACTCCGCCGATCTGAAGGTGGCTGTAATGACCGGCAAGTTGAGTGCCCGGGCGCTCGAACTCACCGAGCGACGCGTGCCGTTCGTCCACGCGCGCGTGGTCCGCGCCCAGGCACCCGCCTCGGCGCACCCCGGCGACGAGGCCATCGTCCACGGCGACGGCACCATCGACGGCTTCGTGGGCGGCCAGTGCGCCGAGGGCTCGGTGCGTACGGCCGCGCTGGGCGCCCTGCACGACGGCGGACCCCTGCTGCTGCGCGTCCTGCCGCAGGGGGACGCCGAGTTCCCCGAGACACCCGGGGCACGGGTGGTCGTCAACCCCTGCCTGTCCGGCGGTGCGTTGGAGATCTTCCTGGAGCCGGTGCTGCCGCCGCCGCTGATCGAGGTCGTCGGGACCACGCCGGTGGCGGAGGCCTGTGTCGCGTTCGCCGCCCTGCTCGGTTACGCCACGGCCCGCTCCCTGCCCGAAGGACCGCCCGCCGAGCACACCGCCGCCGTGATCGTGGCGGGGCAGGGCCGCGGCGACGCGGAGTCCCTGCGTGCCGCCCTGGACGCGGGCGTCGGTCACATCGCGCTGGTCGCCAGCCACCGCCGCGCCGCCGCCCTCCTCGACGAACTCGGCCTGACCGAGGCGGAACGGACCCGCGTCCAGGCGCCCGCCGGGCTGGACATCGGCGCCCGTACGCCGCCCGAGATCGCGCTGTCGATCCTCGCGGACGTGGTGCGAGTCGTCCACGCGGCGAAGGTCACCGTGCCCGAGCGACCGCCCCAGGCCGTGGACCCGGTGTGCGGGATGACCGTGACCGTATGCGCCGACACACCTCGTCTCACCACCGGGGACGGCGAGTTCTGGTTCTGCGGGACCGGCTGCCGGGACCGCTGGTCCGCGGGTGCCACGGGGTGAGCGGACTCTTCACGGACGCCGACGACGTACGGCGGCGGCTCGGCGAGGCCGGCCACCTCGTCGACGACGGCACGGCGACCGCCCTGCTCCTCGCCACCCTGCTCGACCGCCCGCTGCTGCTGGAGGGCGAGCCGGGCGTGGGCAAGACCAGCGCCGCGAAGGCGCTCGCCAAAGCCCTGGGCACTCCACTGATCCGGCTTCAGTGCTACGAGGGGCTGACGGCGGGCGAGGCGCTGTACGAGTGGAATTACCAGCGCCAACTGCTCGCTGTCCGGCTGACCGAGGCGCACGGGCGGGAGCTGTCCGACGCCGATCTGTTCAGCGAGGAATTCCTCCTCGACCGTCCGCTGTTGCGGGCGGTGCGCCATCAAGGCCCGCTGCCGCCGGTGCTGTTGATCGACGAGATCGACCGGGCCGACGACGAGTTCGAGGCGCTCCTCTTCGAATTCCTGGGCGAACGGTCCATCAGCGTCCCTGAGTTGGGCACCTTCACCGCCGTACGGCCCCCCGTCGTGGTGCTCACCTCCAACCGCAGCCGGGAACTCCACGACGCGCTGCGCAGGCGGTGCCTCTACCACTGGATCGACTTCCCCACCCCTGAACGCACGGCGGAGATCCTGCGCCGCACGGTACCTGCCGCGAACGAGCCGCTGATCGCGTCGACGACCGAATTCATCGGCCGGGTAAGGGAGTTGGACCTCGACAAGGCGCCCGGCATGGCGGAGGCCATCGACTGGGTCTCCGCCCTGGCGGCGCTGAGGGTCGCACGGCTGGCCCGCGGCGACATCGTCCGCACACTCAGCACGGTCGCCAAGAGCCCCGACGACCGCATTGCCGTCATCGAGGCCCTCGGCACGCTCGGCTATCCCGAAGAAGCGAGGAGACCATGAGGATCGACAACGAGTTCATCGTCGGCGTCCCGGTCGAGCGGGCGTGGCAGGCGCTCACCGATCTGGAGGCCCTCGCCCCGTGCATGCCCGGCGCCGAACTCACCGGCGTCGACGGTGACGTCCACCGGGGCAAGGTCCGGGTCAAAGTCGGGCCCATGATCAGCCAGTTCGCCGGCACGGCACGTTTCGTGGAGCGGGACGAGGCCGCCCATCACGCCGTGATCAGCGCGGCCGGCAAGGACATGCGTGGCGGCGGCAACGCATCCGCGACGGTCGACGCCCGGCTGCGCGGCGAGGGCACGGGCACGGTCGTGACCGTCAGTACGGACCTCAACATCAGCGGCAGGCTGGCCCAGTTCGGCAGCGGCATGATCAAGGAGATCTCGGAGAAACTGTTCGCGCAGTTCGTGGCGAACGTGGAGACACAGCTGCTGGCGACGCCGGACCAGCACGAGGACGTACCGGAGACGGAAGCGGAACCGGCCTCCGTGGCACCGTCCTTGGCGGTGGCCGAGCCGCTGAACCTGATGCAGGTGGCCGGTACGTCCGTGTACAAGCGGCTGATCCCCGTCGTCGTCGCGGCCGTCGTCGTCGCGGTGGTGGTCTGTCTGCTGGTCCGATGACACCGACCGGTCCGCTGCTGTCCGCCGTCGACCGGGCCGCCTTCGCCACCGCGCTGGCCGCCCGGCTCAGGGAGCACGGCGTGCCGGTGGGCCCGACCGCGGCCCGTGACTTCGTGCTCGCGCTCGCCGCGGTCCCGCCCATGACACGGACGTCCCTGTACTGGACGGCCCGCGTCACCCTCGTCCGCGACCATCCCGAACTGGCCCGCTTCGACGAGGTCTTCGACGCGATGTTCGGCCAGTCCGTGCTCGCCGTCGACCCGAACGCGCGCCGCAACGGGCACGACGCGGGGGCCGGAGGCGAGAACTCCGAGGGCACCGACTCGCCCGGCAGCACCCCCGTCGGGGGTTCCGGTCTGCCGTGGGTGACCCTGCCGCCCACCGTGGACACCACCGACCACAGTGCGGACCACGTCCTCACCGTGCCCGAGCGGCTGCCGAGCGACCTGGCGGCAGCGGTGGACACACCGTTCGGTGAACTGAGCGCCGAACAGGCCGAGTTGCTCGGCCGCTGGCTGGAGTCACGGCTACGGGAGTGGCCCGTGCGCCGCACCCGGCGCCTCGCCGTGCGGACGGGCGGTCACCGGGTGGCGGTCCGGGAGACGGTGGCACAGGCCCGGCGCACCGGCTGGGAGCCCGTGCGGCTGGTCCGGGCGGGGCCGGTGGACCGGCCCCGCCGGGTCGTGGTGCTGTGCGACGTGAGCCGGTCGATGCAGGCGCAGGCGCTGGCGTATCTGCACCTGATGCGGGCCCTCGCGGTGACGACCCGTGCCGAGGTCTTCGCGTTCGCCACGTCGTTGACCCGGCTCACGCCGGTCCTCGCGCACCGCTCGGCGCGGGAGGCCTTCGACGAGGCGGCCGAACGCGTCACCGACCGCTTCGGCGGCACCCGCATCGCCCACTGCCTGGGCACGCTCCTCGCCTCGCACCACGGCGGCACCCTGCGCGGCGCGGTCGTACTGATCGCCTCGGACGGCTGGGACAGCGACCCGCCGGACGAACTGGCCACGGTCATGGCCAGGCTACGACGCCGCGCCCACACCGTGATCTGGCTCAACCCCCGGGCCGCGGCCCACGGCTTCACGCCCCGCACGACGACGATGACGGCGGCTCTGCCGTACATCGACCTGCTGCTGCCGGCCGACAGCTTCGGCGCGCTGCTACGGGTGCCGGGCGAGATTGCCGGGCTCGGGAGGCCGCGCGAAGTGCGCCTCCCGAGGGGCGCGGGGAACTGCGCGACCAGCCCCCACCGGCCCGCAGCCCAGGGACCGAACCCTCAACTCCACAACGTCACATGAATCGCCGGCCGAAACCGCCCCGCCGTAACCCCCGCACCCCGCAGCATCGCCTGCGTCGCCCGCGGCGTGGTGACGAACCGCCGCAACTCCGCGGCGGCGGGCGGCGCCTCGCGGTCGGGGAGGGTGAGCAGGTTCCAGGAGCCGCGAGCGGGGAGCTGGGGACCCGCGAGTTGGCGGAGGTCGCCTTCTGCGAGGTCCTTCGTCACGGCGAACGCGACCGCGAGAGCGACTCCCTTGCCCCGCTTGGCCTCGTCGACGGACGCGGCATGACTCTGAAAGATCCGCTGGTTGTGTTCCGGGATACCCAGTCGCCGCAGCACCGACGGCACCATCCCCGTCCGCCCGACCGCCGAGGGCCCCAACAACCACGTCTGACCGCGCAGTTCGGCCGCCCCCGCACTCCCCGCAGTCGCGAGCGGATGGTCGGGCCCTACGACGGCGACGACCTGGTAGTTGAGAAAGTGGGTGCAGATCATCGCGTCGTCCAGCGTCGCGGGGCGAGGCCCGATCGCCACGTCGACGGAGCGGTTGAGCAGCAGGGACGGGAAGTTCTGCGGGCTGTGCACGCTCAGTTCGACGTCGAGATCGTCCGCGCGCCCCGCGAACAGTTCGATCAGACCGGGCGCGGCATGTTCCGCGAACAGGCTCGACGCGGCGACGCGCAGCAGTCTCCGGCCGGAGCCGGCCTGTTTCACTTCGAGGATCGTCCGGTCCTGGAGTCCCAGCAGTTCGGCGGCCCGGCTGGCCAGCCGCAGCCCGCCAGGGGTGAACGCGAGCCCGTTGGCCGTGCGGGCGAAGAGCTTGTCGCCGAGTTCCTTGCGCAGATGCGCGATGTGGATCGACACGGCCGACTCCGTCACGGCGAGATCGGCCGCGGCCGCCTTCACGGAACCGAGACGGACGGTCGCCGCGAAGGCCCGAAGCTGTGCCGGGGTCAACCAGAACCTCCCGCACTCACCACGGGTGCCCATTCACCTGTGCCGTGGACCTCAAATTAGCGCACCTGTTCGCCGAGAGCCATGGTCGCGCCGAGAGCCGGGGAAACACAGGAAAAGCACAGGCTGGAGAGTTCAGCGGCGGTCCAAGGCCCGTACATCGCAAGGGTGTTGACGTGCACACCACCCTGGAGCGGTACCCGGACGGGGTCGAGGGCGAGAACTTCTTCCAGAAA
>NZ_JBSFKO010000085.1:0-7143 GCF_053598575.1 Streptomyces sp. NPDC001100
CCGGTCCCGATTTCCTCGGCGCTTTCCAGGTTCCCGCTTCCGCGTTTCCCTTTCCAGCGACTCCGACTCTACCAGACCCTTTCGGGCCTGACTCCCAGTCAGAGTGGGTTGCCATCCCGGCCGTTGGGCCGTTCCGACGAGTGAGACTTTAGCGGATTCCTGAGTCCCGAGCGAATCGGGGTGCGTCCTTTCGAACGCGGATTCCTCATTTCGCAAATACGCATGCCAATACACGCGACGACGGATCGTCGATTGTCTGTAGGTACTTGCGGAATGGCTGTCCGGGGACCGACCGGAGTCGACGCTCACGTCGGACAACTCGGAGAACACTACGTACGGGGTCGGGGCGTGTCAACTCCGCTCCGGAGAGCCTGGCAGAGGCGTACTCTGTGTGACGTGACTACACATACGTGCACCCAGCAGTGGTGGGCCGCCTGACGGCGGCCGTACACACGTATGTACTCAACGGCCGCCGCCTCGGCGGCCGTTCTTGTTTCTCCCTCCAGAGGGTGGGCCGGCCGGCGCGGCGGTCTCGACCAGGAGGTGGAGAGATGACACGGGTCTTCAGTGGGGTCAAGCCGACCGGGCACCTGACGCTGGGGAACTACCTGGGTGCCATTCGGCGCTGGGTCGACGTGGATCAGCGGCGGAGCGACGCCCTGTTCTGCGTGGTCGATCTGCACGCGCTGACCGTGGACCACGATCCGGCACGGGTGCGCAGGCTGACCCGGCAGGCGGCGACGCTGTTGCTGGCGGCGGGGCTGGATCCCGAGCTGTGCACCGTGTTCGTACAGAGTCATGTGGACGAGCACACCCGGCTGTCGTACGTCATGGAGTGTGTGGCCACCGACGGGGAGATGCGGCGGATGATCCAGTACAAGGAGAAGGCCGCGCGCGAGCGGGATCGGGGCGGGAGTGTGCGGCTGTCGTTGCTGACGTATCCCGTGCTGATGGCGGCGGACATCCTGGCGTACGGGACGGACGAGGTGCCGGTCGGGGACGACCAGACGCAGCATGTGGAGCTGGCCCGGGATCTCGCGGTCAGGTTCAACCAGCGGTACGGCCATACGTTCGTGGTCCCCCGGGCGACCCGGCCGGGGGTGGCGGCGCGGGTGATGAATCTGCAGGAGCCGACTTCGAAGATGGGGAAGTCGGACGACTCCGGGCCGGGGATCGTCTATCTGCTGGACGAGCCGGACGTCGTACGGAAGAAGGTCATGCGGGCCGTGACCGACAGCGGGGCGGGGGTCGTGTACGACCGGGAGGAGCGGCCGGGGGTCGCCAATCTGCTGGAGATCCTTGCCGCTTGCGAAGGTGGGAACCCCGAGGACTTGAGCGGTGTATATGAGTCGTACGGAGCGTTGAAGAAGGACACCGCGGAGGCTGTGGTCGAGCTGCTCAGGCCTTTGCAGGAGCGGCACAAGGCGTTGTGCGCGGATCCCGCTTATGTGGAAGGGGTGTTGCGGGATGGGGCGGAGAAGGCGAGAGGGATGGCAAAGCCGATGGTCGATACCGCGTATCGGGCCATCGGGCTTCTGCCTGCGTAGCCGTACGGCCTTCCGGCCGTTCCAGCTGTTCTTGCTGTCGTAGCTGTTCTTGCTGTCCTAGCTGTTCAGCTGTTTCCCGAGGCCAGTTCGCGGCTGCGGTCGCGGGCTGCCTCCAGGGCGGCGATGAGTGCGGCGCGTACGCCGTGGTTCTCCAGTTCGCGGATGGCGTTGATCGTCGTGCCGGCCGGCGAGGTGACGTTCTCGCGGAGCTTGACCGGGTGTTCGCCGCTGTCGCGGAGCATGACGGCGGCGCCGATCGCGGACTGGACGATGAGGTCGTGGGCCTTGTCGCGCGGCAGGCCGAGCAGGATGCCGGCGTCCGTCATGGCTTCGACCAGGTAGAAGAAGTACGCCGGGCCGGAGCCGGAGAGGGCGGTGCAGGCGTCCTGCTGGGACTCGGGGACGCGGAGCGTCTTGCCGACGGCGCCGAAGATCTCGTCGGCGTGCGCGAGATGGGCCTCGGTGGCGTGGCTGCCGGCGGAGATGACGGACATCGCCTCGTCGACGAGGGCAGGGGTGTTCGTCATGACCCGGACCACCGGAGTGCCCGCAGCGAGCCGCTCCTCGAAGAAGGAGGTGGGGATGCCCGCCGCGCCGCTGATGACCAGGCGGTCGGCGGGGAGGTGTGGGGCGAGTTCGTCGAGGAGGGTGCCCATGTCCTGCGGCTTCACCGTGAGGATCAGGGTGTCGGCGCTCTTCGCGGCCTCGGGGTTGGTGACCGGGGTGACTCCGTGGCGGGCTCGGAGTTCCTCGGCGCGCTCGGGGCGGCGGGCGGTGACCAGGAGGTCGGCCGGGGCCCAGCCCGCTCGGATCATTCCGCTGAGCAGGGCTTCGCCGATCTTGCCGGTGCCGAGGACTGCGACTTTCTGGGTCATGGGGTCATCCTCGCACCGGCGGTGGTGAGGAGTGGGGGCTGTCCGGCTGGCGGAACGGGGCATCCGGTACTCCTTCCCTTCTATGCCGTACGCCTCCTCAGTGTGGCCGCGCCCAGGCACAGCACCAGCAGGGCGCAGCCGGCCACGATCAGGACGTCCCTGACGAAGGTGGCGGTCATGTCCGTGTGCTTGAGGACCTCGTTCATGCCGTCGACCGCGTACGACATGGGGAGGACGTCGGAGATGGTCTCCAGGACGGGGTGCATTTCGGAGCGCGGGGTGAAGAGGCCGCAGAGGAGGAGCTGGGGGAAGATCACCGCCGGCATGAACTGGACGGCCTGGAACTCCGAGGCGGCGAAGGCCGAGACGAAGAGGCCGAGTGCGGTGCCGAGGAGGGCGTCGAGGAGGGCCACCAGGAGGAGGAGCCAGGGGCTGCCGATGACGTCGAGGCCGAGGAACCAGACGGCGAGGCCGGTGGCCAGGGCGGACTGGATGATCGCGAGGAAGCCGAAGGCGAGGGCGTAGCCCGCGATCAGGTCGCCCTTGCCCAGGGGCATGGCGAGGAGGCGTTCGAGAGTGCCGGAGGTGCGTTCGCGCAGGGTGGCGATCGACGTGACCAGGAACATCGTGATGAGCGGGAAGATGCCGAGGAGCGAGGCGCCGATGTTGTCGAAGGTGCGCGGGCTGCCGTCGAAGACGTAGCGCAGCAGGACGAGCATCAGGCACGGGATGAGGATCAGCAGCGCGATCGTGCGGGGGTCGTGGCGGAGCTGGCGCAGGACGCGGGCCGCGGTGGCGGTGGTGCGGGAGAGGCTGAGAGCTGTGGCGCGCGCGGTGGTTGGCGTGGCGGCTGTGGTGGTTGGCGTGCTCATCGGGTCGTCTCCTTCTGGCGGCCGGCGGCCACGGCCTCGTCGACCAGGTGCAGGAAGGCGGCTTCGACCGTGTCGGAGCCGGTGCGGGTGCGGAGGGCGTCGGGGGTGTCGTCGGCGAGGACCTCGCCCTCGCGCATCAGGAGGAGGCGGTGGCAGCGCTCGGCCTCGTCCATGACGTGGGAGGAGATGAGGAGGGTGGCGCCGCGGGAGGCGGCGATGTCGTGGAAGAGGGTCCACAGGTCGCGGCGGAGGACGGGGTCGAGGCCGACGGTGGGTTCGTCAAGGACGAGGAGTTCGGGGGTGCCGAGGAGCGCGACCGCCAGGGAGACACGGCTGCGCTGGCCGCCGGAGAGGTTGCCGGCGAGGGCGTCGGTGTGGGTGGTGAGGTCGACGTCGGTGAGGACGCGGTCGACTTCGTGGCGGCGGGTGGCGGCGGTCCGGCCGGGGTCGAGGATCGCGGCGAAGTAGTCGAGGTTCTGCCGGACCGTCAAGTCGTCGTAGACGGAGGGGGCTTGGGTGACGTAGCCGATGCGGGTACGGAGGGCGGGGTGGCCCGCGGGGCGGCCGAGGACGTTCAGGGTGCCGGTGACCTTGGCCTGGGTGCCGACGATCGAGCGCATGAGGGTCGACTTGCCGCAGCCGGAGGGGCCGAGCAGGCCGGTGATCTGGCCGCGCGGGACGGTGAAGTCGATGCCGCGCAGGACGGTGCGGGGGCCTCGGACGACGGTGAGGGCTTCGGCCTGGACGGCCGGGGCGGGGGTTGTGTCGGGTGGATCGACGTTGTAATTCATCATGTGATGAATAATGCTCCGGCAGGGCGGAGTCGTCAAGCGGATTCGGGGCACAGGCCGCCTGCGGCGCGGTCGCATGGGTCGTGAGTCGTGAGTCGTGGGCCATGGGACGGCGCAGGCGCGTGGGACGGCACAGGCGCACGGGTCGCGGGACGGCGCAGGCGCGTGGCGGCGTGATCGGAGTGAGGGGCTCCGGTCTGGGCGCCTCCGTGTTCACGGGGTGGTCACATGAATCCGGTGCGCGATCAACTCCCTTTCCCGACAATGGATTTCAGTTCGCCGTGCCCTCCCCCGGTGCGGCGCCCACGCATCTCCCGTCCGGCTTTGTCCTGTCTTCGGAGGTGCCGTTGTCATGCGTGTCATGGATGTCCTGGGTGTCATGCGCTGTGGTGTGAGCAGGGCCGATCTGTTCGCTTCGGTGGTCGTCTTTCTCGTCGCGCTCCCGCTGTGTGTGGGTGTGGCGATCGCCTCCGGGGTGCCGGCCGAGTTGGGACTGGTCACGGGGATCGTCGGCGGGCTGGTGGTCGGGGCGCTGCCCGGCAGCAGCCTCCAGGTGAGCGGTCCGGCCGCCGGGCTGACCGTGCTCGTGTACGAGGCCGTGCGGGCGTACGGGATCGAGGCGCTCGGGGTGCTGGTCTT
Organism: Streptomyces sp. NPDC001100; assembly: GCF_053598575.1. Classification (NCBI taxonomy): domain Bacteria; kingdom Bacillati; phylum Actinomycetota; class Actinomycetes; order Kitasatosporales; family Streptomycetaceae; genus Streptomyces; species Streptomyces sp. NPDC001100. The sequence continues at coordinate 4,725 of NZ_JBSFKO010000085.1, forward strand.
CGCGGCCGGAGTGGTGCAGTTGGGGCTCGGGGTGCTGCGGCTCGGGCGCTGGTTCCGGGCGGTGTCGGTGGCCGTGGTGCAGGGGATGCTCGCCGGGATCGGGCTCGTGCTGGTCGCCGGGCAGGTGTACGCGCTCGGTGATGTGGCCGCGCCGGCGGACGGGCTCGGGAAGCTCGCCGGGCTGGTGTCGCTGCCGGGGCTGGTGGATCCGGTGGCGTTGTCAGTGGGCGGTGCCACCATTGCCGTACTGGTGCTCTGGCCCCGGTGGCGGCGCGGGGCTCGGCTGGTGCCGGCGCCGTTGGTGGCGGTGGGGCTGGCCACGGTGGTGACCGGGGTGTTCGACCTGGCGGTGCGGCGGGTGGAGGTGCGGGGGTTGCTCGGTGCCGTGCGGGTGCCGGGGTGGGGGGATTTCGGGCGGCTTACGGAAGTGGGGGTGATCGGGACGGTCGTCGCGTTCGCGTTGATCGCGTCGGCGGAGTCGTTGTTCGGCGCGGCGACGGTGGACCGGCTGCACCGGGGGCCGCGGACGGACTACGACCGGGAGTTGATCGCGCAGGGCGCGGGGAACGCGGTGTGCGGGGTTCTCGGGGCGTTGCCGATGACCGCGGTGATCGTACGGAGCGCGGCTGGGGGTGCCCCCTCTGGGGGAGTGCGGGCGGGCGCCAGGACCAAGGCGTCGCGAGTGCTGCACGGCGCGTGGCTGTTGCTGTTCACGGCGCTGCTGCCCGGGGTGCTGGGTCTGGTGCCGGTGGCGGCGCTGGCGGGGCTGCTGGTGCACGCCGGCTGCAGGCTCGTGCCGGTGCGGCAGGTGCGGGGGCTGTGGGCCGGGCACCGGGGTGAGGTGGTCGTGCTCGGGGTGACCGCGGTGGCGATCGTGGTGGGGAATCCGTTCGAGGGGGTGCTGGTCGGACTGGCGTTGGCGGTGGCGAAGACCGCGTGGGACATCAGCCATGTCCACGTGGAGACGGAGGACCTCGGCGACGCGGGGATCGTCGTACGGGTGCTGGGGCATGCGACGTTTCTGCGGCTGCCGAAGCTGCTGGACGCGTTGGAGGCGTTGCCGCACGACCGCGAAGTGCACCTGGAACTGGGCGGGTTGCGGCACGTGGACCACGCGTGCGCGGCGGCCCTGCAGGGGTGGGCCACCGCGCGGGGAGGGGCTGCCGACAGCCCTGTCGCCGAGGTGGTCACGGGGTCATGACGCGAGGGCTACGACGAGTTCCACGACGTAGGTCTCCTCCACGGTGCCGTCCGGGAATGCGGTGAGCAGGTGGTTTCGCTCCTCGGTGAGGAAGGCGTTGGTGCCTTCCTCACCCTGGACCAGGAAGACCGAGTGACTGCTGATGTTGGCCAGGTGGGTGTCGACCGGGACGCGGCGGCTCCAGCGGACCCTTCGGTGGGCGAAGTCGAGTCGGCCGGTGGGGTCGGCGAACGCGGTGTGCAGGCCGCTGCCGTTCTGCTTCACGACGCGGTCGATGCCGAAGTGGATCCTGATGCGTTCCGACTGCTCGGCGATCCACGGGACGTCGACGGCGCTGGTGTTCCACCACAGGGCGAGCGCGCCGCCCGGGCGCAGTACGCGCAGGGCCTCCGGGACCGACTTGGTGGTGTCGGTCCAGTGCCAGGCCTGGGCGTAGGTGAGGAAGTCGGCGCAGTTGTCCGTGAGGGGGAGGGCGTCGCCGGTGCCCCGGACGAGCGAGACGTCGGGAAGGCTGCGGCGGAACTGGGCCGCCATGCCCTCGCCGGGTTCGATCGCGATCACGTCGGCGCCTCGGGCGTGCAGGAGGGCGGTCGCGATACCGGTGCCGGCTCCGACGTCCGCGACACGGGCACCGGCGAGGGGGTGGCCGGCCAGTTCCTCGATGGCATCGAAGAGGGCGGGCGGGTAGGAGGGGCGGTTCTCGGCGTACTGGGCCGCGGCGGCGTTGAAGGAGTGGGCTCGGGCGGTGTGCGAGGGCGGCTTCGACGAAGTGGTCATACGGCCATGGTTACCGGGGTGGGTGCAGGGTGCAGGTGGATTTTGGTGAGAGATGGGGTGGGGGGGAAGAGAGGCGGGCAGAAGTGGGGGTGACGCGAAGGCGGGGTCGGGAGCGTGGCTCGGTCGGCCGGGGTGCGGGGCCGGGGTTGCCGGGGGCAGGGCCTGGGCTGACGGGGGGCAGGCGTAACAGGCCCGGAAGCGAAACCGCGAACAGCAGGCCTCGAACCGCAAGCCGCAGACCGGCGACCGGCGACCGCAAGGTGTAGGCCGGAGACCGCAAGGTGTAGGCCTCAAGCCGCAGACCGCAGCCGCAAGCCGCAAGCCGCGAACTGCAAACCGCCCAGGACCGCGTCATCGGCTCGAAGCGAAGCCGCCGGCTGCTGTGTGGGTCAGGACGTTGGTGACGGCGCATAGTGGTGGGCAAGATCGGTGGCGAGGTCG
>NZ_JBSFKO010000086.1:0-4191 GCF_053598575.1 Streptomyces sp. NPDC001100
GGGTGTCCTCCTTCGGGGTCAGTGGGACCAACGCCCACGTCATCCTGGAACAGGCACCCGCGGAAGCGGAGACGGAAACCGGCGAGGAGTCCGGGACCGACAACGAACCCGGGGCAGCCGGAGAGGCGGGCGACGGGCCGGTACTGCTGGTGCTGTCGGCCCGTACCGAGGACGCGCTGCGCGACCAGGCCCGGCAGCTCTCCGCGCACCTCGACGACCGTCCCGGCACCCCGCTGCCGGACCTCGCGCACGCCCTGGCCACCAGCCGTACGCACTTCGCCCACCGTGCCACCGTCACCGCGACCACCCGCGAGGACGCCGCCACCGGGCTCCAGGCACTGGCCGCCGGGAGCCCGCATCCGCGGCTCGTCACGGGTGCGCAGGTCGCCGGATCCGCCACGGCCTGGATGTTCACCGGGCAGGGCAGTCAACGCCTCGGTATGGGACGGGAGTTGTACGAGGCGCACCCCGTCTTCGCCCGTGCCTTCGACGAGACGGCCGAGCACCTCGACCCGCTTCTCGGCCGTTCCCTGCGGGAGGTGGTCTTCGGCGAATCGGAGACCGGGGCGGCCCGGCTGCTCGACGGGACCCGGTTCGCCCAGCCCGCCCTCTTCGCCGTGCAGCGCGCCCTGTACACCCTGCTCACCCACCACGGAGCCGCGCCCGACTACGTGATCGGCCACTCCATCGGCGAACTCACCGCGGCCCATCTCGCAGGTGTCTTCGACCTGCCCGACGCCGCCAGGCTCGTCGCCACCCGCGCCCGGCTGATGCAGGCCGCCCCGGCGGGCGGCAGCATGATCGCCATCGCGGCCCCGGCCGACGAGGTGGCGGACCGACTCGCCGGGCAGGAACACCTCGCATCGATCGCCGCCGTCAACGGCCCTGCCGCCACGGTCATCTCCGGCGACAGCGAGGCCGTACGGGCCGTCGCCGGGCACTTCCGGGACCGGGGCGTGAAGACCAAGGAACTCACCGTCTCCCACGCGTTCCACTCCCCGCACATGGAGCAGGTGCTCGACGAGTTCCGCGCCTTCGCCGCCACCGTGACCTACCGTGAGCCCGCCATCCCCGTCATATCCGACGTCACGGGCGAGCCGGCCGTCCCCGGGCAGCTGACCAGCCCCGACTACTGGGCCCAGCACATCCGGCAGCCGGTCCGCTTCCACGACGGCATCACCGCGCTGCACGCCCGGGGCGTCACCGCCTACGTCGAACTCGGCCCCGGCCCCGTCCTCACCACCTCTGTCCTGGAGACGCTCCAGCAGCTGGCGCCCGGCGAGCCCACCGCCGTCATCCCCACGCTGCGTCCCGGACGGCCCGAGCGGGAGACCGTGACCACGGCCCTGGGCCTGCTGCACACCTGCGGTGCCCCGGTCGACCTGACCTCCCTCCACCCCGCCACGCGGCGGCAGTCGGTGGCCACCGACCTGCCGACCTATCCGTTCGAGCACCAGCGCTACTGGCTGGACGAGCCCGCCGGGCCGGCCGACCTCGCCGCCGCCGGGCTCGAACCGGCGGGCCACTCCCTGCTCGCCGCCGCCGTGGGACTCGCCGCCGACGACAGCCTCCTGCTCATCGGCCGCCTCTCGCTCGCCACCCACTCCTGGCTGGCCGACCACGCGATCGCCGGCACCCCGCTCCTGCCCGGCACGGCCTTCGTCGACCTGGCCCTGCACGCCGGTGGCACCGTCGGCTGCGACACCCTCGAAGAGCTCACCCTCCAGGCTCCGCTCGTCCTGCCCGAACAGGGCACGGTCCAGGTGCAGATCACCGTGGGCGGCCCGGACGACACCGGCCGCCGTTCCGTGGCGTTCCACGCCGCACCGGGGTCCGGTTCCGGGGACGACGAGGGGTGGACGTGCCTGGCCACCGGCAGCCTCGGTGCCGGCGACGGCAACGACGACCGGCCGCCGACGCCCGGGGCATGGCCTCCGCCGGGCGCGACGCAAGTCCCGCTCGACGGGTTCTACGACCGGCTCGCCGACCTCGGCTACGAGTACGGTCCCGAGTTCCGCAACCTCAAGGCGCTCTGGCGCTCCGGCGACGACCTCTACGCGGAGGTACGGCTGTCCGAGGGTCCGGCACAGCACGCCGGGCACTTCGGAGTCCACCCCGCCCTCCTCGACGCCGCGTTGCACCCGCTCGCCGCGACGCCGGGTGACGGCGACGAGACTCTGCGGCTCCCGTTCGCCTGGCACGGGGTACGGATGTACGCCACCGGTGCGACCGAACTCCGGGTGCGGCTGTCCCGCACCGGCCGGGACACGGTCACGCTGTCCCTGGAGGACCCGGCGGGCGGCGCGGTCGCCGCCGTCGACACCCTCGTCGTACGCCCGGTGTCGCCCGGCGACCTCGTCCGTGACCGCGGTGCGGGACACGACGCGCTGTTCGCCGTGGACTGGACGGAGCCGCCGGCGGCGTCGGGGTCCGGCCCGGCGGGGCGGTGGGCGGTGCTGTCCGCCGGTGACTCGTGGCTCGCCGCCGCGCTGCGTTCGACGGACGAGGAGATATCGGTCGCCGACGGCCCCGGCGCGCTCGCGGCGGTCCTGGACGGCGGGCCCGTGCCCGGCACCGTGTTCCTGCCCGCGGCGGCCGAATCCGTCGTCACGGAGGACGTCGCGGCGGAGGCGCACGGGGTGACCTCGGACGTACTGGAGCTGCTCCAGCAGTGGCTGGCCGACGAGCGCTTCGCCGAGAGCCACCTGGTGCTGGTCACCAGGGGCGCGGTCGCCGCCCGCCACGGGGAGGACGTGCCGGGCCTTGCGACCGCGCCCGTGCACGGGCTGGTCCGCGCCGCCCAGGCCGAACACCCGGGCCGGTTCACGCTGGTGGACCTCGACGACGTCGGACGCACCGACACCGCCGGGGCGTTGCGCCGTGCGCTCGCGACCGGCGAACCCCAGGTCGCGGTGCGCGGCGGCACGGTCGTCGTACCCCGGCTGGTCCGTGCCGGTGTCGCCGCCGACACGCCGGCCGCCCCTCTCCGTACCGCCGATCCGGACGGCACCGTGCTGATCACCGGAGCGACGGGCACCCTCGGCGCGAGCCTGGCCCGGCACCTGGTGGAGCGGAACGGCGTCCGGCACCTCCTGCTGACCAGCCGCCGGGGCCCCGACGCGCCGGGGGCCGCCGAGTTGGCGGCCGAACTGACCGGGCTCGGCGCGAGCGTGACGACGGTCGCGTGCGACACGGCCGACGCGTCGGCCGTGGCAGCGCTGTTCGCCGCCGTACCGGCCGAGCACCCGGTGACTGCCGTCGTCCACGCGGCGGGCGTGCTGGACGACGCGCTGCTCACCGGTCTGACGGCGGATCAACTGGCGCGCGTCATGGGCCCGAAGGTGACAGCCGGGTGGAATCTGCACCGGGCCACCCGCGACCTCGACCTGTCCGCGTTCGTCCTGTTCTCCTCCGCCGCCGGGACGCTGGGCAACGCCGGGCAGGCCAACTACGCCGCCGCGAACGCCTTCCTCGACGCGCTCGCCCACCATCGGCGCGCCCTCGGGCTGCCCGCCACCTCCCTTGCCTGGGGCCTCTGGTCCCAGGCAAGCGGGATGACCGGCCACCTGGCGCGGACCGACCTGGCCCGGGTGGCCCGGCTCGGCCTCGCGCCGGTACCGACGGACGAGGCGCTGGCGCTGTACGACACCGCGCTCACCGTCGACCGGGCCACCCTCGTACCCACCCGCCTCGATCTCGCGACACTGCGCGGGCAGGCTGCCGAGGGCACGCTCCCCACCCTCTTCCGGAGCCTGGTCCGGCCCCGGGCCGGGCGCGCCGCCCGCCCCGCCGCGCACACCGCCGGATCGTCCTGGGCACAGCGGTTGGCGGCGCTCCCGGAGGCGGAGCGGCACGGGACGGCACTGGACCTGGTATGCGGCGCCGTCGCCACCGTACTCGGGCACGCCACCGCCGAAGCGGTCGGCGCCGACCGGGCGTTCAAGGACCTCGGCTTCGACTCGCTCATGGCGGTCGAGCTGCGCAACAGCCTCGGCACGGCCACCGGAATGCGGCTCGACGCGACGCTCGTCTTCGACCACCCCACCCCGGCCGGGCTCGCCCGCCACCTGTGCGAGGAGGCGGTGGGCAGCACCGCGCCGCCCACCCCAGCGACGGCCGCCACCGGTGCCGTCGACGAGCCGATCGCGGTGGTGTCGATGGCGTGCCGTTATCCGGGTGGTGTGGCCTCGC
>NZ_JBSFKO010000087.1:0-3934 GCF_053598575.1 Streptomyces sp. NPDC001100
CCACCGTCATCACCACTGCCGTCCTGTTGGAGGAGGGCATCACCGGTGAGGACGCGCCACCGGCGATTGGACGCCCGCTGCCGAATGTCCGTACCTACGTGCTGGACACGTTCCTGCGGCCTGTGCCGGTGGGCGTGGCGGGGGAGTTGTACATCGCGGGGGAGGGTCTGGCCCGCGGCTATATCGGTCGTGCGGATCTGACGGCGGAGCGGTTCGTGGCCTGTCCCTTCGGTGACGGCACGGGGCGGATGTATCGCTCCGGTGACCTGGCTCGCTGGACTTCGGGCGGGCAGTTGGAGTTCGTGGGGCGTGCGGACGCGCAGGTGAAGATCCGGGGGTTCCGCGTCGAACTCGGCGAGGTCGAGACGGTGTTGGCCGCCCATGCACAGGTCGAGCGGGCCGTGGTGCTGGCGCGCGACGGACGGCTGATCGGATACGTCGTCGGGGACGCGGACGCCGAAACGCTGCGGGCCTTCGCCGCAACTCGCCTGCCCGAGTACATGGTTCCGTCGGCAGTCGTCGTACTCGACACGTTCCCGCTGACCGTCAACGGCAAGATCGACCGCTCCGCCCTGCCGACGCCGGAAGCCGCGGTGAGTGCCGGTCGGGCTGCGGAGACGCCTGCCGAGAAGGTGTTCTGCGCCCTGTTCGCCGAGGTGTTGGGGCTGGAGGTGGTCGGGGTCGGGGACGGGTTCTTCGACTTGGGCGGCGATTCGATCATGTCGATGCAGCTCGCTTCCCGGGCCCGTGCCGCAGGGTGGACCGTTTCGCCGCGGCAGGTGTTCGAGGAGAAGACGCCGGAACGGTTGGCGCTGGTGGCGGTCACGGTGGCCGGTGGGGCGGCGGGGCAGAGGGCGGACACGGGTGTCGGTGAGGTGCCGTGGACCCCGGCGATGCGGTCGATGGGCGCGCACGCGCTGCGGGGCGAGTTCGCGCAGTGGACGGTGATCGGTGCGCCGGCCGGGCTGGGTCTGGATGTGCTGGCGTCAGGAGTGGAGGCGCTGCTGCGGGCGCACGGGATGCTCCGGGCCCGGACCGGGAGCGACCTTCGGACACTGCTGGTTTCGGAGGCAGTTGGGATCGACGCGTCCGGGCTGGTGGTCCGGGTGGATGCCGTAGGCCTTGCTGAGGGTGAGTTGGACCGGCTGGCGGTGGAGGCCGCTCGGCCTGCGGTGGCGCGGTTGGATCCGGCGGCCGGGGTGATGCTGCAGGTGGTGTGGGTGGATGCCGGGCCGGGCCGGGGTGGTCGGATTGTGCTGGCGGCTCATCACCTGGCGGTCGACGGGGTGTCGTGGCGCGTCCTGGCGCAGGATCTGGGAACCGTGTGCGAGGCGGCGGCCGTTGGCCGGCGACCGGTCCTCGAACCGGCGCCGACCTCCTTCCGCACCTGGGCCCGGGAGTTGGAGCGGTCGGCGGAAGACCCGCAGCGGGTCGGGGAGTTGGCGAACTGGGTCGAGCTGGTGGGCACCGCCGGTGAGCCGCTGATCGGCCGCCGCGCCCTGGACCCGGCCGTCGACACGGTTGCGTCCTTGCGGCGTTGCTCCTGGTCGGTTCCGGTGGGTGAGTCCGTGGTGCTCGTCGGTGAGGTGCCGGGGGTGTTCCACTGCGGTCTGCATGAGGTGCTGCTGGCGACGCTGGCCGGTGCGGTGGCGGGGTGGCGGCCGGGCATCGGGGCTGAGCCGGGCGGGTTCCTGGTGGAGGTCGAGGGGCATGGCCGCGAGCCGTTGTCGGCGGGGATGGATCTGTCGCGGACGGTGGGCTGGTTCACCGCCGCCTATCCGGTACGGCTGGACGCCTCCGGTGTGGACCTGACTGAGGCTACGGCCGGCGGTGCGGCGGCTGGTGTGCTGGTGAAGCGGGTGAAGGAGCAGGTGCAGGCGGTGCCCGGAGACGGGCTCGGCCATGGCCTGTTGCGTCACCTGAATCCAGAGACAGCGCCGGAGCTGGCGGCCCTGCCGGTGCCGCAGGTCGGGTTCAACTACCTGGGCCGGTTCGCGACCGCCGGTGGTGCCGGGACGAGTTCGGCCGAGCCGTGGCAGTCGGCCGGGGACACGGCCGTCGGAGGCGCTGCCGATCCGGGCATGCCGGTGCTGCACGCGCTCGATGTGGGTGCCGTGGTCGCGGACACCGCGAGCGGCCCGGAGTTGACGCTCACCCTGAGCTGGCCCGCCGCGCTGCTGGACGAGACCGACGTACAGGAGTTGGGGCAGGCCTGGCTAGGGCTGCTGAACGGCCTCGCCGCGCACACCGCCGACCCGTCGGCCGGCGGCCACACGCCCTCCGACTTCTCACTCCTCGATCTCGACCAGGACGAAGTCGACGATCTGGAGGCCGAGTTCGCCGACGACCACCTCTGATTCCCGGCCACTGCCCCTCGACCTCCGTCCCCCCCGACAACTGAGCACCGCTCACTGCCGACCCATCCCCACCGCTCTGTCCCTGCCGCCGAACCGAAGTTGCGAACCGCTGTGAGGAGACGTACGCGATGACCCGGACCCGGACCGCCATCGAAGACATATGGCCGCTGTCGCCGCTTCAGGAGGGGCTGCTGTTCCACGCGTCCCTCGGGGACGAGGCCTCCGACGTGTACGCGGGCCAACGGGCCCTGGCCCTCGACGGACCGCTCGACGTCGACCGTCTCCGCCGGTCCTGGGAGGGGCTGATCGCCCGCCACGGGACCTTGCGGGCCAGTTTTCGCCGGCGCAAGTCGGGTGAGGCGGTGCAGGTCATCGCGCGAGAGGTGGAGCTGCCGTGGCATGAGGTCGATCTGAGCGGCCTGCCCGAGGCCGCTGTGGAGTCCGAGGCGGCCCGGTTGTCCGGGGCCGAACTCGCGGCCGGCTTCGATGTTGCGCGCGGTCCGTTGCTGCGGTTGCTGCTGCTGCGCCTGGGCGAACGGCGTCATCGGCTGGTACTGACGACCCATCACATCGTGCTCGACGGCTGGTCGTTGCCCATCCTGGTGAACGAGCTTGAGGTGGTGTACCGAGCGGACGGGGATGCCGGGGCGCTGCCTCCGATCAGGTCGTACCGCGACTACCTGGCCTGGCTCGGCCGTCAGGACCGGGAGGCGGCACGCGCCGCGTGGCGGGAGGAGTTGGCGGGGGCGGAGGAACCGACCCTGGTCGTCCCCGCGAACCCGGCCCGGCTGCCACTGCGGCCCGAGACGGTCCTCGGCGAGTGCGATGCGGAGTTGACGCGGGCGCTGAACGACGTGGCCCGTCAGAGTGGCGTCACCATGGCGACGGTGGTCCAGGGTGCGTGGGCTCTGGTGCTGGCCCGCCTGTCCGGACGGCAGGATGTGGTGTTCGGGACGACGGTTGCCGGGCGGCCGGCCGATCTGCCGGGTGCGGAGTCGCTGATCGGGTTGTTCATCAACACCCTGCCGGTGCGCGCCGAGTTGGCCGGTGACCTGTCCGTGGCCGACCTGCTGTCCGAACTCCAGGACCGGCAAGTGAACCTGATGGGCCATCAGTACCTCGGATTGGCCGAGGTCAAGCAACTCGCCGGACCAGGCGCCGAGTTCGACACGCTCGTCGTCTACGAGAACTACCCGCACTCCGCCGCTCCGGCACCGTACGACCCGGACACGCTCGTCATCGGGCCGGGCGGCGCCCCACAGGACGCCAGTCACTACCCACTGGGGCTGATCGTCATCCCGGGCGAACGGATGGAACTGCACCTCGACTACCGCCCCGACCTCTTCGACGGGGCCCGTGCCGAAAGCGTGCTGGCCTCGCTGGTAAGGGTGTTGGAGCAGATAGCGGCCGATCCGCAACTGCGGCTGAGCGACGTCGAGTTGCTGGACGAGGCTGAGCGGTCCGCGGTCGTCGAGGAGTGGAACGCCACCGCGCAGGATGTGGACGCGTCGACGGTGCTGCGGCGGTTCCGTGGGTGGGCGGTGCGGACGCCGGATGCGGCCGCGTTGTGGGTCCGG
>NZ_JBSFKO010000088.1:0-3243 GCF_053598575.1 Streptomyces sp. NPDC001100
CCGCCGGCACGGGCGTCAACCGCACCCCCACCGAGAGCGGCGACCTGCACCGGGTGGTCGCCGACGTCACCTACCTCGTCACGGTCCGCGCGGGCTCCCGCACCCTGTTCAACGGCGTCGGCGAGCCCGGCACCATCGACCCGGTCACCTTCGCGGTGGACGTCCCCGACGGCCTTCAGTTCCTCATGACCCAGGGCCAACTCGCCCGCGACGCCCGGTGGATGGGCTCGGTGCAGCGGCTCGCCCCGGCACCCGCCCCGACCCTGACGGCGGCCCTCCCGGCGCCGTACACACGCAACCGGGAACTCGGCCTCGGTGGCGTCCTCTCGGTCATCGAATACGACCGGCCCGTCGCCGCCCCCATGCCCACGACCGGGCCCGCCGCCGGACAGATCCCGCTGGGGCGGGTCAACCCGCGGGAGCGGCGTGGGCAGATCGGGCGCGAGCTGCTGGCGCTGGTGGAGGCCGAGGCGCCCGGAGCGGTCACCCCCGGGCACCCCGGATACCAGCAGGGTGTGCACAGCCGGATCGCGCAGCTCACCTCGTCCGCCGGGCTGCGTTCGCTGCCCGGGCGCGGTCCGGACGGCACTCCGCGCCGGGCCACCACCCGCTTCCACTTCCGCCACCACGGCCACGGCGGTGAGCGGTTGGTCGAGGTCACGCTCACGGCGCGGCCCCGGCGGACCCAGAACCTCGCCGGCATCCGGGGTTCCTCGACACCCGGCTCGGGTCTCGAACAGTGGCAGTCGCACACCTCCGCGGGCCGCACCACCACCCGCGCCTCGGTCCGGCAGAAGCAGCTCCCGGTCACCCTGACCACCCGCTACCTCCGCCCGAACCAGGGCCCGGACCCCACCAAGACGGACCGCGCGGCGCCGGTGTTCACCCCGCAGTCGGCCAGCAGCATCACCGCCCGGCGGGCTACCACCGCCGACAACCGCTTCTGGCTGCGTACCGACAACGGCGCCGACTTCGACGGCCTCCAGTACGACTACGAGCTGTCGGTCCGCTCCGCGCTGGTCGCCGACTGGCCGCCCAACGTCATCGGCGGCCTCATCCAGAACGGCGTCATCGCCTGGGCCGACGCGGACGGCGACGTACACCGGTGGATCAACGAACTGATGGCCCGGGGCACCCCGCGCACCAGGACCGTCCCGGTCCGGCTGACGCTGCGGTTCACCGGCACCGAGACCACCCTGCCCGGAGCCGGTGGCCCGGCTCCGGTGAACGCCCCGTCCGTCGTCTCCGGCACCGATCCGCGCAACACCGTGCGGCCGGCCGGCCCCGCCGCCGGGCCGTACCTCGCCGACGCGCAGATGTTCCACCCGGTGGGACCGACCCCGGCGTTCCACTTCGACGGCTGGGCGCATCTGGAGACGGCCCTCAACGACGTGGCGCCGCGCGGTGGCCGCGGCTGGCACGCGCAGATCACGTCCGTCTCGGTGGAGGGACAGGCCGTCCGGCTGGGCCAGTTGATCCAGGCGGGGCGGGTCTCCCTCGACCGTCCCCGGCTGGCGGCCGACCTCACCCGCAAGCTGCCCGGCACGGCGCCCTTCGAGGGAGCGCCGACCCAGGCCCCGTCGATCGCGGTGACGCTCTACAACCCGCGCCGTTCCACCCAGGCCGACGACGTCACCCTCGACCAGCTCCACAACACCACCGACACGGTGAGCACCGCGGCCGGCGCCGACCACTCCCTCGCGACGTCGTTCACGGAACTCCTCAGCGGCGACGACGACAACCACGAGATCGCCGGCATCAGCGTTCCGCTCGCCCAACGGCAGACCCAGCCCTCGACCTTCGGCGGCACCACCACCGGCAGCCGCCGCGACTGGCTCAAGTCCGGCAGCACCGCCGCACCCGCCAACGGGACGCGCGGGACGCGGAGTTACGTCGTCGACGCCGATGCCCATCTGCTCGTGGAGGGACCGGAAGGCACCCGCCACGTCACCGGCACCGTCACCCTCCGCATCGAGGAACGCGACCTCCTCGGCCACGGTCTCCTCACCCCGGCGGAGACCCCGCCGAACCTGCACGACCTGCCCGCGCTCGTCCCCGACTGGACCACCGCCGAGCCGCACACCCTGCCCGAGCGCCTCAACTCCGCGATCCCCGCGGGCAGTCACGGTGTGCAGGTCTGGGTGGCCCTCGGCGCCGACCCGCAGGGCGAACACCTCGGGCAGGCCCTCTACGCCGCTTCCCGCACCGCCGTACTCGGCAACCGGCCGCTGGAGCTGATGACCCGGGACCCGCAGGGCATCCGCCGCTGGGAGTTCACGCCCGAGGGCGCCCTCGTCACCGCCGACCCCGACCTGACCACCGCATGGGACGCCTTCGACGCCCAGGCCGAACTCCTGCACACCGCCACCGACACCCTCGCCGACACCCCGCAGCGGCTGAACCGCCTCACCGTCGCCCTCCAGCGGGCGAACCGGGCGCACACGGCCGCCGTAGAAGCCCATGGGAAGGCGCGGCTCGCGGTCACGAACGCCACCGCCGCCCACGCGCGGGCGAGGAAGGCCGCCGCCGACGCCGCCGAGGCCGCGCGGAAGGCCGAGGCGCTGGTCGCACGGCTGAAGCGGGACCTCGCGGAGGCACGGAACACCGTCACCACCTTGCCGTCGGTCATCGAGCGGCACGAGCGGGACGAGACGAAGGGCCACCACGACCTTCGGACGGCCCTGGCCGCGCTGACGCGGGCCGAGAACACCGTGCGCGAAGAACGCGCCGCCGCCGCACGCGCAGCCGCCGAACAGGCCGCGAAGAACGGGCAGTCGAGTGCCGCCCCCGCCCCGGCTCCCGTACCGGCCCCCGCCGCACCCGGCGCCCCGCGCCCCCACACCGCCGCACCCGATGTCGCCGCCGACCCCCGCGTCCAGGCCGCCCTCCCGGCGATCACCGCCGCCGAGAACGCGATCCAGCAGGCCACCGATGCGCTCACCGCCGCCAGGCCGGTGCTGGCGCGGGCGGAGCACATCGTCGAGGTCGGACCGGAGCGCATCAGCGAGGAGGAGGAGAACCACGAGGAGGCCGTGGAGGAGGCGGAGGAGGCAGCGGCGGCCGAGGTCGTCGCGGCCGGCCGACTTCAGGCCGCCACGCGGGACGAGGCCGTCGCCCAGGGCCGGGTGACCGCGGCCGAGACCGAGATCGCCCGCCGCAACGGGCAGCTCGCCGCCGCCGTCACCGCGCAGTTGCAGGCCGCGGCCGACCAGATGGCCGCCACCGCCGCGCTGCCGGGCCTGG
>NZ_JBSFKO010000089.1:0-3197 GCF_053598575.1 Streptomyces sp. NPDC001100
TTGGGTGGTGACGCCTCGCCAGATCTTCGAGGAGAAGACCCCGGAGCGGCTGGCGTTGGTCGCGTCCGAGACCGAGGACGCGTCTACGGATGCCAGGGACACGGGTGTCGGTGAGGTGCCGTGGACGCCGTTGATGAGGTCGATGGGCGCGGACGTGTTGCGGCCTGGTTTCGCGCAGTGGACGGTGATCGGTGCGCCGGCCGAACTCGGCGTGGACGTGCTCAGGACGGGCGTCGCCGCGCTGGTGGAAGCTCACGGGATGCTGCGGGCCCGGGCCGGGAGCGACCAGGTGTTGGTGGTTCCGGAGGCGGGTGAGATCGACGCGTCCGGGCTGGTGGTCCGGGTGGATGCCGTAGGCCTTGCTGAGGGCGAGTTGGACCAGCTCGCGGCGGATGCCGCTCGGCAGGCGGTGACAAGGCTGGATCCCGCGGCCGGTGTGATGGTGCGGCTGGTGTGGGTGGATGCCGGGCCGGGCCGGGTCGGTCGGATTGCGCTGGCCGCTCATCACCTGGCGATCGACGGGGTGTCGTGGCGCGTCCTGGTACCCGACTTGCGAGCCGCGTGCGAGGCGGCGGCCGCGGGAGAGCCGGCGGTGTTGGAGTCGGCGGGGACTTCGTTCCGTGCCTGGGCGGAGGGGCTGCGGCGCGCGGCGCAAGGTCCCGCGCGGGTGGGCGAGTTGGAGGCCTGGGCCGGCATGGTCGCCGGGACGGCCGGTGCCGGGGAACCGCTGATCGGCTGCCGACCGCTGGACCCGGCCGTCGACACGACGTCCACCCTGCGCCTGCTGTCCTGGTCGCTTCCGACGGAAGAGGCTGCGGTGCTCGTCGGCGAGACACCGCGGGTGTTCCACTGCGGGCTGCACGAACTGCTGTTGGCCACGCTGGCCGGTGCGGTGACGCACCGCCGCCCGAATTCAGGGACCGGCGCCGACATCGGCTCCGACGGGTTCCTGGTGGAGGTCGAGGGGCACGGCCGCGAGCCGTTGTCGGCGGGCATGGACCTGTCGCGGACGGTGGGCTGGTTCACCGCCGCCTACCCGGTCCGTTTGGACGCCTCCGGAGTCGACCTTGCCGAAGCCGCCGCCGGTGGTGCGGCGGCCGGTGCGCTGGTGAAGCGGGTGAAGGAGCAGGTGCAGGCGGTACCCGGCGACGGTCTCGGGCATGGCTTGCTGCGTCATCTGAATCCGGAGACGGGGCCGGTGTTGGCGGCCCTGCCGGTGCCGCAGATCGGCTTCAACTACCTGGGCCGGTTCGCGACCGCCGGTGGTGCCGAGCCGGGCCTGGTCGAGCCCTGGCAGACGGCCGGGGACACGGCCGTAGGAGGTGCTGCCGACCCGGGCATGCCGGTGCTGCACGCGCTCGCGGCGGGCGCCGTGGTCGCGGACACCGTCAGCGGCCCGGAGTTGACACTCACCTTGAGCTGGCCCGCCGCGCTGCTGGACGAGACCGACGTGGAGGAGTTGGGCCGGGCCTGGCTCGGACTGCTGTCGGGCCTCGCCGCGCACACCGCCGGTCCCCAGGCCGGCGGTCACACCCCCTCCGACTTCTCACTCCTCGATCTCGACCAGGACGAAGTCGACGAACTCGAAGCCATAGCTGCCGAACTCGACGAAGGACGGTTCCTGTGAAGCCCCCGACGCCCCCCTCGACACCCGCCAAGGGATCCGCTCTCGCGGAAGTGTGGCCGCTCTCGCCCCTCCAGCAGGGGATGCTCTTCCACTCCTCGTACGACGACGAGGGACCTGATGTCTACGGCCTCCAGTGCGTCCTCGGCGTGGACGGCCCCCTGGACACCGAGCTCTTCCGCGCGTGCTGGGAGGCTCTGATCGAGCGCCACGCCGTCCTGCGCGCCAGTTTCCAACGGCGCAGGTCCGGCGAGGCGGTGCAGTTGATCTCACGGAGCGTTGTGCTCCCTTGGCGCGACGTCGACCTGTCGGACCTCGGCGAGGACGAGGCCCTGACCCGGTTCGAGCGGCTGGCCCGCGAGGAGCGGGAGGACAGGATGAACCCCGCCTCCCCGCCCTTGCTCCGGCTGGTGTTGGCCCGGCTCGGGGAAGCCCGCCACCGCCTCGTCGTGACAACCCATCACATCCTCCTGGACGGCTGGTCGATGCCGGTGCTCCTCGACGAGCTGGAGGCGGTGTACACGGCGGGTGGAGACATCCGGGTCCTGCCCCCGGTCACCTCCTACCGCGACTACCTGTCGTGGCTCGGCTGTCAGGATCGGGAGGCGGCACGGGCCGCGTGGCGGGAGGAGTTGGCGGGGGCGGAGGAACCGACCCTGGTCGCCCCCCAGGCGGCAGGCGGGGCCGAGGTCTCCGTACTGCCGCGGGACCTCGTCCGGGATCTTCCCCAGGAGACCACCGCGCGGCTGAGGGAGCTGGCCCGCGGCCGGAACCTCACGCTGAACACAGTCGTGCAGGGCGCATGGGCGCTGGTCCTGTCCCGGTTGACCGGACGGAACGACGTGGTGTTCGGCGCCACGGTGTCGGGGCGGCCGGCGGATCTGCCCGGCGCCGAGTCCATGGTCGGCCTGATGATCAACACGCTGCCGGTACAGGTGCCGCTGGCCGGCGGGCAGCCGGTGCTGGACATGCTCGCGGACCTCCAGGCGCGACAGTCGTCGCTGATGCCGCATCAGCATCTGGGCCTCAGCGAGGTGCAGGGGCTGGCCGGGCCTGGAGCGACGTTCGACACTCTCGTGGTCTACGAGAACTACCCGACCCCGCCCGACCGGGCGCCCGCGCCCTCCACCATCTCCTTCACCCGCATGGAAGCGCACGAGGCCACCAACTTCCCGCTGACCGTCGGCATCGTCCCCGACGACAGCCTCCGGATCGTCATGACACATCGGCCGGACCTCTTCGACGAGGAGGCGGCGGCCCGCGTCGCCGGATGGCTGATACGGGTGCTGGAACAGGTGGCGGACGAGCCGACGCTCCGAGTGGCCGACATCGATCTCCTCGACGGACCCGAGCGGTCCGTAGTCGTGGAGGAGTGGAACGCCACCGCACGGGACGGGGTTCCCGGCACGGTGTTGGAACGGTTTCGCGGCCGGGCCGTCGGCACGCCGGACACGGCGGCGCTGTGGTTCAGCGACCGACCGCTGTCGTACGGCGAGTTGGATGCGCGGTCGGACGCGCTGGCCCGTGGGCTGGTCGCTCGTGGGGTGGGGCGTGAGTCGCGGGTGGGTTTGTG
>NZ_JBSFKO010000090.1:0-2868 GCF_053598575.1 Streptomyces sp. NPDC001100
TGGAGCCGGTTCCGGTGTCGTTCCGGGCGTGGGCGCGGGAGTTGGCGGCGGAGGCGGGTCGTCCGGAGCGGGTGGCTGAACTGGCGGCGTGGCGGGCTGTGGTGGATGGTCCGCAGGAGTTGTTGACGGATGTTCCGTTGGATCCGCTGGTGGATGTGGGTGCGACGGTTCGTGAGGTTGTGGTGACTGTCCCGGCGGAGGTGACGTCTGCGCTGTTGGCGGCGGTGCCGTCGGCGTTCCATGCCGGGGTGGACGAGGTGTTGTTGGCCGGCCTGGCCGGGGCGGTCGGCGAGTGGGCCGGTGTGGACGGCGGTCTCGTGGTGGATGTCGAGGGGCATGGCCGTGAGCCATTGCCGGGTATCCCCGATCTGTCGCGGACGGTGGGCTGGTTCACGTCCTCGCATCCGGTGCGGCTGAGCGCGGGCGCCGATGGCGGTGTGTCCGTGCTCGGAGTGAAGGAGCAGATGCGGGCGGTCCCCGGAGACGGCCTCGGCTACGGCCTCCTGCGGTACGTCAATCCGGAGACCACCGATGAGTTGGCGGGGTTGCCCTCGGCGCAGGTCGGCTTCAACTACCTCGGGCGCGTAGGGGTGGGCGAGGGTTTCCGGGCGGGAGGTGCGCCCGCTGCTCCGGTGATGCACGCGGTGGAACTGCTCGGATCGGTACGCGAGTTGGCGGACGGCCCAGTGCTGGAACTGGTGCTGGCCTGGCCTGAACGGTTGATGGAGGCTGACCGGGCACGCGCGCTGCTGGAGGCGTGGGTGGAGGCACTGTCAGGACTGGTGGCGCAGGTCGGCGACGGGGCCGGCGGTCACAGCCCCTCTGACTTCCCGTTGGTTTCCCTGTCTCAGGAGGGTGTGGAGGAGCTGGAGTCGGCGGTGCCCGGTCTGGAGGATGTGTGGCCGTTGTCCCCGCTCCAGGAGGGTCTGCTCTTCCATTCGTCGTTCGATGACGAAGCCGGGGCGGATGTGTACGCCGGTCAGCGTGCGCTCGCTCTGGACGGGCCGTTGGATGTCGGTCGGCTTCGGGCGTCATGGGATGCGGTGGTGGGACGGCATGCGATTTTGCGTGCGGGGTTCCATCGACTGGCGTCGGGTGAGGCGGTGCAGGTCGTCGCGCGGGAGGTGGAACTGCCGTGGCGTGAGATCGACTTGAGCGGTCTACCCGAGGCCGATGCGGAGGCTGAGGCTGCCCGGTTGTCCGGGGAGGAGTTGTCGGCCGGCTTTGAACTCGGGCGGGCTCCGCTGCTGCGGTTGCTGCTGCTCCGCCTGGGCGAACGGCGCCATCGGCTGGTGCTGACGACCCATCACATCGTGCTCGACGGCTGGTCGCTGCCGATCCTGCTGAACGAGCTGCAGACGGTGTACCGGGCGGGCGGCGGCGCCCAGGCGTTGCCTGCGGTGCGGTCGTATCGGGATTACCTGTCGTGGCTCGGCCGCCAGGACCGTGAGACTGCGCGGGCTGCGTGGCGGGAGGAGTTGGCGGGGGCGGAGGAGCCGACGCTGGTTGCTCCGGTGGATCCGGCGCGGCTGCCGATGCGGCCCGAGGCGGTGCGTGTCGAGTGCGGCGCCGAACTGACGCGGGCGCTGAACGACGTGGCCCGCCGAGGCGGCGTGACGATGGCGACGGTGGTGCAGGGGGCGTGGGCTCTGGTGCTGGCCCGCCTGTCCGGGCGCCGGGATGTGGTGTTCGGGACGACGGTTGCCGGGCGGCCGGCGGATCTGCCAGGTGCGGAGTCGCTGATCGGGTTGTTCATCAACACCCTGCCGGTGCGGGTGCAGACGGATGGCAGGGAATCCGTACTCGACATGCTGGACCGACTGCAGCGCCGCCAGCTCGGCGTGATGGGCCACCAGCATCTCGGGCTGGCGGAGATCAAGCAGGTCACCGGGCCGGGCGCGGAGTTCGACACGCTCGTCGTCTACGAGAACTATCCGCGGTCCGCCGAGGCGATGTCGGATGACCCCGACGCCCTTGTCATTCGGCCGGGTGGCCGGACGCGGGACGCCAGTCACTATCCGCTGGGGTTGATCGTCGCGCCGGGTGAGCGGATGGAGTTGCAGCTGGATCACCGGCCGGACCTGTTCGACCGGGCGCGGGCCGATGAGGTGTTGGCCGCGTTGGTGCGGGTGTTGGAGCAGTTCGCGGCGGATCCGGAAAAGCCTCTGGGGCGACTCGGGTTGTTGGACGCAGCACGGTTGGAGCGTCTGACGCGGGATTGGCAGGACGTCTCTGCTGAGGTGCCGTCGGGAACCTTGCCGGATCTGCTTGCCGGGCAGGTGCGGCGGACACCGGATGCGCCGGCTCTTGAGTCGGGTGAACGCGCCCTGAGTTACGCGGAGTTGGAGGCTGAGGCGGGTCGGCTGGCGCGGTATCTGATCGCGGCGGGGGTGGGTCCGGAGCGGCGGGTCGCTGTGGTGGCCGAGCGGTCGGTGGGCACGGTGGTGGCGTTGCTGGCGGTTTCGATGGCGGGTGGGGCCTTCGTTCCACTGGACCCGGGACATCCCGCCGAGCGTCTGGCGCTGGTGTTGGAGGACGCGGATCCGGTCGCGGTGCTGTGCACGCAGGCGGGCCGTGCGGTGTTGCCCGAGGCGAACCGGGCCGGGGCGATTGCCTTGGACGATCCGGAAGTGGCCGCTGTCGTGGCCGGCTATGCGCCGGGTCGGGTGGTGGATGCGGAGCGCATGGTGCCGTTGGGGGTGGCGAATGCGGCGTATGTGATCCACACGTCGGGTTCGACGGGGCGGCCCAAGGGGGTGGTGGTCTCGCATGCGGGGTTGGCGAATCTGGCGTGGGCGCAGGTTGATCGGTTCGCGGTGCATGAGCGGGCGCGGGTGTTGCAGTTCGCGTCGTTGAGTTTTGATGCGG
>NZ_JBSFKO010000091.1:0-2448 GCF_053598575.1 Streptomyces sp. NPDC001100
GCTTGGGGTGCTTCAGGCGCGGCAGTCGGCGTTGCTGGACCATCAGCATGTCGGGTTGAGCGAGGTGCAGCGGGCCGCCGGCCCCGGCGCGACCTTCGACACACTCCTGGCCTTCGAGAACTACCCGGGCGACCTGGACGCCCAGCCCCTCGGCGACGGTCTCACCATCACGGCCACCGAGCTCCGCGAGTCGACCAACTTCGCGCTGGCGCTGGGGGTCACCCCGGCCCCGGCCGACGGCCTCTCGATCCGTCTCGACTACCGCTCCGACGTGTTCAGGCGCCGGAGCGCCCTGCGGATGTCTCGCCGTCTGGTCCGGGTGCTGGAGCAGATCGCGGCCGATCCGCAACTGCGGCTCAGCGACATCGAGTTGTTGGACGAGTCCGAGCGGACCGCGGTGGTGGAGGAGTGGAACGCCACCGCCCGTCCGGCAGAGCCCGGCACGGTGTTGGAGCGGTTCCGTGGGTGGGCGGTGCGGACACCGGATTCGGCGGCGTTGTGGTTCCGGCAACAGGCACTGTCGTACGCCGAGTTGGATGCGCGCTCGGATGCGCTGGCGCGGGGGCTGATTGCCCGTGGGGTGGGGCGTGAGTCGCGGGTGGGTCTGTGTCTGTCGCGCGGCGCCGAGATGGTCGTGGCCATGCTGGCGGTGTGGAAGGCCGGTGGCGCGTACGTCCCATTGGATCCGGAGTACCCGTCCGACCGGCTGGCGTTCATGGCGGCGGACAGCGGCGCCGAACTGGTGCTGGTGACACCCGAGACGGCGGATCGGCTTGCGGAAGGAGTCGACACGGTCCGGCTCGACGAGTTGGAGACCGAGTTCGGCGAGGGGCCGGACAGCGCGGTGGATCCGGGCCAACTGGCGTACGTCATCTATACGTCGGGGTCGACGGGGCGTCCGAAGGGCGTGGCCGTGGCGCATGCCTCCGTGGCGAATCTGGCGTCGGCCATGCGACCGGTGCTCGGTGTGGATGCCGGGGTGGCGGTGCTGCAGTTCGCGTCGTTCAGTTTCGATGCGGCGGTGCTGGACGTGGCGGTGACGCTGGCCGCTGGGGGCACGTTGGCGATCGCCTCGGCGGAGGAGCGGCAGGACGGAGCTGCTCTGGCGGCCATGGTCGAGGCTGCCGGGGTTGAGGTGGCGAGTGTGGTGCCCTCGTTGCTGGGAGTGCTGGAGCCGGATTCGGTTCCAGGGGTGGGGAATTGGGTGCTGGGCGCGGAGCGGCTGGAGGCCGGTCTGGCCGCGAAGTGGCGTGCGGGCGCCCGTGTTTGGAACACGTACGGGCCCACCGAGGCCACCGTCATCACCACAGCGGTCCTGCTGGAGGAAGGCATCACCGGCGAGGATGCCCCGCCGGCCATCGGCCGCCCGCTGCCCAACGTCCGTACCTACGTGCTGGACGGGTTCCTCCGACCTGTCCCCGACGCCGTCACGGGTGACCTCTACGTTGCCGGCTCCGGTCTGGCTCGCGGTTACATCAATCGGCCCGACCTGACGGCCGAGCGGTTCGTGGCCTGCCCCTTCGATGACGGCGAGCGGATGTATCGGACGGGGGACCTGGCTCGTTGGACCGCCGACGGGCAGCTGGAGTTCGTGGGGCGTGCGGACGCGCAGGTGAAGATCCGCGGGTTCCGCGTGGAGCTCGGTGAGGTCGAGACCGTCCTCGCGGGTCATCCGCTGGTCGAGCGGGCTGCCGTGGTGGCCCGTGACGGTCGGCTGGTCGGATACGTCCTCGGTGACGTGGAGGCCGAGGCGCTGCGGGAGTTGGCCGCGACCCGTCTGCCGGAGTACATGGTCCCGTCGGTGGTCGTCGTCCTCGACGCGTTCCCGCTGACCGCCAACGGGAAGATCGACCGGTCCGCCCTGCCTGCCCCCGACCTCGCGTCCGCCGATACGCGTGCCCCGTCGACCGAGGCCGAGGAGGTGTTCTGCGCCCTGTTCGCCGAGGTGTTGGGGCTGGAGGAGGCCGGGGTCGGGGACAGCTTCTTCGCGCTGGGCGGCGACTCGATCATGTCGATGCAACTCGCGTCCCGGGCCCGTGCCGCGGGCTGGACCGTGTCGCCCCGCCAGATCTTCGAGGAGAAGACGCCTGAGCGGCTGGCGCGGGTGGCTGTCGCCTCGTCCGGCACGGGGAGCGCACGGCGCTCGGACACGGGTGTCGGTGAGGTGCCGCTGACGCCGGTGATGCGCGAACTGCTGGACCGGGTCGGCCCGGAGTGGGTCGGCCGGATCGTCCAGCCGGGTGTGCTGACGGTGCCCCCGGGGCTGGATCGCGAGGCGCTCGTCGATGCCGTGCAGGCCGTGATGGAGCGTCATGAGGTGTTGCGGGCGCGGTTGTTGGTGGAGTCCGGGGTGTTGGTGGTGGCGGAAAGCCTCGTGATGTCGGTTGACGAGCTGGTGGCTCGGGTGGATGTGGTCGGGGTGGATCCGGCTGCGGTGGTGGGGGAGCA
>NZ_JBSFKO010000092.1:0-2016 GCF_053598575.1 Streptomyces sp. NPDC001100
GCGCCAGCCGACCCGCCTCAGCCTCCAACTCCGCGTAACTCAGGGCGCGTTCACCGGACCCGGCGGCATCACCGGACTCAAGAGCCGGCGCGTCCGGCGTCCGCCGCACCTGCTCCGCAAGCAGATCCGGCAGCGTTCCGGAAGGCACCTCGGGGGACACGTCCTGCCAGTCCCGCGTCAGACGGCCCAACCGTTCCCCGTCCAGCAACCCGAGTTGGCCGAGAGGCATCTCCGGGGCCGCCGCGAACTGCTCCAACACCCGCACCAGCGCCGCCAACACCTCATCGGCCCGCGCCCGGTCGAACAGGTCCGGCCGGTGATCCAGCTGCAACTCCATCCGCTCACCCGGCGCGACGATCAACCCCAGCGGATAGTGACTGGCGTCGTGAGGGATGCCGCCCGGCCGGATGGTGAGGGCATCGGGGCCGTCCGGCGTGGCCGCGGTCGAGTGCGGATAGTTCTCGTAGACGACGAGCGTGTCGAACTCCGCGCCCGGCCCGGCAAGTTGCTTGATCTCCGCCAGCCCGACGTACTGATGATCCATCAGGTTCACTTGCCGGTTTTGGAGTTCGGACAGCAGGTCGGCCACGGACAGATCACCGGCCAACTCGGCGCGCACCGGGAGGGTGTTGATGAACAACCCGATCAGCGACTCCGCACCCGGCAGATCCGCCGGCCGCCCGGCAACCGTCGTCCCGAACACCACATCCCGGCGCCCGGACAGACGAGCCAGCACCAGAGCCCACGCCCCCTGCACCACCGTCGCCATGGTGAACCCGCGCTCCCGCGTCAGCTCCTCCAGCGCCCGTGTCAGTTCGGCCCCGCATTCGACACGCACCGCTTCCGGCCGCATCGGCAACCGGGCCGGATCCACCGGAGCAACCAGCGTCGGCTCCTCAGCCCCCGCCAACTCCTCCCGCCACGCAGCCCGCGCAGCCTCCCGATCCTGACGACCAAGCCACGACAGGTAATCCCGATACGACCGCACCGCAGGCAACGCCCCGGCATCCCCGCCCGCGGCGTACGCCGCCGACAGTTCATCGATCATCACGGACAACGACCAGCCGTCAACAACGCTGTGATGCGACGTCATCACCAGCCGGTGGCGCCGCTCGCCGAGACGAAGCAGCAACAGCCTCAGCAGTGGACCCCTCGCGAGATCAAAACCGGCCGACAGCTCGTTCCCGGACAACCGGGCCGCCTCAACCTCCGCATCAGCCTCCGACAGGCCGCTCAAGTCGACCTCCCGCCAAGGGAGTTCCACCTCCCGCGGGACAACCTGCACCGCCTCACCCGAGGCCAGTCGATGGAACCCCGCACGCAAAATCGCATGCCGTCCCACCACCACGTCCCACGACGCCCGAAGCCGACCGACATCCAAAGGTCCGCCCAGAGCGAGCGCACGCTGGCCGGCATACACATCCGCCCCAGCGCCCTCGTCGAGAGACGCGTGGAACAACAGCCCTTCCTGGAGCGGGGACAGCGGCCACACATCCTCCAGACCGGACACCTCCGTCTCCAGCTCCTCCACACCCCCCTGAGAGAGGGAAACCAGCGGGAAGTCGGAGGGGGTGTGGCCGCCGGCCGAGGGGTCGGCGGTGTGCGCGGCGAGACCCGACAGCAGCCCGAGCCAGGCCCGGCCCAACTCCTCCACGTCGGTCTCGTCCAGCAGCGCGGCGGGCCAGCTCAGGGTGAGCGTCAACTCCGAGCCACTCGCGGTATCCGCCACCACAGCACCCGCCGCGAGCGCGTGCAGCACCGGCATGCCCGGGTCAGCAGCGCCTCCTACGGCCGTGTCCCCGGCCGTCTGCCAGGGCACGACCACGTCCGACCCAGCACCGGCGACCGCGAACCGGCCCAGGTAGTTGAAGCCGATCTGCGGCACCGGCTGGGCCGCCAACACCGGCCCCGTCTCCGGATTCAGATGACGCAGCAGGCCATGCCCGAGACCGTCCCCGGGAACCGCCTGCACCTGCTCCTTCACCCGCTTCACCAGCGCACCGGCCGCCGCACCAC
>NZ_JBSFKO010000093.1:0-1953 GCF_053598575.1 Streptomyces sp. NPDC001100
GCAGCATGAGGTCGAGTAGCCGGGGGGAATTTCACCCCCCGGCCCTCACAGATCCCGGCGTGACAGTCTCCCGTCACCGGGCTCTTGTCATCCTGATCACCAGAACGTGGGAATCCATGCCCAATGGGCGAAGAGCCTGGGGTACTGGCGGGTGATACGCCGCCAGCACGCATGGGCCTTCTTGAAGGTCCGCAGCCGCTTGAACTTCTTGCGGATCCAGCGCATCAAGTAGGCGTTGATGCGCTCCAGGAGGGGAAGCAGTGCTGTCCGGTAGAACGCGCCGAAGTACTGCATCCAGCCCCGAACGATCGGATTGATCGCCCGTGCGAGCTCGGCGAAGGTCCGGCCGATCTGTCGGTGAAGCCGCCATTGCCGCACTTCACCGCTGATCTTCTTCGAGGCTTCCTTGCTGATCGCCGGCAGGAACGAGGTGAACCTCTCACCATTCCTGTCGATGGCCTTGCGGGCCCGGAAAGTGAACCCCAGGAAGGTGAACTCCGTCTGCCCGAAGGACCGTCGGCGTTTACCGTCCCGGCAATACACGATCTTGGTTTTGTCGGGGTGCAGTCGCAGCCCGACCTCCCGCATCCTGTTCGCGATCGCCTCCCGTAGTCTCCGGGCCTGGCTCTCGCTGACGCAGTGCACAACACCATCGTCTGCGTACCGTTCGAACGGTACGCCCGGGTACTTCCGGGCCATCCACATGTCGAACGCGTAGTGCATGAACAGGTTAGCCAGCACAGGCGAAATCGCAGAACCCTGCGGGGTTCCACAATCGCGCCGCTGCAAGGTCCCATCGGGCAGTTGCAACGGCGCCTCAAGCCACCGCCGCACATACAGCACTACCCAGGGGAGATCGGTATGGGCCTGGACCGCCTTGACGACAAGGTTCCATGACACGCTGTCAAAGAACTTCTGGATGTCCAAATCAATCACCCAGTCGTACTTCCAACAGCGTTTCCGGCATGCCGCAACCGCGTCCAACGCAGACCGCCCCGGACGGTATCCATAGGAGTCCTGATGAAAGATCGGTTCGACCTTCTCCTCAAGACGCCGGGCTACCACCGTTTGAGCGATTCGGTCAGCCACAGTGGGCACACCGAGCAAACGAACCCCACCACCATGCGACTTCGGGATCTCCACACCCTTCACCGGAGGCGGAAAGTAACTCCCCGAGGACAGACGATTCCAAATCCGATAGAGATTATTCTTCAGATCCTTCTCGAAGTCCTCGATAGAGCGCCCGTCCACCCCTGGCGCACCCTTGTTGGCCTTGACCTTCTCGTACGCCTCCTGAACCTCCCACTTCGAGATCTCAAACGGCTTGTCTGATGATTTCAACTGGTCCACCCAGCTCCTCCCGGAGAACCTCCGGTTGACCGAACGAACAATCAGCCACGGATGACCCGGCCCCTTCGCTCCCCCTTCATTACAAAGGGTTCCTCACTACTACGAGCCGGTCCGCCAGCACGCCCCGCATCGGTACTCAAGCCCTCACGGTTCCTCCGCTTGGGCCACTCCCTCTCGCCACCCGTATTGCTCAAGCGGCGTTATCGAGGCGTGCCTTCTCACGTTCCATGCGAAAGCCGCAGATCAGGCTCACGTCGCCTCCGTGCCGGACACCGCCTGGCCAGTAAACGGGACTCCCGCCAGGCTTATCCCGGAGCAACCACAAATCTCCGGTTCTGATGTCACCTATCTTCTAACGACACTTCAGCAGCGATTCACTTGCGTTCGTCTTCCTGATCCCCACCTGACGGCTCTACCGCCGCCTTTTCCACATCGCTCACCACGACGGTCGTCAACCAACGCAGCATGTGGCGGTTTGGCACCATCCCCCGCAGGACGGCACCGAAGGGCCGAGTCCTTCATCTCTCGCACAGCACCGCATCAAGAAGCTCCTCCTACCTGAACTCCCCTCTGCGTTCGTGACACACGCGGTTTGAAGCCTCC
>NZ_JBSFKO010000094.1:0-1894 GCF_053598575.1 Streptomyces sp. NPDC001100
AGCCCGCCTACCAGGTGACGGTCGAGGAGGCCCTGGAGTACGTCGCCGGCTACACGATCGCCAACGACCTCACGGACCGCGCCACCGTCTTCCGCCAGGACATGAAGGCCGTCGGCACCGACTGGCTGCGCAGCAAGAACGCCCCCGGCTTCATCGACACCATGATGACAGCCCCCGCGTTCCGCGAGGCGAACCTCCGCGAGACACCGCTCGGCCGCACCGGGACTGTCGACGACATCACCCCGCTCGTGGTGTTCCTGCTGTCCGACGACGCGTCCTTCATCACCGGAGCGGAGATCCCGGTCGACGGCGGCCTCACCTCGCACGGCGGCACCAAGTCGTTCTCGGACGCGCTGCGCGCGGACGCCTGAACCAGCGACAACGCACGGCAGAAAGGCCCTTCTTCCATGGACAAGGTCCGCGCAAGCGCCGCGGAGGCGGTCGCCGACATCCCCGACGGCGCCTCACTGGCTGTCGGTGGTTCGGCCTCAGCGGCATCCCCGGCGTGCTCATCCAGGCTCTGCACGCGCAGGGAGCGACCGGCCTGCGGATCGTGTCGAACGACTGCGGAGTCGACGGGCGCGGGCTGGGGGTCCTGCTGTCGGCGGGCCGGATCGCCCGTGTGACGGGCAGCTACGTGGGCGAGAACAAGGAGTTCGCCCGCCAGTACCTGTCCGGCGAACTGGAGGTGGAGTTGGTGCCCCAGGGCACCCTGCCCGAACGGCTGCACGCCGGTGGCGCGGGCATCCCCGCCTTCTACACCCCCGCAGGCGTGGGCACCCAGGTCGCCCGCGGCGGACTGCCCTGGCGCCATGCCGCCGACGGCACGGTCGCCCTGGCCTCCCCACCGAAGGAGACCCGCGACTTCGCCGGCCGTGCGTACGGCCTGGAGCACGCGATCACCACGGACTTCGCCCTCGTACGGGCCTGGCGCGGCGACCGCCACGGCAACCTCGACTTCCGCAGGTCGGCCGCCAACTTCAACCCGCTCGCCGCCACGGCCGGACCCGTGACGGTGTCCGAGGTCGAACAGCTCGTGGAACCAGGCGAGTTGAGCCCCGACGAGGTGCACCTGCCGGGTATCTACGTCCAGCGGATCGTGCCTCTCACTCCGGCCCAGGCCGCCGACAAGCACGTGGAGAAGCGGACGGTTCGCGCATGAGCTCGCCCACGGGCTGGACCCGCGACCAGATGGCCGCCCGCGCCGCCGCCGAACTCGTCGACGGTTCCTACGTCAATCTCGGCATCGGCCTGCCCACACTCGTCCCCGGTCACCTCCCGCCGGGCGTGCACGCGGTCCGGCACTCGGAGAACGGCATCCTGGGCACCGGCCCGTACCCGCACGCGAACGAGGTCGACCCGGACCTCGTCAACGCGGGCAAGGAGACGGTCACCGTCCTGCCCGGCGCCTCCTTGTTCGACTCGGCCCTCTCCTTCGGCATGATCCGCGGCGGCCACATCGACTCCGCCGTGCTCGGCGCCATGCAGGTGTCCGCCGCCGGAGACCTGGCCAACTGGATGATCCCCGGCAAGATGGTCAAGGGCATGGGCGGCGCGATGGACCTGGTCCACGGCGCCCGCCGGGTCGTCGTCCTGATGGAACACACCACCAAGGACGGTACCCCGAAGATCGTCAAGGAATGCACCCTGCCGCTCACCGGCGAGCGATGCGTCCACCGGATCATCACGGACCTCTGCGTCCTCGACGTCCTCCGAGGTCACACTCGTGGCATGCGCGCCGGGCGTGACCTCGGAGGACGTCGCCGACCGCACGGACGCGCCCGTGATCCGGAGAGGATGAGCCGTGAACCCGCCGGGCGGGCAAGGACCTCGGTCCTTGCCCCGGAGGCGAACCGAGCCTCAAAAAGAACGGGAAGAAGGCGCCCTGCCGACG
>NZ_JBSFKO010000096.1:0-1546 GCF_053598575.1 Streptomyces sp. NPDC001100
GGGACCTGTCCCAAGGCCGGGTAGTTAGCGTTTTCGCAGGTCACGCAAGGGGAGTTGGGGTCCATGCTGTGGCGGCGTAGAGGCCGGGGCCGAG
Source organism: Streptomyces sp. NPDC001100 (assembly GCF_053598575.1). Taxonomy (NCBI): domain Bacteria; kingdom Bacillati; phylum Actinomycetota; class Actinomycetes; order Kitasatosporales; family Streptomycetaceae; genus Streptomyces; species Streptomyces sp. NPDC001100. Next base: position 95 of record NZ_JBSFKO010000096.1, read on the forward strand.
TTTGTGGATGAGGCCGGTTTCGGCCCATCTGGACAGCTGTCGATACATGGTCTCCATGGTGATGTCGCCGAAATGGGAGGCGATGTCACGGGGGCGCCAGAGGCGGTTGGGGTCGTTCTCGAGCAGGGCCAGGATTCGGTGACGGCGGCGCTCGGTGAGGGCGGTGTGCCGGTCGTCACGGGAGACGGCGGGGAGCTTGGGGCGGGATTGCGAAGGCTCGAGGACGTTGATGTCGAGACCGGTGATGGTGCGGCTGATGTCGGGCCTGCCGTCCTCGTGGCGGGTGCTGTAGCGGGACATCGGTGACTTGACCTTGCGGGTGCTGACCCGCCTGCGTCGGGGCGGGAGGAGACGGGTCAGGATCCGGTGGCCGATCAGTCCGAGGTGACCGGCGTCGGCGGGGTCGGTGATGACGGCGGCGGCCTGGACGACCTGGTCGCGGGCGGTCTGGAGGGCGACGGTGAAGCAGCAGCGGTCCGGATCGGTACCCGCCAGCGACTCTGCGGCCTCGACCATTACAGTCCGCAGTGCCTGGTAGAGGGTGAGCAATGACCACATCTCCTGCTCGATGCCTGCCGGGTCGCCCGAGCGGAGGTTGCGGCCGTTCATGATCGTGTGGCGGAGCGCGTAGTACGCGGATTCGTGTTCCCATCGCTGGTGATAGAGACCCACCAGCGCGGTGGCAGGGTGACGGCGGGCGTCGGTCAGGGTGGTGACCAGTCGGTAGGACCCGGTGAAGGACGTGCCGTCCGCGCAGGTCACGGCGATCTGTGCGTCGATGATCCGCACTTTCACGGTGCCGATCATCGACAGGTAGGAGCCGTCAGCGAGGCGGGTGAGGACCGGCGTGCGCCGGTTGCTGCGGAGCCGGCCCAGGACCTGGGCGCCGGTGTCGGTGACCCCCGCGAGGAAGGCATTGCTGTCGAATCCCTTGTCCCACAGCACCAGCATGTCCGGCCGCAGCAGATGCAGCAGCCGGCCCGCGTAGCTCGTCTCGCCCTCGGCGGTGGGGCCGAACACCGCGCCGACCAGAGCCCGGGTGCCGGTCTCGACCAGCGTCATCAACTCCAGCGTCGGATAGCCATGATGCGAAGTCCTGCCCAGCCAGGCCCGGTTCCGTTCGGAATCGGGAACCCTCAGTGAACTGCAGCCGTCGAACGACACCGTCCGGTACGGACCGAAACGCACACCTGGCGTCGTCGGGCGGGCCAGCAACCCGGCCAGCACCTCGAACAACGCCCGCACCGGCGCGCTGCCGATCCGCCGGCGCAGGTCACGCAACGCCTTCGCCGACGGACAGACCACCGGCATCCCCGACAGACCCGCGGTCAGCTTGTCCCAGACGAGGCGATAGCCGACCTCAGGGAACAGGCACATCGCCAGCAAGAAGTAGACCCCGACCCGCGACGGAAGATCACGCAACCGCTGCTGCATCGTCCTCGTCTCCGCAAG
>NZ_JBSFKO010000097.1:0-1521 GCF_053598575.1 Streptomyces sp. NPDC001100
CAAGGCCATGAAGTTATGGGCTGTTGGGTGCTGTCAACAGGATGTCGATGCTGATGGTGGCTTTGTAGGTGCGTCGATCGACGCGCAGGCTCTTGTAGGCGTAGCGGGACAGTGGCCGTTTGACGGCGCGGGGGCTGAGGCGAAGTCGGCGGGCAGGCATGAGGTGGTCCAGGACTGCCCGGCCGATGGTGCCCACGAGGTCGATCGTGGTGCCGGCGATCACGCCCGCGGCCTGGATGATCTGGTCACGAGCGGTGTGGAGAGCGATGGTGAAGCTGGCTCGGTCCGGGTCGGCTCCGGGGACGGTGCTGGTGGCGTCTGCGATGGCGATCCTGATCACCTGGTAGACGGTCAGGAGCGCGTAGATCTCTTGCGCGATGCCCGGCAGGGTGCGCGAGCGCAGCACGCGTCGGCCGAGCATCGAGTGCTTGACCGCGAAATAGGCGGACTCCACTTCCCATCTCTCGTGATACAGCCTGACCAGCTCGAAGGCTGGATAGCGGTGGGGATCGAGCAGGGTGGTGGCCAGGCGGTAGACACCCGTGGTGCATCCGGCGGTGGTGGCGATGGTGATCTCGCACTCGATGATGCGGACGTGAACCGTGCCGATCCGGGATAGGAAGGAGCCGTCGTCCAGGCGGTGCAGGACGGGCGGCTTGCGCACTGCGGAGAGCCGGGCCAGGAAGTCGGCACCGGTGCCGGCCACAGCTTCGAGGAAGGCGTTGGTGGCAAAACCCCGGTCCAGGAGCACGACCATGCCTGGGTGCGTCGAGCGCAGCAGGCGGCGCCCGAGGACGGGCTCGCCGGGTTTGCGCGGGCCGAAGACCGCGTCGATGACGGCGCGGGTGCCGCAGGCGACCAGGGCGATCAGCAGGACCTGCGGATAACCGGAGGCGGCGGTGTACTGGTTGGCCCCCTTGCCCAGCCGAGCGCGTACGTTCGCATCGTCGGCGACGTCCAGGTAGGTGCCGTCGATGGCAACGACCAGCAGCCCTGCCCAGCGGGCCCCGGTGGTGCGGAGCGCCGACGCCGGGCCGCGCAGCAGGTCGAACAGGGCCCGCATCGGGCGCACGCCGAGCCGGGTGCGGGCGTGCCACAGCGCGGTCGCGGTCACCCGCGGCAGAGGCAGGGCCTCAAGGGCGCCGGTCAGCTTGCGCCACACGGCCGGGTAGCCGCATTCCTCGAACAGCGTGGCCGCGAGCAGCAGGTAGACCACCACGCGGGCCGGCAGTTTCCGCAGCCGCTGCTGAACCGCCCCGCACTCGGCGAGGACCTCGTCGACCATCTCGAAGGGCACGACCTGGGTTAACTCGCCCAGATGTCCCGGGGCGAAGACACCTTCGGCTACCACGATTTCACGCGTGATGACACACTGTCCGGACAGCGGAGCCTCCGGTCTTTGTGAACGGCTTGTCTTGGCGGACCAGCCAGTTCTACCGGGGCTCCGCTTCTCGCGTCCGGCGCCCTTCCAGATCAGTCCCTGCTTGCGGCCACCACCCCACCCGAAACTTCATGGCCTTG
>NZ_JBSFKO010000098.1:0-1365 GCF_053598575.1 Streptomyces sp. NPDC001100
GCGCGCTCGCCCTCAAGTCGGTGGACGATCTCGGCGTTGACCGACCGGTGAGCCGCACGGGCCTGGTCGGCAAGCCACTGGTGGAGGTCTTCGGGAAGACGAAGGGTGGTGCGTTTCTCATCATTCATGCCTCAATTATAGTGCTAGACTGACGTCATGACGACACGACAAGGAGCAGGTCAAGAGTCCGGGCGCGCCCGGTACACCTGCCGCCTGCGTGTGTCGTCGACCGCCCTCGCCGGCCTTGAGGCCGAGTGGGCGCGCTGCCGGTGGGTGTGGAACGAGTGCGTTGCCATGTCCCGCAAGGTCCACGGCCTGAACAAGGGCCTCCTCCAGGACGCCGGGAAGGTGACGTGCGGCCCGGCGCAGCTCGACAAGATGCTGACCGAGGCCCGCACCGCCATGGGATGGCTGCGCGAAGGCTCGTCGGTGCCGCAGCAGCAGACCATCCGCGACTTCGGCAAGTCCCGCGCCAAAGCCCTGAAGGACATTCAGGCGAAGGTGCCGATGCGGCAGCGCGCCGGGATGCCCCGCACCAAGCGCAAGCGCGACGCACTGCCCACGTTGAACTACACCCGGCGCGGCTTCCGGCTGAAGGACGGCCGCCTGCACCTCGCGGGCGGCATCGCGCTGACCGTGGTGTGGTCCCGCGATCTGCCCGCCGACCCCACGTCGGTACGCGTCTACCGGGACAGCCTCGGCCACTGGTACGCGTCGTTCGTCGTCGAGAGGGCCGCCGAGCCGCTGCCGGAGACCGGCCGGGTGATCGGTATCGACTGGGGCGTCAAGGAGACCGCCACCACCACCAGCGACCCGCACGACCTTCCCCACGCGCAGCACGGAAAGAGTGCCGCCGCGAAGCTGGCCCAGTACCAGAAGCAGATGGCAAGGCGGAAGCCCGCGCGGGGAAAGGCCGCGTCGAAGGGCTACCGGCAGGCATCGCGCGCGGCGGCGAAGGTCCACAAGAAGGTCGCCCGGCAGCGCCAGGACACTGGCCGCAAGTGGGCCAAGACGGTTGTGCGCGACTTCGACCAGCTCGCTGTCGAGGACTTCCGCCCCACGTTCCTCGCCAAGTCCACGATGGCCCGCAAAGCCGCCGACGCCGCGATCGGCGCGACCAGGACCGCGCTGGTCGAGATGGCCCGCAAGCACGGCCGCATCGTGCACCTGGTGCACCCGGCCCACACCACGATGGACTGCGCACAGTGCGGTGCGAGAACCAAGCACGCACTCCCCCTCTCCGAACGAACCTACGCCTGCACCGCATGCGGAACCGTGTCCCCCAGGGACAAGAACTCCGCCCGCGTGATGCTCGTCCGGGCTGGTCTCAACCCGGCTGGTGCTGATGGCGGAAGCCCTCCGGGA
>NZ_JBSFKO010000099.1:0-1309 GCF_053598575.1 Streptomyces sp. NPDC001100
GTGGAGGCCTTGTGGTGAAAGTCCCGGCGCCGGTCGGCGACCTTGGCGTGCTGGCGTGCGACCTTGATGCGGGCCTTGGCCCGGTTCTTCGATCCCTTCACCTTGCGGGACAGTTCCCGCTGAAGGCGTTTGAGTTTCTTCTCAGCCCGGCGCAGGAAGCGGGGACTGTCGATCTTCCGCCCATCAGACAGGACCGCGAAGGCCGACAGACCGAGGTCGATACCGGCGTCGGTCTCCACTTCCGGGAGGTTGTCCGGCTCGGTGTCCACGACGAAGCTGAGGAAGTACCGGCCGCAACTGTCCTTGGTGACGGTCAGGGACGTGGGTGCGGCCGGAAGCCGGCGGGACCACTTGACCTTGAGGCCGCCGACCTTGGCCACGTACACGGTGCCATCGTCCTGGAGGGAGAAGGCGTTGGTGTTGAGACGGATCGACTGCCGGGTGTCCTTCTTCGACTTGTAGCGGGGAGGGCCGGCCTTGCGGCCCTGCCGCTTGCCCTTGAGGCTGTCGAAGAAGTTCTTGTAGGCGGTGTCCAGATCCCGCAGGGACTGCTGCAGGACGACCGCCGACACGTCGGCGAGCCAGGCACGTTCCTGGGTGCGCTTGGCCTGGGTGATGCGAAGCCGGGACAGCTCGGCCGACTTCACATACGGCAGCCCTGCCGCGTGCGCTTCCTTACGATCGCGCAGGCAGTCGTTCCACACCACACGGGCGCACCCGAACGCGCTCGCCAGCGCACGGCGCTGTGCGGCGTCCGGGTAGGCCCGATAGTTGTAGCGGAGCTGCACACTCAAGATCCTACTACGATTGGTCTCATGGATGGACCGAATGATTACAGGCGTGGCAGACGCGTGGTTTCGGCGATGCATGTGCACTTGGTCTTTGTGACGAAGTACCGGCGTGGGGTGTTCACCGACGAGATGCTGACACGCTGCGAGGAGATCATGCGCAAGGTGTGCGAGGACTTCGAAGCGGAGCTGAAGGAGTTCAACGGCGAACGCGATCACGTCCACCTCCTGGTGCACTACCCGCCCAAGGTCGCCGTCTCGAAGCTGGTCAACAGCCTCAAGGGCGTCTCCGCCCGCCGGATACGGCAGGAGTTCACCGGCCGGATCAACCGCGCCATCATGCACGGGCATCTGTGGTCGCCCTCGTACTTCTCCGCGTCGTGCGGAGGAGCACCGTTGGCGATCGTCCGCCAGTACATCGAGCAGCAAAAACGTCCGCTCTGACGTGCACGTCAGAGCAGCCTTGAGATGCATTCAACCCCGGCGTGAACGCCGGGGCTTTCTGCAAGAAACCCGGTAAG
>NZ_JBSFKO010000100.1:0-1283 GCF_053598575.1 Streptomyces sp. NPDC001100
TGAGACCTGATGCCGAGCCGATTGTGGTGAAGTGGATGATCCTATGCTGTCGAGAAAAGCCTCTAGCGAGTTTCATGGCGGCCCGTACCCTAAACCGACTCAGGTGGTCAGGTAGAGAATACCGAGGCGTTCGGGTGAACTATGGTTAAGGAACTCGGCAAAATGCCCCCGTAACTTCGGGAGAAGGGGGGCCATCACTGGTGAGGGAACTTGCTTCCTGAGCTGGGGGTGGCCGCAGAGACCAGCGAGAAGCGACTGTTTACTAAAAACACAGGTCCGTGCGAAGCCGTAAGGCGATGTATACGGACTGACGCCTGCCCGGTGCTGGAACGTTAAGGGGACCGGTTAGTCAGGATTCGTCCTGGCGAAGCTGAGAACTTAAGCGCCAGTAAACGGCGGTGGTAACTATAACCATCCTAAGGTAGCGAAATTCCTTGTCGGGTAAGTTCCGACCTGCACGAATGGCGTAACGACTTCTCGACTGTCTCAACCATAGGCCCGGTGAAATTGCACTACGAGTAAAGATGCTCGTTTCGCGCAGCAGGACGGAAAGACCCCGGGACCTTTACTACAGTTTGATATTGGTGTTCGGTTCGGCTTGTGTAGGATAGCTGGGAGACTGTGAAGCTTGGACGCCAGTTCAGGTGGAGTCGTCGTTGAAATACCAGTCTGGTCGTGCTGGATGTCTAACCTGGGTCCGTGATCCGGATCAGGGACAGTGTCTGATGGGTAGTTTAACTGGGGCGGTTGCCTCCTAAAGAGTAACGGAGGCGCCCAAAGGTTCCCTCAGCCTGGTTGGCAATCAGGTGTTGAGTGTAAGTGCACAAGGGAGCTTGACTGTGAGACCGACGGGTCGAGCAGGGACGAAAGTCGGGACTAGTGATCCGGCGGTGGCTTGTGGAAGCGCCGTCGCTCAACGGATAAAAGGTACCCCGGGGATAACAGGCTGATCTTCCCCAAGAGTCCATATCGACGGGATGGTTTGGCACCTCGATGTCGGCTCGTCGCATCCTGGGGCTGGAGTCGGTCCCAAGGGTTGGGCTGTTCGCCCATTAAAGCGGTACGCGAGCTGGGTTTAGAACGTCGTGAGACAGTTCGGTCCCTATCCGCTGCGCGCGCAGGAACATTGAGAAGGGCTGTCCCTAGTACGAGAGGACCGGGACGGACGAACCTCTGGTGTGCCAGTTGTTCTGCCAAGGGCATGGCTGGTTGGCTACGTTCGGGAGGGATAACCGCTGAAAGCATCTAAGCGGGAAGCCTGCTTCGAGATGAGTGTTCCCACC
>NZ_JBSFKO010000101.1:0-1061 GCF_053598575.1 Streptomyces sp. NPDC001100
CCGGCTGGAAGACGTGGATCGGGGCGTCGAGGGTGTCGGCGAGCAGGGGCAGGAACGCGTCGCCGATCGGGTTCGCCCACGCGTCCGACCAGCGGCTCACCGCGCCGCCGAGCATGTTCGCCTCGTCGTCGCTGAGGGCGGCGGTACTCCGGTGGTAGCCGGCGATCAGCAGCGACCGGCGCTCGTCCGTGGTCATGGTGGCGAGCGTCGGCAGGCCGTTCACCGCACGCAGGTAGGCGAACATACGGCGGTTGCTCGGCGCGGCGCCGGTCGGTGCGGGCGGGGCGCCCTGGACCGAGACGGCCTGCAGATAGCGGGTCTGGAGGTCGACCGGATCCAGGTCCTCGGCGTGGGTCACGCCCTGGATGCCGTACCGGACCAGTTCGTTGTCGATCTGGGCGGCGGTCATGTTCTGGACCGCCGCGGTGAAGGGGGTGACGAGGACGCCCCGGAGCTGGCCGAGCACCTGCGGGGGCAGCGGTCGGCTGCCGTCGCGCGCCGCCGCCAGCCGGGCCAGGACAAGGTTCCGCAACTCCTGCCGTGCGGCCCGCAGTTGATTGGATCCCCGGTCGCCTGCCTGCGGGTTCTGCGCCATTGTCCTGAGGGCCTGTTGTACGTCGTCGGGCCGGGCGAGCCAGGCGGCGGTGGCCGGGGCGAGGGCCTGCGTGGTGCCGGTGGCGGCGGCCTGCTGGAGGCGGGTGCGGACCAGCTGGGGTGCGCTGCCGATGACGGCGTAGAGGAGGCAGTTGCCGTCGCCGGGGGTCTGGACGGCGTTGCCGGTGGGGTCGACGTAGGGGGACGGCGGGGCGGCGGGGGGCGTGGCGGAGGTCGTCGCGGTTGTGCCGGAGGGAGGGGTCGTGGCCTTGGTCTTGCCCTTGTCGACGCCTGTGCTCTTGCCGGTGTCCTTGCTCGTGCCCGTGGTCCTGCCGGTGCTGGTGTTCTTGCCCGTGTTCTTGTCGGCGGCCGACTTCTTGCCCTGACCGGCGTTGTCGCCGCCCTTGGCCGCCTTGTCCGTCTTGGCGCTGCTCGTACCGGACTTGGGCGGTCCGCTCTTCTTCGGC
>NZ_JBSFKO010000102.1:0-1043 GCF_053598575.1 Streptomyces sp. NPDC001100
GTCGTGACTGCGTGCCTTTTGAAGAATGAGCCTGCGAGTTTGCGGTGTGTTGCGAGGTTAACCCGTGTGGGGAAGCCGTAGCGAAAGCGAGTCCGAACAGGGCGATTCAGTAGCGCGCTCAAGACCCGAAGCGGAGTGATCTAGCCATGGGCAGGTTGAAGCGGAGGTAAGACTTCGTGGAGGACCGAACCCACCAGGGTTGAAAACCTGGGGGATGACCTGTGGTTAGGGGTGAAAGGCCAATCAAACTCCGTGATAGCTGGTTCTCCCCGAAATGCATTTAGGTGCAGCGTCGTGTGTTTCTTGCCGGAGGTAGAGCACTGGATAGGCGATGGGCCCTACCGGGTTACTGACCTTAGCCAAACTCCGAATGCCGGTAAGTGAGAGCGCGGCAGTGAGACTGTGGGGGATAAGCTCCATGGTCGAGAGGGAAACAGCCCAGAGCATCGACTAAGGCCCCTAAGCGTACGCTAAGTGGGAAAGGATGTGGAGTCGCAGAGACAACCAGGAGGTTGGCTTAGAAGCAGCCACCCTTGAAAGAGTGCGTAATAGCTCACTGGTCTAGTGATTCCGCGCCGACAATGTAGCGGGGCTCAAGCGTACCGCCGAAGTCGTGTCATTCATACAATAGGGCCAACGCCTGTATGGATGGGTAGGGGAGCGTCGTGTGCCGGGTGAAGCCGCAGCGGAAGCTAGTGGTGGACGGTTCACGAGTGAGAATGCAGGCATGAGTAGCGATACACACGTGAGAAACGTGTGCGCCGATTGACTAAGGGTTCCTGGGTCAAGCTGATCTGCCCAGGGTAAGTCGGGACCTAAGGCGAGGCCGACAGGCGTAGTCGATGGATAACCGGTTGATATTCCGGTACCCGCTGTGAAGCGTCAAACATCGAGCATCGTGATGCTAAGGCCGTGAAGCCGTTCCGGACCCTTCGGGGAATGGAAAGTGGTGGAGCCGCCGGCCCAAGCGGTTAGTAGGTGAGTGATGGGGTGACGCAGGAAGGTAGTCCAGCCCGGGCGGTGGTTGTCCCGGGGTAAGGGTG
>NZ_JBSFKO010000103.1:0-1029 GCF_053598575.1 Streptomyces sp. NPDC001100
GCTTGGGGTGCTTCAGGCGCGGCAGTCGGCGTTGCTGGACCATCAGCATGTCGGGCTGGGCGAGGTGCAGCGGGCCGCCGGCCCAGGTGCGACGTTCGACACGCTCCTGGCCTTCGAGAACTACCCGGGCGATCCGGCGGCACAACCGTCAGTGGCGGGCCTGACGATTTCAGGTGTCGCGTCGCGCGAGTCGACGAGCTTCGCGCTGGCACTGGGCGTCCGGTCCGAGGAGGGGCTGACCCTACGGCTGGACTATCGCCCGGACGCCTTCGACGGCGATGCCGCCCGGACCTTGATCGATCGCGTGGTGCGCGCGTTGGAGCGGCTCGCCGCGGACCCGGAGGTCCGGCTCGCCGAGCTTGAGCTGTTGGACGAGTCCGAGCGCGCCGCGGTGGTGGAGGAGTGGAACGCCACCGCTGTGCCGACGGAGCCCGGCACGGTCCTCGACCGGTTCCGACGATGGGCCGTGGAAACTCCGCACGCGACGGCCGTGCGGTCTGGCGACCAGTCGCTGTCGTACGCCGAGTTGGACGCGCGTGCGGACGCTGTCGCTCGCGGTTTGGTGGCGCGGGGTGTGGGGCGTGAGTCGCGGGTGGGGCTGTGTCTGCCGCGCGGAACCGAGATGGTGACTGCGGTCCTCGCGGTGTGGAAGGCCGGTGGGGCTTACGTCCCGTTGGATCCGGAGTATCCGTCCGACCGGTTGTTGTTCATGGTGGCTGACAGCGGTGCGGAGTTGGTGCTGGTCGCGGAGGAGACCGCGGACCGGCTGCCGGCCGAGGTGGAGACCGTCCTGCCCGCGGAACTGGAGACCGAGTTCGGTGGGGGGCCGGACAGCGTCGTCGATCCGGGCCAACTGGCCTACGTCATCTATACGTCGGGGTCGTCGGGGCGCCCGAAGGGTGTGGCCGTGGCGCACGCCTCCGTGGCGAATCTGGCGTCGGCCATGCGTCCCGTTCTCGGTGCGGAGCTTGGTGTTACGGCGTTGCAGTTCGCGTCGTTCAGTTTCGATGCGGCGGTGCTGGACGTGGC
>NZ_JBSFKO010000104.1:0-1025 GCF_053598575.1 Streptomyces sp. NPDC001100
TGGGTGAGGTGACGTACGCGGAGGTGGTGCTGGGGGAGGAGCAGCACGCCGATGCCGGTGGGTTCGCCATTCACCCGGCTCTGTTGGACGCCGCGCTCCACGCCGGACTCGTCCCGGCCGACGACACCGCAGAGATGGGGACCGAGCCGCTGCTGCCGTTCGTCTGGTCCGGCGTGCGCCTGTACGCGACGGGCGCGACGACTGTGCGGGTTCGCCTGGTCCCGGCGGGTCGCGACACCTTGACCGTGTACGTTGCCGATGCGGAGGGCGAGCCGGTGGCGTCCGTGGCGTCGTTGGCGCTGCGTCCGGTGCCTGGTGGGCGGTTGTCTGCGGGGGGTGCCGGTGGGGCGGATTCGCTGTATGTCCTGGAGTGGACGCAGGCGGCTCTGAACACCGAAGCGCCGGCTGTGGCAGGTACCTGGGCGGTCGTTGGCGACGACGCACCGTTCGCCGCCTCACTGGTCACCGCCGTTGATGGGGCCGTCACCGTCTACCCGGATGTGTCGACGCTGGCCGCCGCCGTGGCGGAGGGCGCACCGGCCCCTGATGTTGTGCTCCTGGCCGCGCCGGCGCTCGGCAGCACGCCGGTCAGTGTGCCCGCAGGGGTTCGTGACGTGGTGTGTGAGGTGTTGGCGGAGGTCCAGCAGTGGCTGGCCGACGACGCGGTGTCGGGGGCCCGGCTGGTTGTGGTGACGAGTGGTGGGGTGGCTGTCCGGCCGGGTGAGGATGTGCCTGATCTGGCGGCTGCTGGGGTGTGGGGTTTGGTCAGGGCGGCGTTGGCCGAGGCGCCGGGCCGGTTCGCGTTGGTGGACACCGACCGGGACGACGCGTCGGTGCGCGCCCTGCCCGGGGTTCTTGCGAGCGGCGCGGAGCCGGAGTTGGCGGTACGAGAGGGAACCGCGTACCTGCCGAGGCTGGTCCGGGCGTCGGTACCAGAGCCCGCGCTGGAGCTGGCGGAGTTGAACCCTTCGGGCACGGTGTTGATCACGGGTGCGTCGGGGACGCTGGGCGGTCTGATGGCCCGT
>NZ_JBSFKO010000105.1:0-1003 GCF_053598575.1 Streptomyces sp. NPDC001100
GGGAGGGTCTGGCCCGCGGCTATATCGGTCGTGCGGATCTGACGGCGGAGCGGTTTGTCGCGTGCCCGTTCGGTGACGGCAGCGGGCGGATGTACCGCAGCGGGGATCTGGCGCGGTGGACGTCGGACGGGCAGTTGGAGTTCGTGGGACGTGCGGACGCGCAGGTGAAGATCCGTGGCTTCCGGGTGGAGTTGGGGGAGGTGGAGGCCGTCCTTGCCGCGCACCCGCAGGTCGAGCGGGCCGTGGTGGTGGCTCGGGATGGTCGGCTGGTCGGATACGTCGTCGGGGGCGCGGACGACGAAGACGTGCGGGAGTTCGCGGCCACCCGGCTCCCGGAGTACATGGTCCCGTCGGCGCTCGTCGTCCTGGACCTGTTCCCGCTGACCGTCAACGGGAAGATCGACCGAGCCGCGCTGCCGGTGCCGGAGGCTGCGCTGAGTGCCGGTCGGGCTGTGGCGACGCCCGCCGAGGAGGCGTTCTGCGCCCTGTTCGCCGAGGTCTTGGGGCTGGAGGAGGTCGGGGTCGGGGACAGCTTCTTCGCGCTGGGCGGCGACTCCATCACGGCGATGCTGCTGGTGTCGCGGTCCCGTCGCGAGGGTTTGGTCGTCGGCGCCCGCCAGGTGCACGAGCTGCGGACACCGGTGCGGTTGGCCGCGGTGGCGACGCCGGTCGACGGAGCGGCGGACGGCGCGCGCCCGGCGGACTCCGCCGTCGGTGAGGTGCCGCTGACGCCGGTGATGCGAGAGGTGCTGGACCGGGCCGGTGCCGACGGCGTTCGGGCGGTCGTGCAGTCGATGGCGGTCGAGGCGCCGACGGGACTGGACGAGGCGGCGCTGCGGGACGCGCTGGCAGCCCTGATGGAGCGTCATGAGGTTTTGCGGGCGCGGTTGTTGGTGGAGTCCGGGGTGTTGGTGGTGCCCGGGGCGGATGCGGTGGATGTGTCCGGGTTGGTGGCTCGGGTGGATGTGGTCGGGGTGGATCCGGCTGCGGTGGTGGGGGAGCA